>CALFJE010000093.1 GCA_937877545.1 uncultured Selenomonadales bacterium | reverse complement strand
AACGCCTCGCAATAAGACGGAATGACCGTGTCTTGAATCAAACGCTTCAGCTTGCCGCTCAACGGGAACGGTCGCGCCAACAGGTCGGGCAGATTTTTAATCAGCAAGTCAATCTCCGCTTGAGTCAGCGAATCTGCGCGGGTCAGCGTCCGATAACGAAATCAATTTATCAGGCGCAGGAGCCGCTGAACATAAAGCATTTTGGCTCGCGCCTGCCAATCGTGAAAAGTCTTCAACGCCTCGCAATAAGACGGAATGACCGTGTCTTGAATCAAACGCTTCAGCTTGCCGCTCAACGGGAACGGTCGCGCCAACAAGTCGGGCAAATTTTTAATCAGCAAGTCCAGTTCCGCTTGAGTCAGCGAATCTGCACGGACCAGCGTCTGATAAATCCACGCCAACGCGTATTCCTCCGCCGAACGCCCCCCGATTTTTACGTCAAGCAACTCAGCCACCGCCCGACACGTCAGGAACGTTTCCAACTTGCCGACGAAAAACTCAGGCGGCGCATTTGCGGGCGACCGTTGCGTAAGAGTATCGACCAATGCCGCCTCCACACGACGAAGCCGCTCCTCGGCACGCTCAAACGTAAACGAATCGGAGCGGGCGGCTCGATACCTCAAAATGCCGTCGTCAAAAACCTCGTTGCGGTCGTAGTTGCGAAAGCCCTCCATGACGTAAGGATTATTGACGTAGCACGCCGAGCCTTTGGGCAATTTTTTGGTCTCATACTCCTCGCGCGACTTGGTGTAGTAGTGATTCAGGACAAGCTTATCGGCGGCAATGGGGTGACTGCCCGCACGAAAAGTTTCAACGCCGGCGGTGTTTATCGACTTCAACTCGCTGAAATAAATCGCGTAATGCGGGCTTATGGAATAATCGACCAGGCGCGGATTCATAACGGATTTGATATAAATGTTGCCGCTGTCGGTGCCGTCGCCGTTTTTGAAAATCCAATCGCTCGGCGCACGACGCGTAAACCGCTCCAAGACGCCGCGATTGTAATCCGCTTTATCTTGCCCGTTGGAGCCGAAGCATTGCCAATTGATACCCAAAGCCGCCACGTCAATTTTATCCGCCCAAATCTCGTCGACGACCTCGACAACGCTCCGCGCAGATTTGGGATAAAGGAACTCGTCCAAATCGATGAACGCCATATAGCGACACTTAAAGCGGTGACGTTCAAGGGCGTCGTCATAGGCGGGATACATCGGCAACTTGCCGGGCATATCGGTCAGCGTCACGAAGCCGCCCTCCACGTAAGGCGCAAGCACTTCCCGATAATCGTCGGTGCTGTCGTTGTTGTACAGATAAAAATGCTCCACGCCGGCAAGCAAATGATAATCCAGCCACTCACGCAGATAACGCCCCTCGTTCTTGAATATAGCGACAACCGCCAGATTATACAGGAACAAATTTTTATCAACCATGTGAATTCCTCCGAATCAGCCCGCCGCGCTCAGCAAGCGTTGAAGTCGCCGCAGATTGTTGTAGTCCTTCCACGTTTGGAAGTTTCGGGCGGCGTCCTGCATGACGGGCAACAACTTCGCCGCGAACGCTTGAATCGTTTTCTTCGCAAGCGGGAACGGGCGCGTCATGAGGTCGGGCAGCACGTCGACGAACAGCTGAAGGTCTGCGTAAGTCAATGCGCCGTTCTGATTGAGCGTCCGATAAATCCACGCCAGCGCGTACTCCTCCGCCGAACGCCCGCCGATTTTTACGTCAAGCAACTCAGCCACCGCCCGACACGTCAGGAACGTTTCAAGCTTGCCGATAAAGAATTCGTGCGGCGCGTCGAAGGGCGAGCGTTGCGTCAGCGTCTCGATTAAAGCCGCCTCCACCCGATGTAGCCGCTCCTCGGCACGCTCAAACGTAAACGAATCTGCGCGGGCGGCGCGATATTTTAAAATGCCGTCGTCAAATTCCTCGTTGCGGTCGTAAGTATTGAAATCCTCCATTAGGTAGGGATTATCGACAAAGCACGCCGAACCTTTGGGCAACTTTTTGGTCTCGTACTCCTCACGCGACTTGGTGTAGTAGTGATTGACGACGATTTTATCGGCGGCGACGGGATAGCCGCTTATGTAAAGGGTCTTGGCACCGTTCGCGTTGACGGAATAAAAATCGCGGAAATAAGAGGCGTAATGCGGACTCCACCAGCACTCGACGCGGCGCGGATTCACAATGCTCTTAATCGTGACATTGCCGGTCATGTTGTCCTTGTCCTTGACGACAATCCAATCGCTCGGCGCACGACGCGTAAACCGTTCAAGGACGCCGCGATTGTAATCGGCTTTATCCTGCCCGTTGGAGCCGAAGCATTGCCAGTTGACGCCCAAAGCCGCCGCCTGCGGATATTCAGCCAGAAGCTCCGCGACGACCTCGGCGACACTCTGCGCAGATTTGGGATAAAGGAACTCATCCAAATCGATAAACGCCATATGGCGACACTTAAAGCGGTAACGGGTAATGGCGTCGTCATAGGCGGGATACATCGGCAACTTGCCGGGCATATCGGTCAGCGTCACGAAGCCGCCCTCCACGTAAGGCGCAAGCACTTCCCGATAATCGTCGGTGCTGTCGTTGTTGTACAGATAAAAATGCTCCACGCCGGCAAGCAAATGATAATCCAGCCACTCACGCAGATAACGCCCCTCGTTCTTGAAAATCGCCACGACCGCCAAGTTATACAGGAACAAATTTTTATCGTTCATCAAATCACCTCGCGGGGGTTATTCCCTAATTTTCCCGTCAACCCTTTAATTGCGCCAAAAAATTTTTCGGGCTTGATTCTGATTGCAGGTTGCGTTATAGTTTTAGCACTTTGCTTAGAGAGGAGCAGCTCATGAAAAAATTTTTTTGTTTACTGATTTTAATCGTGTTGACGGCGGTGTTTGTAAGTTGCGGCGAGGAGCGCAAATCGGCGGACGTGAATCAAATCCCGACCGAGGTGGCGGAAGACAAATCGGACGAATCCGCGCAGGTTGAAGAGCCGGCTCCCGTCGCCGTGGAGGGCAAAGATTACATTGTGGCGGCGGACGACTTTTCCAACTTGCAACTGGACGACCCGTCCGTCCCCGTCTACGACCAATATATAATTTGGGAGCGGCAGGAAAAGGGCTTGCCGATAGTCTTGCCCGACCTGGAGCCTTACTACACCGAGTCGACGGTTTATCTTACCTTCGACGACGGACCCGACGATAAAGTCACGCCGCAGATTTTGGACATCCTCAAGGCGGAGGGCGTCAAGGCGACTTTCTACGTCTGCGGCAACATGGTCGAGGCTAATCCCGGCGTGCTTAAGCGCATCTTCAACGAGGGGCACGCCATAGGCAACCACAGCTACAATCACCGCTACGACGAGCTTTATAAAAGCCCCTGGAGTTTCATGGAGCAAATCATAAAGACCGACGCCGCGATTAAGGACGTTATCGGCGTGCGCCCGTTTACGATTCGTGCGCCGGGCGGCGTGGGCATGTTCAGCGCTAACTATTGGACGATGATTGAGGATTGCGGCTACATTGAGCACGATTGGAACGTCCTCACCGAAGACGCCACGCCCTCCAAGCCGAACGCCTCCACGCAAGTCAACAACGTCTTGAAATATCTGGGCGACAATCCGCCGCGTTCGGTGATTATCCTCATGCACTCCACCGCCGATAAGCAGGAGACCGTTAAAGCCTTGCCGGAGCTGATTCACTTCCTGCGCGATTGGGGATACAAATTCGGCGTCGTCACCCCCATGACCCCGCAACCGTGGTAATTCTGAAAACAAAATAAAAAACTCCCGCCGAACTTCCGACGGGAGATAATTTTTACTCTGATTGATTTTTAGGCGGCACTTTCCTCCTTCAGGACGTAGCGCACATACAGCGGCAGTTTCTCGATAGTCTTGTCCAGACGGGGATTTTTACGCCATAAGTTGTACTTGTGCAGTTCGGACTCGGATCGCCCGCTCTTGAAAAATTGATAGACGCCTTTCGAGAAATCTTGAGTGAACAGATAATAACGCTTGCCGTTTGAGATTAGGTAGAAATGGAGCTTCTCGTTCATCTTGTTGACTGTGATTTTATTCTTCATGAAACATTCCTCCCTGAAAGGTTGCTGAAAAATTTTTCGCCTCGCTATTTTAATCGATTTTTTTTGGCTTGTCTATAAGCAGAATGAAATTCTTAAGTAAAAAATTACAAATTTTAATGCGGCTGTAATGTTGAGGATTGTGGAAGAGGAGGCTGGCAAAGTGCCGATATACAACGCACAGATTTTGGAGGTAGACGCGGCGGAAACTCGTCGATATGCGGGCTTGCGGAAGGCTCAAGGCTTCGGCGAGCAAAATATCCGCGACGCCTGCGCGGAGGCTCTGTTGCTTATGGAGGTTCGCGGCGCGTGGGAGGTTTACGACTACGACAGCGCGAGGCATACCGTCTTGAGCGAGCCGCCCTTTGAGCTTGAGGGCAAGTCGATTGTCAAACACCTGGATGGTTGCCGGCGGGTTATCTGCATGGCGGCGACCGTCGGCTTGGAGCTTGAGCGCGAAATTACCCGCAAGTTCGAGCGCGGAGAATATTTGGCTTCGGTGCTTTTGGACGCGGCGGCGACTGCGGCAGTCGAACAGGCGGCGGACGCTATGGAAAAACATTTCGCGGCGACCTTCGCCAAAGACGGATTCAAATTGCGTTGGCGATTCAGCCCCGGCTACGGCGATTGGAATTTGACAGCGCAGGAAAAACTTTTTACAATCGCGGGCGCAAAGCAAATCGACATGACTTTAACCTCGGCGATGATGTTGGAGCCGCGCAAGTCCGTCACCGCGATTATAGGGCTTGCCAAGAAATCTTCGACACATAAGAAAGACTGCGCGGCTTGCGGCAAGCTCGATTGTCCGATGAGGAATAATCCATGATACGGTTTTTCAAGGAGATGTTGCGACATATGAAACGAAACGACCCGTGTTGGTGCGGCTCAGGCAAAAAGTACAAGAAATGCCACGCCGACTTTGACGCACGGATTGACGAGATAAAATTTATCAAGGCTAAACAGCAAGTCCGTCCGCCCAAACGTCTGATTAACACTGCGGCGGATATTGAGGGCATTAAGCGGGCGGCGGTTATCAACACGGGCGCATTGGACTTGATGAACGAGCTGGTTAAAGAGGGCGTCGATACCTTGACGCTGAACAATGCCGCGCATGAGTTCATTGTAAGTCACGGCGCACACCCCAGTTGCCTCGGCTTTGAGGGCTTTCCAAAGAGCATTTGCATTTCCGTCAACAACGTCGTCTGCCACGGTATCCCCTCGCGCAAGGAGATTCTCAAGGCGGGCGACATACTCAACATTGACATTACCACCGACCTGGACGGCTACTTTGCCGACGCCTCGCGCATGTACACCGTCGGCGACATTTCGCCCGAAGCTCAACACCTTATCGACACGACGCACGACATCATGGAGGCGGGCATTGCGGCGGCTAAGGCGTGGCATTTCGTAGGCGACATAGGCGCGGCTTGCGGCAAGATGGCGCACGATAACGGCTACTCGGTCGTCACGGATTTGGGCGGGCACGGCGTAGGCAAGCAATTCCATTTGGAGCCGTTCGTCAGTCACGATTGCAAGGCGGAAACGGGTATGCTTATGGTACCGGGCATTGTGCTTACCGTCGAGCCGATGATTAACGCGGGCGATTACAAGGTTATTGTCGACGAGGACGACCATTGGACTGTTCGCACCAAAGACGGCAGTTTGTCGGCGCAATGGGAAAAGACGATTCTTATCACCGAAAACGGCGCGGAGGTTCTTGCAAGTTAGGAGGTTATCATGAAAAAAATCACACTGATTAAAATGGAGGGCTGTCCCTACTGCGCGGCGGCTTTCAGAGCGATTGACGAACTTAAACAAAATTATCCGCCCGCCGACATTGAGGTTATCGACGAAAATACTCAGCCCAAGCTCGCCGGCAAGTTCGCCGATTATTACTACGTCCCCACCATGTACGTTGACGGCAATAAAATCTACGAGGCGCACCCCGGCGAAACTTACGAAGAATGCCGCGCCAACGTCAAGAAAGTTTTCGAGGCGGCAAATGGCTAAGGCACTGGTACTCTCAAGCGGCGGACTTGATTCGACGACATGTTTGGCTTTGGCGGTTAAAAAATTCGGCGCGGCGGACGTGTCGACGCTTTCCGTTTTTTACGGGCAACGTCACGCCAAAGAGCTGGAGGCGGCTCAAAACGTCGCCAAATTTTACAACGTCGCCCACTACGAATTGGACGCCTCGGAAGTCTTCCGCCTGTCGCATTCCGCGTTGCTTAACACTTCCGACGCCCCGCTCGATAAAGGCTCCTACGCCGCGCAGATTAAGCAAGGTAACTCGCCGCGCATTTCGACCTATGTCCCCTTCCGCAACGGGCTTATGCTCTCTATGGCGGCAAGTTTCGCGGACGGACTTTACGACGATTCAAGCGTCGCGGTTTATATCGGTGTGCACGCTGACGACGCCGCTGCTTTTGCCTACGCCGATTGCCGCGCAGATTTCGTTGCCGCCATGAGCGCGGCGATTCGTATCGGTACCTATGAAAAAATTAAGCTCGTCGCGCCCTTCCTCGGTCAAAGCAAAGCCGCCGTCGTCAAGGTCGGTTTGGAGCTGGGTGCGCCCTATCACCTGACGTGGAGCTGTTACGAACGCGGCGAAGTTCCTTGCGGGCAATGCGCCACCTGTATTGACAGAGCGCGGGCTTTTGAACTCAACGACGCAAAAGACCCCGCCTTGACTTGACGCCGATTTATTGTTGTGTTAAACTGCGTCAATCTTAACCTCGGCGCGGTTCGGCGACACTCCGACGCGAACTGGAGCTGACGGACAAAACTTAAACGCAGGAGGACATGACATGTTAGACAAGCAGGCAAAACAGGAGATTATGGACAAATTCGCGATGCACGAAGGCGACACCGGCTCGCCCGAAGTTCAAGTCGCATTGCTCACGGCGCGTATTTCCTACTTGACCGAACACCTCAAGCAACACAAGAAGGATCATCATTCCCGCCGCGGGTTGTTGAAGATGGTCGGGCAACGCCGCCGCCTCTTGAACTACCTCAACAAAAAGGACATCAATCGTTACCGCGAACTTATCGCGCAGTTGAATCTCCGCAAATAATCCTTTCCGTAAGCACAAGAACGGGACGGGCTTCAGAGCTCGTCCTGTTTTTGTTCGTCGACGTAAGCCAAATACCGCCGATAAATCTTTGCAGTCTCGTTGCGCACGTAAGCCTCCATGTAATCAAAATCAGGCTCGACGTCGTCGTTCACGGGTAACATAAGCCGTTCGTTCCGCAGACGCGTATCGCTCCGCTTGTAATTGAAGCTGTACTTGCCGCGAACCTTATCCGCTACCGTCGTAATGAACAGCCCGACGTATTCGTTCAGGAAGTCAGCGTAGCCGCAGGTGATGTCGCTCGTGGCAATGAAATCCTCGCGCTTGTAGACGGAATAGCCGATTGAGCCCTCGCCGTTGCGTATGAACGCTATGCGGTTGCCGCGCTGAATCAAACTTTCGACGGGACGCACGAACGTCAGCACGCCGTTGTTGCGATTGGTCGCGCCAAGGTACGGAACGCCTTGCTCGTCTTCCTCCAGATGATTCAAGCCCTTGGACTTGCCCGCCTCCAATCTGAACAGCTCGCCGATAATGAACGGTCTCCAACGCTTTTGATTGAGCGGCGGAACCTGCGCGGCGTCGGCGATAGAAACGAATTCACGATACCGTTCAATCTGTTCCGTCTCGATTCGACGCGTGTAAGTCTCCATGTAGTCATAATCGGGCTTGCCACTCTCGTCGACGGGAAGTTGAATGGGCAACCGCGCAATTCGCTTGCTGGAGCACATTTGATTATAGGAAAACTTTCCCTTAGTCGCGGTGTTTATCGACGTGCAAATAAACATAAAGTGGTATCGATTCAAATCGCGGCGCGGCTGCAAAAGATTAACTCTGCCATGCGACACGCAATAAAATTTGTAAGGGTGGAAAAAGGCTTGCCCGAACATGTCGACACTGATGAGGTTGCCGTCATAGAGTTTGGATTTTTCGTCGCCACACTTTATGAGCTTGCAAACGCCGTTATTGCTTGAACCCGCCGAAACTAATGGAATATCGCCCGGCTCGCATTTATCGGCTTGCGTGTCGCCCGAAGGCAAAAACACTTCAAATAAATCTCTGATAAAAAACGGACGCCACGGCTTATCGCTGAACGGAGTAGAATTCATAATCAGCCCTCCAAAGTTTTTGCGGTACTTTATAACACGCGACGGGCTTTGGCAATGGTTGACAGGACGCCCGCCGTTAATTATGATTGTTTGACTTTAAGGAGGTAATAAATTTGGAAACATTGACAGGCATGGAGCGAACGGCGCAATGCGGCGAACTCCGAATCACAGACGTGGGCAAGGAGGTACAGCTCGCGGGCTGGGTATCGCGTCGGCGCGACCACGGCGGCTTAATCTTCGTCGATATGCGCGACAGGAGCGGCATAGTTCAGATTGTCTTCGACGGCTCGACCGAGGGGCTTGACTTCGCCAAGGCTGAGACGCTCCGCAACGAATTTGTTATCGGCGTGCGCGGCTCCGTTCGTGCGCGTTCGGAAGATACAATCAATCCGAAAATGGCGACCGGCGAAATTGAGATTCTCGTCGCCGAGCTTAGGATACTCAACAAGGCAAAGACTCCGCCGTTTTACATTCAGGACGGCGTGGACGCGGACGAAAACGTTCGCTTGCGCTATCGCTATCTTGACCTGCGCCGCCCCGAAATGCAACGCAATATCATGTTGCGCCACCGCGTTACGAAGATTATGCGCGACTACCTCGACGCCAACGGCTTCCTTGAGATCGAAACGCCGATGCTTTGCCGCTCGACGCCCGAAGGTGCCCGCGACTTTTTGGTACCGAGCCGCCTCAATCCGGGGCAATTCTACGCCCTGCCGCAATCGCCGCAAATCTTCAAGCAGTTGCTTATGGTTTCGGGCTTTGAAAAGTATTTCCAAATCGTGCGCTGTTTCCGCGACGAAGACCTCCGCGCAGACAGGCAGCCCGAATTCACGCAACTCGATATAGAAACGTCGTTCCTCAATCAAGACCAAATCCTCACGCTCATGGAGGGGCTTATCAAGCAAATCTTTGAGGCGACGCTCGACGTTGAGGTTAAGACGCCGTTTGAGCGCATGAGTTGGGAGGAGGCAATGCGGCGTTTCGGTTCCGACAAGCCCGATATGCGATTCGGTATGGAGCTTCAAGACATTTCGGAGCTGGTCAAGGGTTCGGAGTTCAAAGTCTTTAACAGCGTCCTCGAAAACAACGGGCAGATTAAGGTTATCCGCGTCGAAGGCTACGCGGACATTCCGCGCAGGGAGCTTGACGGTTTGGTTGAGTACGTCAAGACTTACGGGGCTAAAGGTTTGGCGTGGATTCAATATTCGGCGGAGGGCGTCAAATCGCCGTTCAAGAAATTTTACAGCGAGGAGACGTTCGAGGCTGTCAAGAAAGCCACGGGTTGCGAGACGGGCGATTTGCTGTTGGTCGTCGGAGACAAGCCGTCGGTCGTGGCTCAAGCTTTGGGCGAATTACGTTTGGAAATGGCGCGGCGCAGAGGCTTAATCGACCCGAACAAGCTTTGCTTCCTGTGGGTAGTGGATTTCCCGATGTTCGAGTACGTCGAGGAGGACAAACGTTACAAGGCAATGCACCACCCGTTTACGTCGCCGCGTGAGGAGGATATTGACTTACTGCTGACCGCGCCCGACAAGGTTAAGGCGAACGCCTACGACATAGTTTTAAACGGCGTGGAAGTCGGCGGCGGCAGTTTGCGCATATATCGCCGCGACGTTCAGGAGAAAGTCTTTGAGGCTATCGGCTTGACGGCTGAGGAGGCTCATGCGAAGTTCGGTTTCCTTATGGACGCGTTTGAATACGGCACGCCTCCGCACGGCGGAATAGCATTCGGACTTGACCGCCTGGTAATGCTTATGGCTAAGCGCAAATCGATTCGCGACGTGATAGCCTTCCCGAAGACGCAGAGCGCGATTGACCCGATGAGCCACGCGCCCGGCGAAGTCGACGAAAAGCAACTTCGTGAGCTTTACATAAAAACCGCCGTCAAGAAAAAGTAACTTATAATCGGTCTCTTCGCTCGTGAGGGCGGGGAGATTTTTTTACTGTCTGAAAATAAAGGTGAATCGGCATGACCGAAGGTAATCTTGCATTTCGCCGCCGCGCAGAGTGAACATTTTCACAGGCAAGCAAACAACTGCTGTCAGATGGCGAACAACGGCTTTTCGGCTCCGCAGGTTTCAGTTAAGCATTGACGCCGATAAACACCTATAGAAATCCTTCCTCCCCCGCTTACGAATCGAGGCGCGAGACTTTGGCGTAACGGCGCGGTTTGTCGGCGGCGGACAGCGTTTTTTTGCTGAGAAAAGTTGCGTTAAAAGGTCGCGTAATGGCGCGCTTGACAGCCATTTTTGCCAATGATAACATTACGCCGCTTTTAAACAGGCATCAATAAATCGGAAGGAGGTGGGCGCATGCCAACCATAAACCAATTGGTAAGGAAAGGTCGTCAGATGTTGGAGGAGAAATCCACCGCTCCGGCTCTGAAGGAGTGCCCGCAGAAACGCGGCGTGTGCACTCGCGTATACACGACGACGCCCAAGAAACCGAATTCGGCACTTCGTAAGGTCGCACGTGTCCGCTTGACCAACGCTATCGAAGTCACTGCATATATCCCCGGCATAGGGCATAATCTGCAGGAGCATAGCGTTGTTTTAATTCGCGGCGGGCGCGTCAAGGATTTGCCGGGTGTTCGCTACCATATCATTCGCGGCTCCCTCGATACCGCCGGCGTTCAAGACCGCAAGCAAGCGCGTTCAAAATACGGCGCAAAGAAAGCTAAGGCGAAGAAAAAGTAAGCTGTTAGCTTATTAGCTGTTAGCTGTTAGCCTAAAAGCTGAAAGCTCAACCGCTAAAAGCTCAAAAGGAGGAGCAGCAATGCCAAGAAAAGGTTCCGTACCTAAACGAGACGTTCTGCCGGATCCTGTCTATCACTCCAAGACGGTTGCGAAGTTTATAAATAAAGTCATGCTCAGCGGCAAAAAGAGCGTAGCTCAGCGCGTGGTATATGACGCCTTCGAGACAATCAAGGAAAAGACGGGCAAAGATCCGCTGGAAGTCTTCGAGACGGCACTGAAAAATGTAATGCCGGTTCTGGAAGTCAGAGCGCGTCGCGTGGGCGGTGCAAACTATCAAGTCCCCGTGGAAGTGCGCCCCGACCGTCGTCAGACCTTGGGAATTCGTTGGTTGGTAAATTACGCCAGACTGCGCGGCGAAAAGACTATGGACGCCCGCCTCTCCGGCGAACTCATGGACGCCGCCAACAATACCGGCGCGTCAATCAAGAAAAAGGAAGACACCCACAAGATGGCGGAGGCGAATAAGGCTTTCGCGCATTATCGCTGGTAAGGAGCAAGTTTCGTGTCTAGAGAGTTTTCACTGGAAAAAACTCGCAACATCGGTATCATGGCGCACATAGACGCCGGCAAGACGACCACCACCGAGCGGATTCTTTTTTATACGGGTGTCAATCACAAGCTCGGCGAAGTGCACGAAGGCGCGGCGACTATGGACTGGATGAAGCAGGAACAAGAACGCGGCATTACCATAACATCGGCGGCGACAACTTGTTTCTGGAAGAATCACCGAATCAATATCATCGACACGCCCGGTCACGTTGACTTTACGGTCGAGGTCGAAAGGTCTTTGAGAGTATTGGACGGCGCACTTGCCATATTGACGGCACGCGGCGGCGTCGAGCCACAAACTGAAACCGTTTGGCGGCAGGCGGAGCGTTACAACGTCCCGCGTATGGCTTACGTCAACAAAATGGACATCACGGGCGCGGATTTCTACCACGTTATCCAGATGATGCGCGACCGGCTCCATACCAACGCCGTTGCGATTCAACTGCCTATAGGTGCGGAGGACAACTTCCAAGGCATTATCGACCTCGTTAAAATGGAGGCGATTGTCTACGAGGACGACCTCGGCAAAGTCGCCAATGAGGTTGAAATCCCCGACGACATGCGCGACATGGCGGAAGATTATCGCGATAAGCTTTTGGAAGCCTGCGCGGAACAAGACGATGATTTTATGGAGAAATATCTCGGCGGCGAGGAAGTCACAATCGACGAGGTTAAAGCCGTCATTCGCAAGGCGACGCTCGATTGTACAATGACGCCCGTCACGTGCGGCACGTCTTATCGCAATCGCGGCGTGCAACCGTTGCTTGACGCCATTGTCGACTACATGCCCGCCCCCACCGATATTCCCCCGATTGAAGGCGTCAAGCCCGACGGCTCCGAAGATTCGCGTCCCGCAAGCGACGAGGAACCTTTTGCCGCCCTCGCGTTCAAGATTATGACCGATCCGTTCGTCGGCAAGCTCGCGTTCTTCAGAGTGTACAGCGGCTCGCTCAAAAGCGGCTCCTACGTCTACAACTCGACCAAGGGCAAAAAGGAGCGCATCGGGCGTATCCTCCAAATGCACGCCAATAACCGCAAGGAAATCGATACCGTCTACAGCGGCGACATTGCGGCGGCGGTCGGCTTGAAGGATACCACCACCGGCGACACCCTTTGCGACGAGGCGCACCCGATTATCCTTGAGTCTATGGAGTTCCCCGACCCCGTTATCTCGGTTGCCGTCGAACCTTCAACCAAAAACGACCAGGATAAAATGGGTATCGCGCTCCAAAAGCTTGCCGAGGAGGATCCGACCTTCAAAGTGCGCACAGACGCCGAAACCGGGCAAGTCATAATTTCGGGCATGGGCGAGTTGCATTTGCAGATTATCGTTGATCGTATGCTTCAAGAGTTCCACGTTGACTGCAAGGTCGGTGAGCCGCAAGTTGCTTACCGCGAGACGATTCGCAAGGCGCAGAAGGGCGAAGGCAAATTCATTCGTCAGACGGGCGGACACGGGCAATACGGTCACTGCTGGATTGAAATCGAGCCGAATGAGACCGGCGCAGGCTTCGTCTTTGAAAACAAAATCGTCGGCGGCGTCATTCCCAAAGAGTACATCAATCCGATTGAGGCGGGCGTCAAGCAAGCCATGGAGAACGGCGTACTGGCGGGCTTCCCGATTGTCGACGTGAAGGCGACCGTTTACGACGGCAGTTTTCACGAGGTCGACAGCTCCGAGGCGGCGTTCAAAATCGCAGGTTCGTTGGCGTTCAAGGCGGCGGCTGAAAAGGCTAAGCCCGTGTTGCTGGAGCCTTACGTCAAAGTCGAGGTCACGGTGCCCGAAGATTATATGGGCGACGTTATCGGCGATTTGAATTCGCGACGCGGGAAGATTGACGGCATGGAGCCGCGCAATAACCTGCAGATAATCCACGCGTTCGTTCCGCTGTCCGAGATGTTCGGCTACTCGACGGACTTGCGCTCAAAAACTCAAGGGCGCGGTACCTACTCAATGGAAGTTGCCTACTACGACGAGGTGCCCAAAAATATTGCGGACGCTATCGTTGCGAGATACAAGGGAGAGCCGATTGATTAACGGCTCAATGATTGGATAATCTTTTACAACCTAAGGAGTGTTTGTTTAAATGGCAAAACAGAAATTTGACCGCAGTAAACCCCACGTAAACATCGGTACTATCGGGCATATCGACCACGGCAAGACCACCTTGACGGCGGCTATCACTAAGATCCTCTCGGAAAAAGGTTTCGCCAAATACGAATCCTACGAGAACATCGATAAGGCTCCGGAAGAGCGCGAACGCGGCATCACGATTAACACCGCGCACGTTGAGTATGAGACCGAAAAACGCCACTATGCGCACGTCGACTGCCCCGGTCACGCCGACTATATTAAGAACATGATCACCGGTGCCGCGCAGATGGACGGCGCGATTCTCGTCGTTGCCGCCTCCGACGGTCCCATGCCCCAGACTCGCGAACATATCCTGCTTGCCCGTCAGGTCGGCGTTCCCGCTATCGTCGTGTTCCTTAACAAGGTTGATCAGGTTGACGACCCCGAACTCCTCGAACTCGTTGAGATGGAAGTCCGCGAACTGCTCAGCAAGTACGAATTCCCCGGCGACGACATCCCCGTTATCGCGGGTTCGGCTCTCCTCGCGCTCGAAGGCGACGCCGCTCAGAAAGAAAACATTCTTAAACTCCTCGACGCCGTTGACGAATACATTCCGACGCCCGAACGCGACACCGATAAGCCCTTCCTTATGCCGGTTGAAGACGTGTTCACGATTACCGGTCGCGGCACGGTTGCCACGGGTCGTGTTGAGCGCGGCATGTTGAAGATCAACGAGCCTGTTGAGATCGTCGGTCTTCGTGACGAGCCTCGCAAGACTGTTGCCACTGGCATTGAAATGTTCCGCAAGCTCCTCGACAGCGCGGTTGCCGGCGATAACGTCGGTGTCCTCCTGCGCGGCGTCGACCGTAAGGAAATTGAGCGCGGTCAGGTTATCGCCAAGCCCGGCACGATTCATCCGCACACGAAGTTCAAGGCTCAGGTTTACGTCCTTACCAAAGACGAGGGCGGACGTCATACTCCGTTCTTCGCCAACTATCGCCCGCAGTTCTACTTCCGCACCACCGACGTTACGGGCGTCGTCAGCGACCTCAAGGACACCAACGGCAACGCGGCTGAAATGTGCATGCCCGGCGACCATATCGAAATGACGGTCGAACTCATTACCCCGATTGCTATCGAAAAAGGCTTGCTCTTCGCTATCCGCGAGGGCGGTCACACGGTCGGTTCGGGGCGTGTTATCGAAATTCTTGAAGCGTAAAAAATTGTTGACACTCAGTCAATAAATCGGTGAGGCGGTCGGTAGTCAGCCCAAGAACTGATTGCCGGCCGCTGTTGCTGATAAAGTAGGTAGTAGGTAGTAGGGAGTAGGAAAATCCTAATTCCTAATTCCTAATTCCTAATCCCTAATCCCTAACCGGCTTTGACGCGGCAGATTGCTAGGCGGGAAAAATTCCGCCCGTCAAGGGAACTGTCGCGGAGCAACGTTGGGAGCAGCGACTCCCGACTAAGGAGGAATTATTTTGGCAAAGCAGCAAAAGATTCGGATTCGCCTCAAAGCCTACGACCACAAGTCGTTGGATCAGAGCGCGGCGAAGATTGTGGAGACCGCCAAGAAAACCGGCGCAAGCGTATCGGGTCCCATTCCGTTGCCGACCGAAAAGAACATCTACACAATCCTGCGTTCGCCGCACGTCAACAAGGATTCGCGTGAACAATTCGAGATGCGCACGCACAAACGCCTGATTGACATTCTCCAGCCCACGCACAAAACCGTTGATGCGCTCATGCGGCTGGACTTGCCCGCCGGTGTTGACATCGAGATTAAGGTCTGAGGAGGTGTGAACATTGGCTAAAACAATCTTGGGCATTAAGCTCGGCATGACGCAAATCTTCACCGAGGAGGGGCGCGTCATTCCCGTTACGGTCGTCGAGACGGGCAACAACGTCGTCATTCGCAACAAGAACGTCGACACCGACGGCTACTTTGCGGTTCAAATCGGCTTCGGCGAAGTCAAGGAGAGCAAGGTCAACAAGCCCGACATGGGGCAGTTCAAAAAGGCTGACGTTAAGCCCGTGAAATTTATTCGCGAGGTGCGTTTGGCGGCTGAGTCGGAGTACAAAGTCGGCGACGTTATCGGCGTGGACATCTTCGCGGCGGGCGAACTGGTTGACGTGGTTGGCACTTCCAAGGGCAAAGGCTTCGCCGGCTCAATCAAGCGTCACAACTTCGCCAGAGGTCCCATGGGGCACGGCTCCAAATCGCACCGTGAGCCCGGCTCCACCGGCGCAATGCTTTCCGGTCCCGGCGGTCGCGTCATTAAGGGCAAGCGTCTGCCCGGTCGCATGGGCGGTATTCGCACGACGATTCAGCGTCTTACGGTCGTCAAGGTCGACGCCGACAGAAATTTACTCCTCATCAAGGGCGCGGTTCCCGGTCCGAAGAAAGGGCTCGTCATTGTTCGCGAAACCGTTAAGCCCAAAAAGACTCCAAAACACTAATCGAAAGGAGGCAATGAGATAATGCCAACTGTAGCAGTTTACGATATGACGAACAAGAAAGTCGGCGACTTGGAGCTTAGCGCGGATGTTTTCGGCGTTGAGATGAACGCGGGGCTTGTGCACCAAGCTGTTGTCATGCAAATGGCGTCGTGGCGTTTGGGCACCCACTCGACAAAGACGCGTGCGGACGTTCGCGGCGGCGGCAAAAAGCCCTGGCGTCAAAAGGGCACCGGCAGAGCCCGCGCAGGTTCGCGCAGGAGTCCTCTGTGGCGCGGCGGCGGTACAATCTTCGGACCGCACCCCCGCGATTATTCCTTCACCATGCCCCGCAAGCAGCGTCGTCTCGCGTTGAAATGCGTCCTCTCCGATAAGGTCAACGAGGGCAATCTGATCGTTCTCGACGATTTGAACTTTGACGAGCCGAAGACCAAAAAGTTTGTTGAACTCCAAAAGACGTTCGGCGTTGACGCTTGCAAATCGCTGTTTATCACGGCGGAGCTTATCGAAAACGTAACGCGCTCCTCAAACAACTTGCAGAACGCCAAGGCAATCGCCGCGCTCCAACTCAACGTCTACGACATTCTCAACAGCGATAAACTCTTCCTTACCAAAGACGCCGTGGCGAAGATTGAGGAGGTGTACGTCTGATGGAGGCAAGGGACATTTTGATTCGCCCGCTTATCAGCGAACGTTCGACCGACCTCATGCAGGAAGGCAAATTCGTGTTCGTCGTCGACAAGCGTGCCAATAAAATTCAAATCGCCGACGCCGTGGAGGAAATTTTCAAGGTGACGGTCGAGGACGTGAATACGATTAACGTCAAGGGCAAGACCAAACGTCGCGGGCGCACGGTCGGCAAGACGAACAGCTACAAAAAGGCTATCGTCAAGCTGGCGGCGGGCGAGACGATTGAACTCTTCAGCGCATAAAATTTTCGCAAAGGAGGTAAAACGTAAGTGGGAATTAAATCTTTCAAGCCGTACACCCCCGGACGCCGTCACATGACCGTTTCGACGTTCGAGGAAATCACGACCGATAAGCCCGAAAAGTCCTTGCTTGCTCCGCTTAAGAAACACGGCGGTCGCAATCAGCAGGGGCGTTTGACGGTTCGTCATCAAGGCGGCGGGCATAAGCGTCGCTATCGCATTATCGACTTCAAGCGCAACAAGGACGGTATCCCCGCCAAAGTCGCCACGATTGAATATGACCCCAACCGCTCGGCGCGTATCGCCCTGCTCCATTACGTCGACGGCGAAAAGCGTTATATCATCGCTCCGAACGGGCTTAAGGTCGGCGACAAAGTCGAATCGGGCGCGGAAGCCGACATCAAGACCGGCAACGCCTTGCCGCTTAAGAATATCCCCGTCGGCACCATGATTCACAACATCGAAATGAAAATCGGCAAGGGCGGGCAACTCGTTCGCTCTGCGGGTGCGGCGGCTCAGCTCATGGCTAAGGAAGGCAACTACGCAACGATTCGTATGCCGTCGGGTGAGGTGCGCAAGATTCACATCAACTGTCGCGCAACTATCGGGCAAGTCGGCAACCTCGACCACGAGAACATTACAATCGGTAAAGCCGGACGCAATCGCTGGCTCGGCAAGAGACCCGAAAATCGCGGCGTCGCCATGAACCCTGTAGACCATCCGCACGGCGGCGGTGAGGGTCGTTCGCCCGTCGGTCGCAAGCACCCCGTCACCAAGTGGGGCAAGTGCGCTATGGGTGCCAAGACGCGCAAGAAGAAGGCTTCCGACAAGCTTATCGTTCGTCGTCGCAAATAAGCGCAACGCCAATTAAGATGATGTTGGAAGGGAGGAAAGAAATTTGTCCAGGTCTGTTAAAAAGGGACCGTTCGTGCAGGAAAAGCTTTTGGCTAAGGTCGAGGCTCTCAATGCCGCCAACGACAAGAAAGTTATCCGCACGTGGTCGCGCAGCTCAACGATTCTTCCTGCGTTCGTCGGACACACAATCGCCGTTCACGACGGTCGCAAGCACGTTCCGGTTTACGTTACGGAAGACATGGTCGGGCATAAGCTCGGCGAATTCGCTCCGACGCGCACGTTCAAAGGTCACGCCGGCGAGGAGCGCAAAATGTCGCTTAAGTAGGAATCAGGAATTGGGAATCAGTGGAAAGGAGGAAACGAAGTGGCAGAAGTCAAGGAAGCCAAAGCAATCGCCAAGTATGTAAGAATTGCGCCGCGCAAAGTTCGTATCGTCATGAATTTGATTCGCGGCAAAGACGTTGCCGACGCCTTCGCGATTTTGAAATTCACGCCCAAACGCGGCGCGACGCTGATTGAGAAAGTCCTCAAGAGTGCCGTCGCCAATGCCGAAAACAATTTCGACATGGATTCAGATAAACTTTTCGTCTCGACATGTTTCGTCGACCAAGGTCCGACGCTCAAGAGGTATCACCCGCGCTCCAGAGGGCAGGCGTTCAGCATTCTCAAGCACACCTCGCACATCACGGTTGTCGTCAGCGAAAAGGCAGAATCTTAACGAAGGAGGGAAACGGTTTGGGTCAGAAGGTACATCCGCACGGAATACGCCTGGGCATAGTCAAGACGTGGGACGCGAAGTGGTACGCCGATAAAGACTTCGCAACCAATCTGCACGAAGACATCAAAATCCGCAAAGCGATCAAAACCGATAAGCAACTGGCGTCGGCGGGCGTCTCGCGCATAGAGATTGAACGCTCGGAGAAACGCCTCAAGCTCACAATTCACACGGCTAAGCCCGGCATGGTTATCGGTCGCGGCGGCGCGGGCATTGAGGACATCAAAAATAAACTCAAGAAGCTCTCGGATAAGCGCGTCGACATCAACATTATGGAGATTCGCCAGCCCGATTTGGACGCTCTGCTCGTCGCGGAAAATATTGCGTCGCAGTTGGAACGCCGTATCGCTTTCCGCCGCGCCATGAAACAATCGGTCGGCAGGACAATGCGGCTCGGCGCGAAGGGTATCAAAATCGCCTGCAGCGGTCGTCTCGGCGGCGCGGAAATTGCCCGCAGTGAATCTTATCGCGAAGGCTCAATCCCCTTGCACACGCTCCGCGCAGATATTGATTACGGCTTCGCGGAGGCTAATACGACTTACGGGCGCATCGGCATCAAGGTTTGGATTTTCAAAGGCGAAATTCTCCCCGACAAGAAGGACAAAGTCCGCAAGCCCGAAGGGAGTGACGCATAATGTTGATTCCGAAGAGGACAAAGTATCGCAAGCAATTTCGCGGTCGCATGAAGGGTAAAGCCAATCGCGGCAACACGATAGCGCACGGGCAGTACGGTCTTGTAGCGTTGGAGCCGGCGTGGATAACGAATCGTCAGATTGAGGCGGCTCGTATCGCAATGACGCGTTACATTCGCCGCGGCGGTCAAGTCTGGATAAAGATTTTCCCCGATAAGCCCGTCACCGCCAAGCCTGCCGAAACGCGCATGGGTTCCGGCAAAGGCTCGCCCGAATACTGGGTTGCCGTCGTCAAGCCGGGTCGCGTTCTGTTTGAAATGGCGGGCGTCCCCAAAGAAATTGCCGCCGAGGCAATGCGTCTGGCAGGTCACAAGCTCCCGATTAAAACCAAGTTCGTTGTCAGCGATCATCAGGGCGACGTTTATGTTCCCGTCGTGAACGAGACGCTCGCCGACGCCAAGAAGGCGGCTCACGCGGCGGAAGTCAAGGAGCACGAGGCGGAGGCTCAAGCGGCTGAAGCCGATAAAGGCGGTGAAGCTCATGAAGGTTAATGAAATTCGCGATATGACGCCCGAAGAGCAGGTCGAGAAAATCAAATCGCTCAAGGAAGAACTCTTCAACCTCCGCTTTCAACACGCTACGGGACAGCTTGAAAATCCCATGCGCCTCCGCGAAGTCAAACGCTCCATCGCACAAATCAAAACGATTCAGCGCGAAGCCGAACTCAAAATCAGACAGTAAGTCAAGGAGTAATGATTATGACTCGTCCGAATAAAAAAGCCGCCGATATGACCGTCAAGGAACTCGCCGCTTACATCGACCAATCGGTTTTGAAGCCCGAATTCACCGAGGCGGACATTCGCCGCTACATTCAAGAGGGCGTGGATTTCGGTTGCGCGACGGTTTGTATCAATCCTTCGTCTTTGCCGATAGCCGCCGAGTTGACGGCGGGCACTTCAACCGGCATTTGCGTCGTCTGCGATTTTCCGTTCGGCACGTCGACCACCGCCTCCAAAGTTCTGCAGGCGCGGGAGTATTGCCGCAATTGGAGGATTCAAGACCTTGACATCGTAGCCAATTACGGTTGGATTCGCTCCGGCAAATGGGACGCCGTCACCGAGGAAATTGCCGCCGTCGTCGAGACCTGTCACGAGTTCGGCACCGAGGTTAAGGTTATCTTCGAGACCGACGCGCTGACCGTCGACGAGGTTAAAAAAGCCTGCGCCTGCGCGATTGAAGCGAAAGCCGATTTCGTGAAGACGAGCACGGGTTTTTTGACGGGGCACGAGGCTCACGGCGCGACGCCCGAAATTATTAAGGTAATGCTGGACGTTTGCGGCGACAAGATTAAGGTTAAGGGTAGCGGTTGCATTCGGACGCGTGAACACTTTTTGACGCTGATTGATATGGGTATCGACAGGATGGGTATCGGCTATCGGTCGACGCCCGTCGTGCTTAAGGCTTAACGGAAAATTTTTGGAAGGAGGACTATCGTGAGCGAAGAAATTAAACGCAACGAGCGCAAGGTTCGCGTCGGCAAGGTCGTTTCCAACAAAATGGATAAGACTATCGTCGTGGCGATTGAGGAGCTTGTTCAACATAAACTTTACAAAAAGGCAGTCAAGCGCACGGTGAAGTTCAAGGCGCACGACGAAAACAACGAGGCTCAAGTCGGCGATAAAGTTTCAATCATGGAGACGCGCCCGCTGTCGAAGGAAAAACGCTGGAGACTCGTTCAGATCGTCGAAAAGGCGAAGTAATTCGGGAAGGAGGTTAAATCGTGATTCAGCAACAGAGCAGATTGAATGTCGGTGACAACACCGGCGCGAAGGAAATCATGTGTATCCGCGTGCTGGGCGGCTCCTTCCGCCGCTACGCCAACATCGGCGACATCATCGTTGCCTCGGTTAAGTCGGCGACGCCCGGCGGTCAGGTCAAGAAGGGCGACGTTGTTAAGGCGGTCGTTGTGCGCAGTAAGAAAGGCTTGCGCCGCCCCGACGGCTCCTATATCCGTTTCGACGAAAACGCTGCCGTCATCATCAAAGAGGACAAGACGCCTCGCGGCACGCGTATCTTCGGACCGGTCGCCCGCGAACTCCGCGAAAAAGACTTCATGAAGATTATTTCACTCGCGCCGGAGGTTTTGTAATGGAGTTTGGGGAAGTCATAGCGCGTCGACGCACCACGCGGCAATTCACCGGTCAGCCCGTCGACAAGGAAATTATCGAACGCATTATCGACGCGGGGATTAAGGCTCCGTCCTTCGACCACATGCGCAAATGGAATTTTATCGTCGTCACGGACGCGGCAGTTAAAGTACGAATCCTCGACACGATAAAGCCGTTGACATGCAGTATCGACGAGCCGAATAATCCTTTCCAAGAAATGGTCAAGATAGCCTTTCCGAGGCAACGCTCCATGTTCGAGGAGGCGGCTTGCATAATCCTGCCGCTCTTCAAACGCGACGCTCGAATCATCAAGGAGGAGGCGTTCGGTCGGCGGTTTATGGACTTCGCGGAGATCTGGTGCGTGATTGAAAATATTTTCCTGGCGACGACGAACGAGGGGCTTGCCTACACAATGCGGATCCCGACGGGTAAACAGCCCGAAGAGATTTTGACGGCGGCGGCTTGTCCCGAAGGTTATATCCTGCCGTGCATGATTGGTATCGGTCACGCCGCGCAAGACGCCGAATATCCCGCGCAGATTTATCCCAAGCTCAGCGAGTGTATTCATTGGAATAAGTTTTAAAGGAGGTGTCAGAGGTTGTCACTGATTAAACTTCACGTCAAGAAGGGCGATACAGTCGTCGTCCTTTCGGGCAAGGATAAGGGCAAGCAGGGCAAGATAATCAACGCAATGCCCAAAGCCGGCAAGGTCATCGTCGAGGGTATCAACAAGGTTAAGCGTCACAGCAAGCCGAGCCTCAAAGTTCCGCAGGGCGGTATCATTACCAAGGAAATGCCCCTTCACGCCTGCAAAGTTCAGCTGGTTTGCCCCGCCTGCAACAAGCCCACGCGCATCGGGCATAAAGACGTAAACGGCAAAAACGCCCGCGTTTGCAAGAAATGCGGCGAAGTCATCGAATAAGGAGGTGAAATCGTGAGCAGACTTTTAGAGAAGTATAAAGCTGAAGTTATCGGCGCAATGACGCAGAAATTCTCCTACAAGAACGTTATGCAGGTGCCGAAGCTTGAGAAAATCGTCATCAACATGGCGGTCGGCGACGCCGTCGGCAATGCCAAGGTGCTCGAATCGGCTATCGCAGACCTCACTGCCATAGCAGGTCAAAAGCCCGTCATCACTCGCGCCCGCAAGTCCCTCGCGGCGTGGAAGCTCCGTAAGGGAATGGCTATCGGTTGCAAGGTCACCCTGCGCGGTCGCCGCATGTACGAATTCCTCGATAAGTTCATGAATATCGCTCTGCCGCGTGTTCGCGACTTCCGCGGCGTCAGCAGAAATTCCTTCGACGGCAGAGGCAATTACGCGGTCGGCGTCAAGGAACAGCTCATCTTCCCCGAAATCGACTACGACAAGATTGACAAGATTCGCGGCATGGATATTATCGTTGTCACGACGGCAAAGTCCGACGAAGAGGCAAGAGAATTCCTCGCCCTCATGGGCATGCCGTTTGCCAATTCTTAAGGAGGCGATTATCAAATGGCGAAGAAAGCTTTAATCGAAAAGTGGAGCAAGGAACCCAAGTTCTCGACCCGCAAGTACAACCGTTGCAAAATCTGCGGCAGACCCCACGGCTATATCCGCAAATTCCAAATGTGCCGCATCTGCTTCCGTAACCACAGCTACGCCGGCGACATCCCCGGCATAACCAAATCCAGCTGGTAAAATCTTCATCAATCGAAAGGAGGATATCGGTTTCCTATGGCAATGACTGATCCTATTGCGGATATGCTCACGCGCATTCGCAATGCCAATTCCGTCTACCACGAAAAGGTAGAAATTCCCGGCTCGAAAATCAAAATCGCTATCGCCGACGTGCTCAAACGCGAAGGCTATATCAAAGATTACTCTTTCGCCGAGGACAACAAGCAGGGCGTCTTGACCGTTAAGCTCAAATACGGTGCCGAACGCGAAAAAGTTATAACGGGCATTAAACGCATCTCCAGACCCGGACTCCGCCAATATTCCAAGCGCAAGGAACTTCCTCGCGTGCTCGGCGGGCTCGGTATCGCGATTATCTCCACGTCGCAGGGCATCATGAGCGACAAGCAGGCTCGCAAGGCAGGGCTCGGCGGCGAGGTTATCGCTTACGTCTGGTAAAAAGTTTTTGGAGGTGCTGACATGTCTCGAATTGGAAGAGCACCGATACATATTCCCGCCGGCGTCACCGTAACTGTCGGCGAAGATAATCTGGTGCACGTCAAAGGTCCCAAGGGCGAATTGTCCCGCAAGATCTCCACGGAAATGAAAATAAGCATAGAGGACGGCGTCTTGACGGTGACGCGCCCCTCGGACGATAAAACGCACAGGAGTCTCCACGGACTCTCGCGCACGCTGATTAACAACATGGTCGTCGGCGTAACGATCGGTTTTACCAAGAACCTCGAAATCGCCGGAGTCGGCTATCGTGCGGCTAAGCAGGGCAAGAATCTCAATCTGTCGCTCGGCTATTCGCACCCCGTTATCATTGAGCCGCCCGCAGGTATCACGCTTGACGCTCCCACCGCCACGACGATAACTGTCCACGGCATAGACAAGGAACTCGTCGGCGCAGTCGCCGCCAATATCCGCAAGTGGCGCGAACCCGAACCTTACAAGGGCAAAGGCATTAAGTACGCGGGTGAACACATCCGCCGCAAGGAAGGTAAAGCCGGCGCGAAGGGCAAGAAGTAATTTTTAAGCGCGGATAAAATTATTTGGAGAGTTTGAACGGAGGTAACTATCATGAAAATCGACCACGTTGCCATGTACGTTAATGACTTGGAGGCGGAGAAAGATTTCTTCGTCAAATACTTCGACGCGAAGGCAGGCTCCAAGTACACCAATTTCCGCAGTGACTTCAGCAATTACTTTTTGCGTTTCGACGACGGCTCGCGCCTCGAAATTATGACGCGCAACAGCTCCAGCGACGACAAGAAAGTTCGTTACCGCACGGGCTATCACCACATCGCAATCAGCGTCGGCGATCGCAAGGACGTTGATGACATGATGAAGAAATTTGACGCGGACGGCGTTATCGTGGTCAGCGGCGCACGCACGACCGGTGACGGCTACTATGCCGCCGTTATCGTCGACCCCGAAGGCAACGAAGTTGAAATTATCGCGGAGAATCCCGGTTTGCGCGACTAAAATTTTTTTTGACATTCCACGGCGAAGGAGGAAGACTTAAGTGCTTCTTAAGGCAGATAAAAATAAAACTCGCCAAAAGAGACATCTGCGCGTTCGCAATCGCGTTGCGGGCACGGCAGAACGTCCGCGCTTGAATGTGTTTCGCAGTCTCAAACACATCTACGCGCAGGTTATCGACGACGAAAAGGGCATGACGCTCGCTTCCGCCAGCACGCTCGATAAAGACTTCAACGGCACGGGCGGCAACATAGCGGCGGCTAAGGCTGTCGGCACGGCGATAGCCAAAAAGGCTCTCGAAAAAGGCATTACCGAGGTCGTCTTTGATCGCGGCGGCTACATCTATCACGGGCGCGTTGCGGCGTTGGCTCAAGCGGCTCGTGACGGCGGTCTGAAATTCTAAGCAAAGGAGGCTGAACTAATGCCCCGAAATGAAACTGAAACTCCCGAATTCGAGGAGAAGGTTGTTTTTATAAATCGTGTCGCCAAGGTCGTTAAGGGCGGTCGCAGATTTTCATTCAGCGCGTTGGTCGTCGTCGGCAACAAGAACGGCAAAGTCGGCGTCGGACTGGGCAAGGCGGCTGAAGTCCCCGAAGCGATTCGCAAAGGCGTCGACGATGCGAAGAAAAATCTTATCGAGGTCGCGCTCAAAGAGCGTTCCATACCGCACGGCGTGGTTGGCGTCTTCGGCGCGGGCAGAGTCATGTTGCGCCCCGCCTCCAAAGGTACCGGCGTCATAGCGGGCGGTCCGGCTCGTGCTGTGCTTGAACTCGCCGGCGTTCACGACATCCTTACCAAATCGCTCGGCTCGTCCAACCCCAACAACATGGTTCGCGCCACGCTTGAGGGCTTGAAGATGCTCAAACGTGCCGAGGTCGTCGCCGAATTGCGCGGCAAGACCGTTGCCGAACTGTTTAACTGAGGAGGCGTCGACATGCTGAAAATCACATTGGTCAGAAGCCTTATCGGTCGCCCCGAAACTCAACGCAAAACCGTCCGCTCGCTCGGACTGCGCAAGTTGAATTCCTTTTCGATTCTGCCCGACGACCCGACGATTCGCGGACAAATTCACAAGGTCGAACATCTCGTGAAGGTCGAAGAAGTCGCCGACGCCGGCAAGGTTGCACTCGAAAAATAATCGGAGAGGAGGATTGGCTGATGAAATTGCATGAACTGAAACCTGCGGACGGTGCTCGCAAAGATAAAACACGCGTCGGACGCGGGACGGGTTCGGGTTGTGGCAAGACGTCCGGGCGCGGGCACAAGGGTCAAAAGTCTCGCTCCGGCGGCGGCGTTCGTCCCGGCTTTGAAGGCGGGCAGATGCCGATTTATCGTCGCCTGCCCAAACGCGGCTTTAAAAATATTTGGCGCAAGAATTACGCCGAGGTCAACGTCTCCAAGCTCAACGTCTTTGATGACGACATGACGGTTGACGCGGTCGCGCTCGTCGAAGTCGGCATTCTTAAGAATGTCCTTGACGGCGTGCGTATCCTCGGTGACGGCGAATTGACCAAAAAGTTGACGGTCAAGGCGCAGGGTTTCACCAAGTCGGCGATTCAAAAGATTGAGGCGGCGGGCGGTACCGCTGAGGTGATTTAACGTGCTGTCGGCTCTTGCAAATATCTTCAAGATTCCTGAGCTTAGGCAGCGCATAATCTTTACGCTGATAATGTTCGCGGTATTCCGCATGGGCACGCACATTCCGGTACCGGGAGTAGATCCGACGGCTATCGAACAGCTCTTCAACAACGGGAGCTTGTTCGGGCTGTTGGATTTATTTTCGGGCGGCGCGTTCAGCAAGTTCTCAATCTTCGCAATGAGCATTACGCCCTATATCAACGCGGCGATTATCATGCAACTGCTTACGGTCGTCGTCCCCACGTTGGAGCAATGGTCTAAGGAAGGCGCGGAGGGTCATAAGAAAACTACCCGCGTAACGCGCAAGCTGACGGTCGTGTTGGCGTTCCTGCAAGCCGTCGGCATGTCAATCGGACTTCAAGCGGCGATACTCAATCCCAACCCCGTGAACATCTTGATAATCGCAATAACGCTGACGGCGGGGACAACGCTCCTCATGTGGATTGGCGAACAGATAACCGCGCAGGGCGTCGGCAACGGCATATCGCTGATAATCTTCGCGGGCATAGTGGCGGCTCTGCCTAAAAACATCGCGACGATAATCCAATACGTTCAAGCGGGCACGATAAATTACTTCAGCGTGGTACTCTTCGCGATAATCGCGCTGGCAATGATCGTGTTCGTCATCTACGTTGAGGCGGCTCTGCGGCGGATACCGATAACCTACGCCAAACGAGTGGTGGGCAGTCGCGCTTACGGCGGACACTCCAGCCACTTGCCGCTGAAGGTCAACCCCGCCGGCGTTATCCCGATAATCTTCGCGTCGAGCGTGCTCATGTTCCCGATAACGATTGTCCAGTTCATTGACAACCCGACGATCCAAAAGCTGGCGGCTCACCTGCAATGGGGCACGCCGCTCCAAACGTCAATCTACGTCGTGCTGATAATCTTCTTCACGTACTTTTACACGGCGGTCACGGTCAAAATCCCCGACATGGCGGACAACCTCAAGAAATACGGGGCGTTTATACCGGGGATAAGACCGGGGCAACCGACGGCGGATTATGTGGACTTCGTGTTGACGCGGCTGGTGACGGCAGGCTCGTTGTACCTGGCGTTTATCGCGGTGTTGCCGAACTTAATCGGCGGAGCCACGCACATTCAAGGCGTATACTTCGGAGGGACGGCGTTGCTGATTGTGGTAAGCGTCGCGCTCCACACAATGAAACAAATCGAAGCAATGGTCGTTATGCGGCACTATGAAGGCTTCATGAAATGAGGGAACCGAAATGCAACTGTTAATGATGGGGCCTCCCGGTGCCGGCAAAGGTACTCAGGCGGCAAAACTGGTAAAGAAATTTAATATCCCGCAGATCTCTACGGGCGACATGTTCAGAGCGGCGGTCAAGGAAGGGACGGAGCTTGGCAAACAGGCTAAGGCTTGCATGGACGCCGGAAAGCTCGTCCCCGACGAGGTGACAATCGGCATCGTTCGCGAACGTCTGGCTAAGGACGATTGCAAGAACGGCTTTATCCTCGACGGATTCCCGCGCACTGTAGCGCAGGCTGAGGCTTTGACGAAAATCCTCGACGAACTCGGCAAGAAACTCACGCGTGTTTTGAACGTCCACGTTCCCGCCGAGGATTTGATTGAGCGTGCGGTCGGGCGTCGTATCTGCAAGAATTGCGGCGCGACGTATCATGTCAAGTTTAACGCGACCAAAGTTGACGGCGTGTGCGACGAATGCGGCGGCGACCTCTATCAGCGTGCCGACGACAACGTCGAGACAATGACCAATCGCCTCAACGTCTACGTGGAGTCGACGCGCCCGCTTATCGAATACTACAAGGCGGCGGGCGTCTACACCGAAATCGACGGCAGACAACCTATCGACAAAGTCACCGAAGACCTCATCAACGTTTTGACCTCGGTGCAGGAATAAACCGGAGGCGACAATCATGTCAAAGCAAGACGTTATCGAAGTCGAGGGCAAAGTTATAGAGGCTCTGCCGAACGCAATGTTCAAAGTCAAGTTGGAAAATGATCACGAGGTCTTGGCGCACGTGTCGGGGAAAATCCGCATGAACTTTATCCGAATCCTCCCCGGCGACAAGGTTACAATCGAACTCACGCCCTACGACCTCACTCGCGGGCGCATTACCTATCGTTTCAAGTAAAAACTTCTGGACAAATCGCAAAGAAATGTTATAATCCCCTGCGTATTATCGGAGGAGGGAAAAGTCGTGGCGTTGTTTACGGGCAAGAAGGTCGGCGTAAGCCTGGAAGAAAAGGCTCTGCCCTACTACAAGTTTTTTGAGCGCAACCTTGCCACAATTCCCGCCGACAAGTTGGCGTTGATAGACAAGCCGTCGGAAATTCCGGCTGTGTCGTTCGCCGATAAGAATCTTTTCCTCGCCGGCAAAGACGACGCGTATTGTCAAACGGGCTACGGCGTCGCCGAGGACGGCACGGGCTTTGTCGCCAACGAAACTTATATGCCCGGCGTTACCGGCGCAATGCTCGATTGGTGGTTCCCGTGGCACAGCGTCGGCTCCGATTTGCGCTACAAGATTTGGGATCCCGAAGATCATTACTTTGCGCGGGCGAATAAAGCCGCTTACGTTTGCGACCCGACCGTTCCCGTCAAGCAAAAGACTTGGGGCGTAACGCATTACGTCCTTGAAGACATCGGCAACGGCGCGAGCTTGATAGCGATTAACTTCAAGCGTCCCGCAGATTTCGGCTTCGACGAGAGCATTATCGGTACGGAGAAATGTGAATCGTTGGCTTGCGGCATAGGCGCGGGCGATTGCGCGGCGGCTATGTGTCACAAGTGGTATCCTTACGAGGACGGCGTCAAGCTCTGTTCGCGTTTTTGGATAGGGCTTACCGAGGTCGACGGCAAAATCGTCAGAGGCTTGCCTGAAGGCGCGAAAATTCCCGTCGAGGCGGCTCGCGGTCTCTACGCTCACAACATCAAGGAGTTTACAAATTTGGCGTCGATACTCGCCGAAGTCTACGCTCAAAACAAGGATAATTTCTAAGGAGGCGGTAATATGAAAGTCAGACCGTCGGTCAAAAAGCTGTGCGATAAATGCAAGATCATCAAGCGCAAGGGGCGCGTCATGGTTATTTGCGAAAATCCCAAGCACAAACAGCGTCAAGGTTAAGGAGGTGAAAACTTTATGGCACGTATAGCCGGTGTAGATTTGCCCCGTGACAAGAGAATCGAATACGCGTTGACGTACATTTTCGGAATCGGGCTTCCCACGTCGCAGAAAATCCTCGCGATGACGGGCGTCAACCCCGACACCAGAACGAAAGATCTCACGGACGACGAGGTTGTCAAACTTCGTGATGCCATCGACCACAACTTCGTAGTGGAGGGCGACCTCCGCCGCGATATTCAGATGGACATCAAGCGACTCATTGATATTGGCTGTTATCGCGGACGCCGTCACCGTCTCGGCTTGCCCGTTCGTGGACAGAATACCAAGAACAACGCCAGGACTCGCAAAGGTCCCAAAAAACTCGTCCAGGGCGGCAAGAAGAAAGACTAATCCTCAAGGAGGTTAAGACAGGTGGCAACGAAAAAAACAGTCCGCGCCAAAAAGAAAGTTCGCAAGAATATAGAATACGGCGTGGCGCATATCAGCTCCACGTTTAACAATACGATTGTCACGCTCACCGACAAAAGCGGCAACGCAATTTCCTGGGCGTCGGCGGGCGGCTTGGGCTTCCGCGGCTCGCGTAAGTCTACCCCGTTCGCCGCGCAGATGGCGGCAGAGGTCGCAGCTAAGGCGGCTATGGAACACGGCTTGAAACAAATCGAGGTTTACGTCAAAGGACCCGGCGCAGGGCGTGAGGCGGCTATCCGTTCGCTCCAAGCAACCGGACTCGAAGTCAACATGATTAAAGACGTGACGCCCATTCCGCACAACGGTTGCCGTCCGCCCAAACGTCGCAGAGTTTAATTTGGAGGTGCAAATATGGCAATCGACAGAACTCCCGCTTTGAAACGCTGCCGCGCACTCGGAATTGAACAAGCGGTTATCGGTCGCTCCCGCAAGGTCAGCGAAAAGAAACATCCCCAGCAACGCATGAACCGCAAAGTCAGCGAGTACGGGCTTCAGCTCAAGGAAAAGCAAAAGGCTAAATTTATCTACGGCGTGCTCGAACGTCAATTCCGCAACTACTACGAAAAGGCTAAGAAAATGCCCGGCGTCACCGGCGAAAATCTGCTTATCCTGCTTGAACGCCGCCTTGATAACGTAGTCTTCCGCCTCGGCTTCGCAAATACCCGCCGTCAGGCGCGTCAATTCGTCCGCCACGGGCACATCACCGTAAACGGCAAGCGCGTCGACATTCCGTCGGCATTGGTCAGTGTCGGCGACATCGTCGAAGTCTGCGAGAAAAGCCAGGGCAAGGAAGTCTTCAAGGCGATTAAGGAAATTAACAACGCTTTGAGTGCACCGCCGTGGCTCGACTCCAATCAGGCGAACCTCAAAGGCTCGGTAACCCGTTTTCCGACCCGCGAGGACATCAGCGATATTCCCGTCAACGAACAGTCCATTATCGAGTTGTACTCCAGATAATTCGCCCTAAATACCGAAAGGAGCGGATTTGAATGAACGACAACGATAAAAACGAACAAAAGCCGCCGAAGCTTGAACTGGTTGAGGTCAACGACGACGAACACTACGGGAAATTTATTTGCGAACCGCTCGGACGCGGCTACGGCATAACGCTCGGCAACAGCTTGCGGCGAATGCTCCTGTCAAGTCTGGAAGGTGCGGCGGTTACGTCGATTAGGATTGACGGCGTGCTCCACGAATTCTCCACAATCCCCGGCGTGCGCGAGGATGTTACCAATATCGTCCTCAATATCAAGCAGCTGTGCCTCAAGATTGACGAGGAAAAAGACCAGCCTTATCAACCGTTCGCGCAAGTCAGTTCCGCGCCGCCCATGACCTACACGCTCCGCATAGACGTGGACGTAGCCGAGGAAATTCGCGACGGCTTCCATGCGGGCGGACGCCGCGAAGTCACCGCCGCCGACATTGAGTGCGACCCCAGTATCGAGATTCTCAATCCCGACCTGCATATCGCCTGGCTCAATGAAACCGGCAAGCTCAAAATCGAAATGCTGGCGCGTTGCGGGCGCGGCTACGATCAAGCCGAAAAAAATAAAAATCCCGACGACATTATCGGGACGATACCGATTGATTCGATATTCTCGCCGGTGCTCCGCGTCAACTACGACGTGCAAGATACCCGCGTCGGCAACGAGATGGACTTCGACAAATTGACGCTGGAAGTTTGGACGAACGGCACGCTCAGTCCCGAAGAGGCGGTCTCCAAAGCGGCGGCAATTCTAATCGCGCACATGAAACTTTTCCAGAATATGGACGGCATAGTAACGGTTGAGGAAACGCCCGAAGACGACGAGCCGGTTGAAACCGAATCCGACGATGAAGTTGCAATGACGCTGGATAAAAACCTCGCCAAACCGATTGAGGAATTGGAACTGTCGGTGCGTTCGACGAATTGTTTAAAGCGTGCGGGGATTCATATCGTGGCAGACCTCGCCGATAAAACCGAAGAGGAAATGATGAAAGTCCGCAACCTCGGTCGCAAATCGTTCGAGGAGATTAAGCAGACAATGGATCAACTCGGCGTCACGTTCAAGCCGTCGCCCAACCCCGTCCCAATGACTTTGCCGGACGATTAAGCAGGAAGGAGGAAATTTGATGAGCTACAGGAAACTCGGCAGAAACAGCGGCGCACGCAAGGCATTGTTCAAAAGTCTGCTGTCGGCTTTCTTCCAATATGAGCGTATAGAGACGACGGAGGCTCGCGCCAAGGAATTGCGCAAGTTCGCCGAAAAAGTTATAACGCTCGCCAAACGCGGCGACCTTAGCGCACGCCGTCAAGCTGTAAACCTCGTCGCCGATAACGACGTTGTTCATAAAATCTTCGAGGAGATACCCGGAAAATACAACGACCGTGCGGGCGGCTACACCAGAATCTTGAAACTTGCGCCCCGTCGCGGAGACGCCGCGCCCATGGTTCTGATTGAGCTGGTTTGAAATTCCAATGATTACGCAAAAGATGCTGTCCGAGACCTTTCGGGGAGCGTCTTTTTTTGCGAAGGAGGCGGCAAGATTGAAGTTGGCAAGCGTGATAACGGGGCAGTTGGCGAACTTATTTCAACGACGCGGCGAGGTCGAGCCGAGGGAACTAATCAAGGCATTGGAGCGGGAAGTGGCAAAGCAAAAGGCGCGGGACAATCGGGTGCCGAATTCCTACACGATATATCTTTGCGAGGAGGATTGTCACCGGCTGAGCGCGGCGCGGCTGATTAAATCCTTGCACGAGGCGGTTGAGCGCAAAGTCATTCGCGAAAACTGTTTCATGGACGGTGCGCTTTCCGTCAAAATTAAAAAGATGGCTGCCGGCGATAACGCCATTGTGATTGCGTCGGGCTACGTCGACGAGCCCGCGCAGGATACCATTGACTTGGAAAACGACGTGCTGAGCCAAACCCTGCTTGAGGACAGAATCACCGCCGACGACGACGAGACGCTGGTTGCCGACAGAATGAGAATCGTCGAGACTATGCGCACCGCGTCGCCGCGCAGGGTTGAATACAATTTGGCGGTCATTACCGATTTTGACAAGGCGGAGGTCGTCTGCGGCGAAAAACAAATTTATCTGGGACGTAAGGAGACCAACGACTTTGTCCTCGACGACGAAAGTGCTTCGCGAATTCACGCTTACATTGCCTACGAGCGGCACAGACACGTTCTCTACGACGCGGGCAGTCTCAACGGTACCTGGGTCAATAAGACGCCGATTAGCCGCTGTGAGCTCCGCGACGGCGATAAAATTCTAATCGGCAAGACCACGCTGACTTATAAAGTTCTGTAAAGCAAAAAGCCCCACTCCGTTTGGAGCGCGGGCTTTTTTAATGCGTCAATCCTCGTCGTTGAACTCCTCTTCGTCGGCGTCCTCGACTTCCACGATTTCCTCCGCCGCAACAGGCTTAAACGATTTCATGACCGCCTCGCGAATTTTACCGTCAATCTCGCCGGCAACGTCGGGGTGTTCGCGCAGATAAGCTTTGGCGTTCTCCCTGCCCTGACCAAGTTTGGTGTCGTTGTAGGCGAAATGCGAACCCGAACGGCTGACGACACCGAACATAACGCCCATATCGACGATACTGCCCGTGTGCGAATAGCCCTCGCCGTAAATCAGATCGAACTCGGCGGTACGGAACGGCGGTGCGACTTTGTTCTTGGCAACCTTAATCTTGACGCGATTGCCGATAATCTCCGAACCTTGCTTAAGCGGCTCACCTTTGCGAATCTCAAGGCGAATCGTCGAATAAAACTTCAGAGCGCGACCGCCCGTCGTGATTTCGGGGTTGCCGTACATGACACCGACTTTTTCGCGAATCTGATTGATAAACACCGCGACCGTATCCGTCTTGCCGATAACCGCCGTGAGCTTGCGCATTGCCTTGCTCATCATGCGGGCGTGCAGTCCGACGTTGGCGTCGCCCATTTCGCCTTCGATTTCGGATTTGGGTACGAGCGCGGCAACCGAATCGATAACGACAATATCAATCGCCGACGAACGAATCAAGGCTTCGGCAATGTCAAGCCCCTGTTCACCGTTATCGGGCTGAGAGAGCAGGAGGTTATCCACGTCGACGCCGAGCTTTTTTGCGTAAACGGGGTCGAGCGCGTGCTCCGCGTCTATAAACGCCGCCGTGCCGCCCTGACGTTGAACGGCTGCTATCATGTGGAGCGTTACGGTCGTCTTGCCGCCGGCTTCGGGTCCGTAAATCTCCGTGATTCTGCCGCGTGGCAAGCCGCCAATTCCGAGCGCAACGTCCAGCGGCAATATTCCCGTCGACACCGCACGCACGTCCAAGCGCGTCGTGTCGTCGCCCAGCCGCATGATTGCGCCTTTGCCGAAGTCCTTTTCGATTTTCTTCATTGCCGCCGCTAATGCTTCTTGTTTTGTCATACTTGCTCTCCTCTATCATTTAAGTTTGGGCAGAAATTATACCAAAGATGCGGCGACTTGTAAATTTGCGACCGTCGAAAAAAATCGCCCTCAATCGTTCGGGCGGTTTGATATTGCGTCTTTGAGCCGTTGAATCTGCGCGGAAAGCTCTGCAAAATCTTTATCGCGTTTTTCGTCGAGCGCGGCGTTGATTATCTTTTTCCGAGCGTCTAAGGCTTCATGGAACTCCGCAAGATTCTGCGTGATTGCCTGTTGTTCGGCGGCTTCGTGTCGGATAATCGTGTTCAACAATTCCTGATTTTCCCGCATACGGGCGCGAAGTTCTTCCTGCTCCTTAGTCATGTCACTCACCCTATCCTCGGCAAACGCATCGGACTTGCATTGACGGCGGCGATAAAATTTTTGCTGTGACGCTCGTGGACGCTCTGCAGGAAGGTCAACACCCTTTGCAATAATTCGGGATTCGAGGCGACGGACGGAGCCGCAAGCAACTTTTCAACCGCGTCATAAGCCGTCATTGCCAAGTTGCGATTATCGTCCATGGCGCGTAAAAATTGCTCGTGATTCGTGTTAATTACGGTCAAGCACGCCTCCAGTTGCGCTTCTATCGCCAATCGTTTGGTCTGTTCGCGTTCCTTGCACATCTGATATTCGGTCACGGCGTCTATCAGTTCCTTTATAATCGGCAAGCCAACTTCAACGGGCAAACTCATACAATCCCTCCAACTTTATTCATCATGCCGAAAAAGTCCTTTGAGTATTCGTCGCCGATAATCGCAAGCGCAAGGTCGGCAACTTTCTCGTCGCCCAATTCGATTGCCTTGTCCAGAGCCGTCATTGCAACTGCGCTCACTCGTTGCCGATTCTCAAAGAATTGGGCGGAGAATGTTTTAACACGTTCCAAACGCAATGCCCCTTCAAGACACCGCGCTTGCAGTCGGGCAAGTTCGCGTTTATGAGCGGTTATCGTCGCCTCGCGGTCGCTCAAGTAGTGTTCAAGAAAATTTTTGGAGCGTTGGAGCAAGTCTATCGCGTCAAGTTCTTGAGGCGGATACATCACGCTTGCCTCAATAAACTATAATGTCGTCAATCCACGTGGACGCAGACGATTCGGAAATAGTCGGCGCGGCGGGTATCTTGTCGTTAATTTTCCTAAGCCGGTCGCTGTACAGCTTATAATTGCCTTCAATGTTGCCGGAATTGCTTACAACGCGCTGTTCGAGGGTCTCTTTAATTTTCTCGGCGATTTTAGCTATAGCCGTCATAGAATTTGCCTCTTGTTCCGTGAAGGAATTCCGATTCATGGCGTCGTTGAGCCGGCTGACGATTTTGCGCACCTTGCCCATAAGCTCGGTAACAATTTCTTTCTCACTGCTAATGTAAGTTTTTGAATCTCTAAGTGCACTTATCAAAATCTCCATATCTGCTTTGGCACACTGAACTTTGTAGAGATATTCCTGCGCGGCTTCCATTTGTTCCATGGCTTCATCGCGGTCTTTATAGGGGTCGCTGAAAACCGACAGCGCAATACCTATCGGGCTGAAATTGTAACCGGGGATACTTGAGATAATCGACGACACCGTAACGGTAGGAATATTCGGCGCGGAACCGGTGCGGATATTCGGCACGGAGACGCGACTGCTTATGTTAAAATTCTTAAAGTTGGCTATGGAAACGCTGATGTTGCCGCTCAACTCCTTTAAAAGGTCAGCTTTATATTTGTTATAACTCCTAATGAAGTCGTTGAGCTCATTGGCAACACGCTGAGCGTCTTTCTTCAATTCCTTATAATCGTCGTAGACGTCCTTTGCGTCCGACAGAGTATTTTTTGCCTCGTTGCGATAGTCGCGAGCCTCCGCTTTAGCCTCTTTGCGGGCGCGTCTTTCATCGGGGTCTAACATGTCAAACAATCCCATACTAATCACCTTCTAAACCTTTGCTGACTTTGATTTTGCCTTTGCCGTATTCGACGGTGCAGCGTTTGCCGCAAGCGGGACAAGTGCCGTGCGTGCGTTGCGTGTTTGCCAAGTCAAACGGATACGCGCCGAGTTTGCGCCCGCCATGCGGACAGTTCGCGCTTTTGACCTCAGCCATTTAAATCACTCCTTAGTTTTACCGGAAAAAATTTTATCCGCCCGCTCAAGCTGATCAAGCATTCTGTCCATATCGTCGTTGAGCTTTTTGATTTCCGCGAAAGTATCTTTCATGTCGCTCCAAAAATTTTTCAAGTCGGACTTATATACGCCGTCAATGTCGGTGAGCAAAGCCAATTCCACGTCCAACACGCGAGAAATTCTTATCAGTAACGGCAATGAAATAGTTTTATTGGCAGAGGCACTTTCGATATGCGACAGATATTTTTTGCTTATGAAGAGTTTGTCGGCGAGTTCGGCTTGAGTCAAGTTCCTTATCTTCCTGAAACCGGCAATACGCATTCCGATACAACGCATCTCCTCACGACAGTCTTCCTTCATACAGTTGCCCTCCCGGCTATTTTGAAAATATTTTATCAAAAATTTTTCCACTGTCGACTGCCTGATAGCCTGACATCTTTAGCTGACAGCTACACAAAAAAACCGCCAAAGCATTTCGCTCCGACGGTTAAATTTTTGCTCACATGTAGTCCACGGAGGTTTTATGACGATCTTGTTTCATGAAGCCGAGTTTCTTTGCGACGTATTCGGTTATGTAGAACAGCACGGGGATAACGAAGACGCCAAGCATCGTGGCGAAAAGCATTCCTCCGACGACCGCCACGCCCATTCCGTTACGAGCCGCCGAGCCTGCCCCGGACGCCGTCGCCAAAGGTACGCAACCGATTATGAACGCGAACGACGTCATCAAAATCGGGCGCAAACGTAAGCCCGCCGCCTCCATTGCCGCTTTGGTAACTTCCATTCCCCTGTCGACGCGCACTTTCGCGAACTCGACGATCAGTATCGCGTTTTTCGCCGCCAAGCCGATTATCATGATGATTCCAATCTGCATATAGACCGAATCTTGAAGCCCCGCATTGGCTTGCCCGTTGTGCATAGACGCCGATATTGCCGCCAACACGTATTCCGAGACGACCGCGCCGAATAAGCCCGTCGGCACGCTCAAGAGCACCGCGAACGGCACGCTCCAGCTTTCGTACAGCGCGGCAAGCATAAGGAAGACGAACACCAACGCCAACGCCAAGACTTGTCCCGTTGAACTGGCGGCTTTCTTTTCTTCGCGGGACTGCCCCGACCATTCGATATTGAAGCCGACGCCCGCCTCCTCGCGGACAATTTCCTCTATAGCGTTCATGGCTTGACCGGAGCTGTAACCCGCGCCCGCATTGCCTTGAATCGTGACGGCGCGGGCGGCGTTAAACCTTGATATTTGCGTCGGACCGGTGGAGTAGCGCGGCGTGACAAGGCTGTCAAGCGGAACCATTTGCCCGCCCGAACCCTTCACGAAGACGAACCTTGAGCATTCAGCCTCGGAGCGATACAGCACGTCCGATTGAAGCATAACCTTATACGTCCGCCCGAATTTGTTAAAGTCGTTGACCTGCATACCGCCGAAATTGACTTGCAACGCGTCAAACACGTCGGACAGCTGCACGCCGAGGAGCTTAACCTTTTCGCGGTCAATCTCATACTCAACGGTCGGCGTGGCAATGTTAAAGGTCGTGCGCACGCCCTGCATTTCGGGACGCTGATTGGCTTTGGCGACGATTCGTTTCGTCAAGGCGTCAAGCTCCTCGTCGGTGTGACCCGCCATATCCTGCAGTTGCAACGACCAGCCGCCGACGTTACCCAAGCCGGGCAGTGCGGGCGGGTTGAACGCGATAACTTGCGCTTCGGGTACCGTCATTGCGCCGAGGCGGAACATAGTCCCGATACACGCGTTGATTGAGGCGTCCGCGCCGCGCTTCGTCCAATCCTCCAAACCGCAAACGATTATGCCCGCGCTGGGTTTGGAGCCGAACGACAGAATATCAAAGCCCGTAATCATCATGCAGTTTTTCAAGCCGGGCATTTCCTTCATAACCGCCGCGCCGAGCTTGTCAATCGTCTCAACGGTGTGATTCATCGAGGTACCTTCGGGCAGGTTTATCGACGTGAAGAAATAGCCTTGGTCTTCTTCGGGCACGAACGTGGACGGGAGCCGCTGATAGACAAGCCACGTCACGCCGCCGACGATAAGCAGGAAGACTATCGCCAACTTCGACACCTTGATAAAATTGCCGACAATGCCGACGTAAGAATTTTTCGTGCGGTCGAACCAGTTGTTGAAGCCGTCAAAGAATTTGTCGAAGAAACCGCGCTTGGCATCGGGATTTTTGGGCTTGAGGATCATGGCGCAAAGAGCCGGCGTCAACGTGAGCGCGACGAATGCCGATAAGCCCATTGATATTGCTATCGTCAAAGCGAATTGCCGATACAATACGCCCATCATGCCGCCCAGGAACGCCACGGGCACGAACACCGCCGCCAATACGAACGCGATAGCCACGACGGGTCCTTGAACTTCGTCCATTGCGCGTTCGGTCGCGTCGACGGGCTGAAGTCCCTCTTCCATGTGGTGTTCGACGTTTTCTATAACGACTATTGCGTCGTCGACGACCAACCCGATTGCCAAAACCATTGCGAATAATGTCAGCGTGTTGATTGAGAAGTCCAGGGCAACGAACGCCGCGAACGTCCCGATTAGCGAAACCGGCACCGCGAGGAGCGGTATCAGCGTCGCCCGCCAGCTCTGCAGGAACACGAAGATAACCAGCACGACCAACAGCAACGCCTCAAAGAATGTGTGAGCAACCTCGTTGATTGAGGCGCGGATAAAGTCGGTGCTGTCGAAAATTTCGCTGATGTAAAGTCCGGGCGGCAGATTCGGGCGTTGACGCTCGATGATGTCTTGCACGCCGCGGACGGTCGTCATGGCGTTTGCGTCGGAGGTAAGCTGAATGCCGAAGCCGACGGACGGATAGCCGTTGAATTTGGCGATAATGTTGTTGGCTTTCTGCCCCGATTCGATTCGCGCAACGTCCTTCATGTAAACAAAGGTGCCGTCGCTGTTCGCCTTGAGGATAATGTTGCCGAACTCCTCAATCTCGGTGAGACGCCCCTGAACTTTGCCGGTATATTGCTTTTCCTGCCCTTGAGAAAGCGGCATGGAGCCGATAGTACCCGCCGCCGCTTGGAGGTTTTGCTCGTTAATGGCGGCGGCAACCTCGGCAACCGTCAAGTCCAGCTCGGCAAGCTTATCGGGGTTGAGCCAAATGCGCATGGAGTAATCGGAGCCGAAGATTTGAACGTCGCCCACGCCGTCGACGCGCTTAATCTCGTCCATGAGGTAAATATCGGAATAATTCTTCATAAAGGCGCGGTCGTATTCACCGGTGGGCGAATACATGGCGAGGAACAGAGCCATTTCGTTTGACGCCTTACGGGTCGTGACGCCTACGCGCTGAACGTCGGTTGGCAAGCTGGCGTTGGCAATGGCTACGTTGTTTTGAACTTTAACGGAGTCCATATCGCCGTCGGTGCCGACCGCGAAGACGACGCTGAGGCTGTAACGCCCCGTATCGTCGGAGTTGGAGCTCATGTAGTCCATGCCGTCGGTGCCGTTGACCTGTTGCTCGATAACCTGCGCAATGGTCTCGTTGACGACGGAGGCATTCGCGCCGGTGTAGGTGGTACTTACGGAGATTGTCGGCGGGGAAATTTGCGGATATTGGGCGATAGGCAGTTGCAACGCCGCCAGGATACCGACGAGCGTTATTATCAGCGCAATGACTATCGCGAATATCGGTCGATGAATAAAGAACTTTGCCAAGTTACCTCCTCCTTTTCAAGTTATAGTTTGGGGTCAGCTGAAGTAAATTTTCTTGTCGAGCAGATTTTCTGTTCGCGCCAAAGCCACAGTCGCCGCCACGTCGCCGGTCACGTTAAAGCAAGTGACAATCCTGTCGCAAACAATATCAATACAAAACAAAAGCCCCGCAATGTCCGCCGGCACGCCGAACAACGCAACAATGGTTATAACGCAAATGACGGCGGCATTTGGCACGGCGGGCGAACCGATTGACAACATCGCGGTCATTGCGAAAATTATAATCAGCGCGTTGAAATCGACCGCGACGCCGTACATTTTCAGGAGCATAATAGCGGCGACCGGCAGGTAAATACAAGCACCGTCCATGTTGACCGTCACGCCAATCGGTATGGAGAACGAAGAGATTTTCGGCGCGACGCCCATTTTTTTTGTGCATAAATCCATGGTAAAAGGCATGGTGACCGCGCTGGAGCTTGTCGCGAACGGCACCGCCCACAACGACGGGATTTTTTTCAGGAAGGGCAACGGCGAAAGTTTCCCGATAAATCGAACCAACAGCATATAGACGCCGAGCATTACGCAACTTGCGATAATCAGTCCGATAATCAGCTTGCCCACCATGAGGAGGGCATCGCCGCCCGTCTGCGTTATCAACGTCGTCATGGCGAAGAACGCTATCAGCGGCACGAAGAAAATTATCATCGTGACGAGCTTCATAAAAAATTCGTTGCAGTCGGCAAAAAAGTCGCGGAGGATTCGGACTTTGTTGCCCAGCGCGTTAAGGGCAAGCCCGCACAGCACCGCGATAAAAATCACTTGCATTAAGTTGCCGTCGGCAATGGGGCTTACGAGGTTTGCGGGGATTATGTCGACGATAAATTTAATCATGGAGAATTCGTAGCTTTCGACGGCGGCATCGGTCGGAATCGTCCCGATTTGCGGCACGCCGTTTCCGAATAAAAATTCCGCGACGCTCAGCCCGACAATCGAAGCAAGTACGCTCGTGCAAAGGTACAGCCCGATAAGTTTTGAGCCGATTCGCCCGACGTTTGCGCCCGCGTTCATGCCGATTATCCCGCTCGCCACGCTGAAGAAAATCACCGGCGCGATAACCATGCTCAGCGCGTGCATAAACATCGTATAAATCGGATTTATGATATTTTCGGTGATTAGGGCAATCGTTTCGGGCGCGGCGGATTCTTTCAGGAGGAAGCCGCAAATCACGCCGCCGACAATGCCCGCAAAAGTAAATTTCAGGCGGAGATTCTTTTCGTTGCTGACGCGGATTGTAACGACGTTGGAATTATTTTTATGGAGCCACGTCATCTTTTGCCGATTGGCTTTAAGAATCATCAGGCTGAAATAGTCTTCGTCGTCCTCGCCCAAATCCGACACTTCGACGAGCGGATTGTAAGCGGCACCCTCCGCCGTCATTTGAATTGATACGCCGCCGAAAAAGCTTTTGACGACTTGAACTTTAACCTGCGCGGCTCCGCCTTTGTTGACCATGCGCCAAAAAATTTCTTCGACCAAAAGCTCCGCCCGCAAGGCGTCTTTAAGCTCAATCTTCGCCCGCGTAAGCTGAACTTCCAAATCCTCTTGCATGGCGGAAAAATTCTCCGCGCTCAAATTCAAAGCTTGCATTAAACTTACTCCTCAAAATAAATTTTCTCGTCCAAAAGATTTTCGGTTCGCGCAAGCGTTGTCGTCGCCGTCATATTCGATAAGACGTTCATACAAGTGGCAATCCTGTCGCTCAAAGCGTCGAGGCAAAATATCAACGCCGCAACATCATTCGGGACGCCAAAGCAGGCGGCAATGGTCACAATGCAAATTACCGAAGCCGCCGGCACCATCGGTGTGCTGACAGTTATCGGCACCGACAAGACCGCAAACAATGCGCAGGTTTGCAAGTCAAGCTCCACGCCGTACATCTTTAACAGCATGACACAGACCGTAATAATATAAATCATGGCACCGGCACAGTTCAGACCCGACGCCCCAAGCGGTACGGCGAACGAAGAGATTTTCGGCGAAACGCCCAGTTTGCCCGTGCAAAGATTCATCATCTGCGACATAACGGCACTTGTACTGCTTGTTGCGAAGGCGGGCGGCAGAAGCGCGAGACCTTTTTTGGCGAAGGGCTTAAAGGAAATTTTCCCGACGCGCCCGATAAAAATCAGGAAGACGCCGAACAGCACCGGAGCCGCGACCAGTTGTACAATAATCAGTTTGGATATAATCATTACGGCTTCGGCTTCGAGTTCGAGAGCCAAAATTGTCATCGCGAAGAAGGCAATCAACGGCACGAAGAACATTACCATAGACATCATTTTTGCAAAAACATCGTTCAGGTTGCCGACCAGCTCCTTGAGTGGCGCGACTTTGTTGCCGAGCGCGTTAATGGATATGCCAAAAAATATCGCGATAAAAATAATCTGCAGGATTTTCCCCTCGGCAATGGGTCTGACGAAATCGGCGGGGATTAGGTCGACGATAAATTTAATCATGGAGAATTCGTAGCTTTCGACGGCGGCATCGGTCGGAATCGTCCCGATTTGCGGCACGCCGTTTCCGAATAAAAATTCCGCGACGCTCAGCCCGACAATCGAAGCAAGTACGCTCGTGCAAAGGTACAGCCCGATAAGTTTTGAGCCGATTCGCCCGACGTTTGCGCCCGCGTTCATGCCGATTATCCCGCTCGCCACGCTGAAGAAAATCACCGGCGCAATGAGCAGGCTCAGCGCGTTGAGGAACATTGTTTCGGGCGGGCGGATAATCGTCTCGCAGATAAAAGCCTCGGCTTCGGGCGAAAGGAATTCGCGCATGAGGACGCCGCAAATCAGTCCGCCGAAAATGCCCGCCACCGTCAGGACAGTCTGCAAGTTGCTTTCACTGCGGACGTTAATCGTGATGACGTTAAGATTATTCTTGCGGAGCCAATTCATTTTCTGCCGATTGGCTTTAAGAATCATCATGCTGAAATAATCTTCGTCGTCCGTATCTTCGTCCCAATCCGACAATTCGATAAGCGGACTGTAAGGCGCACCTTCCGCCGTCATTTGAACTTGAACTTTGCCGAAAAGCCGTTTGACGACTTGAACTTTAACCTGCGCGGCTTTGCCCTTGTTGACCATGCGCCAAAAAATTTCCTCGACCAAAAGCTCCGCGTCCAAAATATCTTTCTGCTTGATTTTAAGTTGCTCAAGTTGCGGCTCAAGTTTCGTCTGCATATCGGCGAAGTTTTCCGCATCCAAATGAAAAGCCTTCATCAAAGCGACCTCTTACCTTCCGCGCAGATTGTCGGGCGCGTTGGGATTGGTATTGGGCGCGTCAAGCCCCGCGTCGGCGTTGTAAGTACTCACGACGTTGGCAAGGGTAAAGCCCATTTCGCCGGGCGTGACGGTCTTGACGGCAAGCTCGACGCCCTCGCGCAAGTTGGTCAAGCCCTCGACGATAACGGTATCGCTCGTGCCAATGCCCTTGTTGACAACGAAGTAACTGCCGACCTGGTCGCCGAGTTCGACGGTGCGGGCTTCTGACTTATCCTCCGCGCCGACAACCATAACGAACGATTTGCCCAAAAGTTGTTGGACGGCGCGTTGAGGAACCAAGATTGCGTTGGGAATGACTTCGCCGCTGAGCTTGACGCGGGCGAACATGCCCGGCATAAGCAAGCCGCTGGGATTTGGGAAAATTGCTTTCATGATGAGCGAACCGGTACTGTTGGCAAGTTCGCGGTCAACCTCGACGATACGCCCCTCGAAGGGATATTCCTTACCGTCGGCAAGCGTTATGGTGACGCCAATCGGGTTATGGTCGGATTGCATATTCTGAACCGTCATGAAGTGCAGATAATCGGCTTCGCTGATAGAAAACTGCGCAAAGATAGGGTCGGGCGAGCCGATAGTTACGAGCGTGGTTTGCCCCGCCGATACGAAGGTACCGACCGCCACGTCGTCGACGCCGAGCTGCCCCGTCATGGGCGCGTAGATTTCGGTATCGGCAAGATCCTCCTGTGCGGTGCGGAGCGCGGCTTGACAGGCGTAAATGGCTGCCTCGTTGGCGGCGCAAGTTGCCTCATCTGCGCGAACTTTGGCGGCTTGAGTGGTGACGACTTGCTCGGCTATGGCCGCCTCCGCCAAGAGTTGTTCGTCGCGTCTGAGATCCGCCAAGGAGTTGTTGTAAGTCGCTACCGATTGGTCGAGCACCGCCTCGGCTTGAGCCAGGTCTGCTTGCGCCCGAAGGACGGCGGATTTGTATTGGCGCGAATCGATTCGGTAGAGGAGCTGTCCCTGCTCAACGTATTGCCCACCGTTTACCAATTTCTCGACGACGTTGCCGGATATTTTTGCCTGAACTTTAACCTCCTCCGTGCCGACGAGATGTCCCGCGTACTCACTTGCCAGCGGCGTGTCGCGTTGAATGACCTTCATCGCCTTGACTTGCGCCTTTTGAACTTGCGCTTGCTGCTGATTATTGTCGTCGCCGCAGCCGCCGAAAACTATTGACGACGCTGCCAACATTGCCGCCGGTATCATCAATTTGGCTTTCGATAAAACCACTTCGACCCCTCCCACTTATTGAAAATTTCAAAAGAAATTTTACGGTTTCGGCGGCTAAATGTCAATTTGAACTTAAGCCGGCAATGCGCTATAATGCTAAATCAGGAATTAGGGAGTAGGGAGTAGGGAGTAGGGAGTAGGGAGTAGCTACTAGCCACTAGGAACTAGCCACCGGGAGGCAGGTTATGAAGAGAACTTTCAATCTGCGCGGCGGACACAAGCTGACCGTCGGCGGCAAAACGTTATTGATGGGGATTTTGAACATAACGCCCGACTCCTTCTCCGACGGCGGCAAATATTTCTCGGCGGATAAGGCAATGGCGCACGCGGCGCAACTGATTGAAGACGGCGCGGACATCCTCGACATCGGCGCAGAATCCACGCGCCCCGGTTCCACGCCCGTAAGCAGCGACGAGGAAATTACCCGTCTCGAAAAGGTCTTGCCCGCCATTAAAACTTTCGGCGTTCCCGTCTCCGTCGACACCTACAAGCCCGAAGTCGCCGCCCAAGCCCTTGAACTCGGCGCGGACATTATCAACGACGTGCACGGGCTGGAGGATTCGCGCATGATTGACGTTGCCAAAAAGTTCAACGCGCCCGTTATCGCCGGGCATTGCGAACGTTGCTCCGACGGCGACATCATTGCCGACTTGCAAAGATTTTTCCGCAGAACTTCGGACACCTGCGCGGCTCGCGGCTTAGACCCCGCGCAGATTATCTTCGACCCCGGTATCGGCTTCGGCAAGACGCAAGAGGAAAATTGGACGATACTCCGCCGCCTCGGTGAACTTAAGACTTTGGACGGGTGCGAAATTCCCTTAATGCTGGGCGTGAGCCGCAAAAGCGTTATCGGCTGGGCAACGGGCTTTCCCGTCGAAGAGCGCGACGAAGCAACGGGAGCACTGTGCGTCCATGCGATTATGCAAGGCTTCGACCTCCTGCGCGTCCATAACCTCGCCATGATTTCGCCAATGTGCTTGATTATAGACAAACTTTTTAGGGAGACGTGATTCACTTGACGGACAAAATCATTCTGACGGGCATTAAAACTTCGGGGCGGCACGGTTGTTCGGAGGAGGAACGCAGTCGCGAACAGACTTTTATCGTCGACGTGGAGCTTTACCTTGACTTGACGCAGGCGGCTAAGAGCGACGACCTCGGCGATACCATTGACTACGCCGCAGTTATCGATGACGTTAAAAAAATCGTCGGCGGCACCTCGCGCAACCTGATTGAGACCGTCGCGCAGGAAATTTCCGACTTCCTCTTTAAACGCTACATGCTCCTTGACGGCGTGAAAATCGTCCTCCATAAGCACGCGCCGAACGTCAAAGATAAATTCGCGGGCGCGGCGATTGAGCTGGTACGCAGTCGCGGACACGAATCCTTAGCCGGCATTTGGAAACAGCGTTAAGCATGATTTGCCATATCGGATTGGGCGCGAACCTCGGCGACAGGCAACGAACTTTGCGGCGGGCGATTGAGCTTGTAAAAAAAATCCCCGCCGTTAAGCTTAGGCGGGTGTCGTCGTTTTATGAGTCGGAGCCGTGGGGCGTCGTCAATCAGCCGCCCTTCCTCAACGCCGCGATTAAAATTTCTGCGGAGCTTGAGCCGCTTGAACTGCTTGACGCGTTACAACGGATTGAACTGGAGCTGGGCAGAGTGCGTCGCGAACATTGGGGAGCGCGAACGATTGACTTGGACATCTTGCTGATTGAAGGGCGCGAAATTTCTTCGGAACGATTGACGGTGCCGCATAAGTTCCTGTTTGAACGCGACTTCGCCTTGATACCGCTGGCAGAGATTTGCCCGACGTTAAAGTTCAATCTGCGCGGCGACAAGGTGATTCGCACGGCGGGTTCGCCGACCGATTTTAAGTTCAAGCTCGTTGCGTGCGTCGATAAAAATTTCGGGCTGGGTCGCGGCGGCAAGCTCCTGTTCCGTATCGCCGAAGACTTAAAACATTTCCGACGCCTCACGCAGGGGCACACGATTATTTACGGGCGGCGCACCCTCGACACCTTCCCCAATCGCCAACCGCTCGACGGTCGCAGGAATATCATCTTGAGCCGTTCGCACGATAAGATTGCGGGCGCGGAGGTCGTCGCCGGTATCGCGAAGCTGTTTGAAGTCCTTGACGCCGCGCAGGGCAATTTCGTTATCGGCGGGGCGCAAATTTTTAAGGAGCTTATCCCCTACGCGACGGAGCTTTTCCTTACCGTCGTCGACGCCGACGTTCAAGCCGACGCCTTTTTTCCCGACGTTGACGAATTCAAACTTGCTTCCGCGCAAATTCGCAACGGCTTCGAGTTCAGGAGATATATCCGATGAAAAAACTTTTTAAAAACGATTGGCAAGAGCTGTTGGGCGACGAGCTTAACGAGCCGTATTATCAGGAGTTGCGCAAGTTTCTGATTGACGAGTACAGCTCGCGGAAGATTTTCCCGAACATGTATGACATCTTTAACGCCCTGCACTATACGAGCTACGCCGATACCAAAGTCGTAATTCTGGGGCAAGACCCGTATCACGAGCCGGGGCAAGCGCACGGGCTTAGCTTTTCCGTCCTGCCCGACGTGCCCGCGCCGCCCTCGCTTATGAATATCTTCAAGGAATTGCGCGACGACCTCGGTTGCTTTATCCCGAATAACGGTTGCCTCAAGCCCTGGGCGGAGCAAGGCGTCCTGTTGCTCAACGCCGTCTTGACTGTAAGGGCGCACGCCGCCAATTCGCACAGAGGTCACGGCTGGGAAACCTTCACCGATAAAATTATCCGCCTGCTCAACGAACACGAACGCCCGCTTGCGTTTATCCTCTGGGGCAACCCTGCGCGGCGCAAAAAAAATATGATAACGAACCCGCGCCACTTTATCGTTGAATCGGCGCATCCGAGTCCGTTATCGGCGAGCGGCGGCTTTTTCGGGAGCCGACCTTTTTCCCGCGTCAATCAATTCCTCCAATCCGTCGGCGAAATGCCAATCGATTGGCAAATCCCCAACCTCCCGAAAGGAGCCTTGTCATGAACAAGAAATATATTTCCATAGCTGTTATAACGTTAATGGTTATCGCGAACGTTTACCTGATTTGGCGCATCAACTCAAATACGATGTCCATGGCGTCCTACGACGCGGGCATTTCGCAACGTTCGGGCGTCGGCAAGCTCGAAAGCTTTTGGACGGGCTATGTCGGCGCGTCGAAGAACGAATCCACGACCTACGAAGACAGAGCCAACGCCGAATCCGACAGCACTTATTCGATTATAATCCTGGTCTTGCTTGACATTGCCGGCTTTGGTGCGCTCTACGTGCTCAACAGGAAGCCTAAGCCCGCGCCCGTTCAAGACGACGACGACGATTGGCGAGTGCCGCGCAGAGGTCGCCGCCTTCGCTGAGCCTATTCAAAGTCGCGGCAGTAGCGGCGTATCTCATCGAGCTTCTTGTACAGATTATCGCCGGGGCATTTCGTATCGTTCAAATTCCTGTGCCCGACGATAACGCCCTTGCGCATGGGGTCGAGCTTGTACTTGTGACAAAGCCACGCCGTCAACAGCTTAAGCGAATCCATCTGCGCGGCATTGGGCTTGGCTAAGTCGAAATTCCCCGCGACGCAAATGCCAATCGAATTTTTGTTGTGGTGCAAGGCGTGCGCCCCGACCGCTTGCGGACGACGCCCCTGCTCAATCGTGCCGTCCTTGCGAATCACGTAATGATAGCCTATGCCCGCCCAGCCAAAGGTTTCTTGGTGGAACTTGTGAATATCCTCGGCGGACGAATCCTTATCGCCGTCGGGAAAGCCCGCATGGTGGATAACTATCATCTCCGTCGACGCACGCTCCTCGTATTCGGTGAATCGCAAAAATAATTTCCTTATCGGCGGCTCCCACGTATCCAAGATGTAGGCAGCCGCCTTTTCGTTGCCCAAAAGCACGTTCGCCGCGCCCAATGCCAACACTTGCAAAAATTTTCTTCTGTCCAAAGTTCAACCTCCTTGTCCGCGCAGATTATACCACAAAAAATCCCGCCGAACCTTCCGACGGGATTAAAATTTTGTTTGCTTAAGCGTTACGTGCCGCTGAGCTTGTAAGTTTTGTTGTTGACGTGGAAAGCCGTAGCCGTGAAGTTAAACGTGCCCGTGATTTGCAAGAGGTCGTTATCGGCAAAGTTGTAAATGACATCGTTGCCTAAGCCGCCCCAGAAGGTATCGTCGCCGTTGCCGCCCGTTAGCGTAACCTTAGAGCCGTTGCTGAACGAAACAAGATAATCATTGCCCGCGTCCGCCTTAACACTGCTCCCGTAGTGACGGTGTCGTTAGCCGTGCCCGTACTTATCGTGACCTTGTTGCCCGTATTGTAAATCGAATCGGCATAGCTCGTGCCGTAAATCGCCTTGCTTGAAAGAGAGTTGTTAATCGTCGCGCCGACGTTGCCGCCTTCTGAGTGCCTTTGATATTAAGCGTCTTACCTTTCGCGCCGACCAACGTTATTTTGCCACTACCGACCGTAAGCACGACATCGGAGCCGACGGTTGAACGCGTATACTTCGCGCCCGTTATGCTGATAGAATCCGTCGTGCCAAAGTTGTAAATTTTATCGTTGTCGTCGCCCGCCGCATATTGAATAACATTGTGGTGCCCCGAACTGTTGAGCGAAACGGTATCATTACCCGAACCGCCGTTTATCGTGGTGTAACTTCCACTGTTGTAAATTGAATCGTGACCTGCGCCTCCGCGAATTGTGCTGTATAATCTTGGGCAAAGCCGATAATTTTATCGTTACCGTCACCGGCGTGATAAAGTACGTAATTTCCATAGCCGGAGCTGAAATCAATGGTATCATTGCCCGTGCCGGCATAAACTTTAACATTGGCGGTACTGATTTTAAGCGAGTCGTTGCCCGCCCCTGTCATTACCGTGCTCCTTCTGCCGCCGGGTAAATCGTATCGCGAAATCGGATTGAGCATCAGATTGCTGAGGTTAGTGTTATTGGATAAATCGCGACGCATTTCAGCCGGACTTTTTTTGGTCTTTACTATGCTGTCCCAAGTTTGCTCCTGTTGTTTCGCAATAATATCAGGATCTGTCGACATAATCATCATTCCTTCCAATAAACCTTTGCCGCGCCAAAAATTTTCCGCCATACTCCACAGGCATTCCCCTTTCAGAAAACTCAACACTACCTCAAGTAGTGTAACAGTTGTTTTTTGTCAATTCTGAACCGTCGATTTTTGCAAAAAAAATTCCCGCCTCTCGACGGGTTAAGGTTTCTTTAAGCCTTGCCTTTGAATCTCAAGGCGAACATGGTTATATCGTCGGATTGTTCAGCCTCGCCGACGTGAGCCGCCACATCTGCACGGACATTCGCAAGTAAGGTTTGCAAATCGGCGCGGCAATCCGTCGAGTTCATGAACGCTATCAATCGGTCGGGCAGATATTCCTCGTCTTTTACGTTCAAAGCCTCCGTTACGCCGTCAGTATACAGGAAGAGCAAATCGCCGGGCTTTAGCGTTATCCGTTGCTCCTCGAAAGGAATACCGTCCATAGGTCCGAGCACGAAATTTTTCTTGACGTCGAGGAATTCACAATGATTATTTTCCGCACGATAAATCACGGGAGGATTGTGCCCGCCGTTCACGAAGACGAATTCGCCGCTTTCCAAGTCCAACACCCCGATAAACGCCGTCACGAACATCATCGCCTCGTTGTTGGCGCAAAGTTGCTCGTTCGACGCCTCCACCACCGGTGCCAAGCCGTTCTGCCGATAAAAGCTCGTCGCGAAGTTGTTCAGCACCGTCTTTGATATGACCATGAAAAGCGCGGCGGGTATCCCCTTGCCCGAAACGTCAGCAACCGTTATCGCCAGGTGCGTCGCGTCCAACATGTAGAAATCGTAGAAATCGCCGCCGACCTCTTTGGCGGGTGTCATTGTCGCTAACAGCTCAAAATCTGCGCGGTTAGGAAAATCCTTGGGCAACATGCCGCGCTGAATCTCCGTGGCAACGTCAAGCTCCGTGGCGAGGCGTTCCTTTTCGGCGGTCTCCTTAGTCAGGTTCGCCATATAAGTTTTAAGTTCGTCAGTCATGGCGTTAAAGCAGGTGGCAAGGTGTTCAATCTCGTCACCCGTGTGAATATCCAGCTTTTTGTCGAGGTTGCCGCTTGAAATGTCCCTTACGCCGTCCGCCAGTTCATGAATCGGCTTAACAAATCGTTGCGATAAGTTCGTGCTCATAAAGAACAAAATTATCAGCAGGACGACCGGTATCACCAACGCGACCGTGTTAAGGTAGGAATAATCCTGCAACATTTGCGCCTGCAGATTGCCGACTTGCTTTAAGAAATAATTTTGCGTGCTTTGCGTCGCGGTGAAAACATCCTCGTCGGCGATTATCATCCCTACACTCCAGCCCGTTGACGGTATCGGCGCGTAGGCAATGTAAAAAGATTCGCCGCCCAGACTCAACGGTAAAACGCCCTGCTCGCCGCCGACCATTTTGCTTGCCGCCGCCGCCAACGTTTTCTCGGAGCTGTTGCGCAAATCGCGCCCGCCCGCTCGCGCCGTAAGGTCGTCGTCCGCATTTACGGCAAACGTGCCGCTTTTCTGCGACGAAAAAATAACCTCGCCGCGTTCGTTAATTACAAAATTTATACCGCCCTTGCCGACGGTCGCACGATTTATCCAGTCGTACATATCGGTGTTGGAGGAGTCCAAGCCGGCGACGCCAATCATATTGCCCGCCGCGTCATAAAAGGGTGCCGACGCGCCGATTTGCTGATAACCGTCCGCCTCAAGCGTGCGGTAAAGGTCGGAGATGACGGGCACACCGGCATTTTTTGCAGATACGTACCAGGGACGCTTGCGCGGGTCGAAGTCGAAAACGTTTCGAGGTATGTTCGCGTTGAAGTCGGTATGCCCGTTTTCGTCGGGCGATATGGCAGTGCCAATGAACCAGCCGGTCTCGCCGCCGATAAATACCGTCGCATTGACGCCCGTGTAACTCTTAATCATTTCGATGAGCAAATCTTTGGCGTTACCGGCAAGCTCCAATTCGCTTTGAAGTTCGGGCGTAATGTTGTCGCGAACAGCGGGCGCGTAAAAACAAAACGGCTCGGCATTCTTTATGGAGTCGGTGTGCGGGTCGGGCAAAGGCTTGGGCGAATAATTTTCGGGGTGCGACATTATCTCGGTAACGGCGTTCGCCAAAATGGTTGCGTCGTCGCGGGTGATTGTCATCTCCCTATCGATGAATTGCGCCTTTGCTGCGGCAAGTTCGCCCAGTGTCTGCTTGAGTTGGTCTATTAAAAGTTCTTCGGTGTAAGCCGCGCTCTTTTCGCCCAGCTCGACGCTCATCTCCACCATATCGCGTTGCACTACGCTCTTGCCGAAGTACGAAAACGCGCCCAGTACCAGGAACGTCGTCAAGCCCGCGCCCAATACCAATCGCAAAACTTTTTTATGGATGCTAAGTTTCATTTCTTAAACCTCAAGGCGAACATGGTTATATCGTCGGATTGCTCAGCCTCGCCGACGTGAGCCGCCACATCAGCGCGGACGTTCGCAAGCAAAGTTTCCAACGGTGCGCGGCAATCGGTTGAGTTCATGAACGCTATCAATCGGTCGGGCAAATATTCCTCGTCCGCAGTGTTAAGAGCCTCTGTCACGCCGTCGGTGTACAGGAAGAGCAAATCGCCGGGCTTTAGCGTTATCCTCTGCTCCTCGAAAGGAATACCGTCCATAGGTCCGAGGACAAAGTTTTTCTTGACATCGAGGAATTCGCAATGATTATCGCGGAACCATACGGGAGGATTGTGCCCCGCATTCACGAAGACGAATTCGCCCGTCTCCAAGTCCAGCACGCCGATAAACGCCGTCACGAACATCATCGCCTCGTTGTTGGCGCAAAGCTTATCGTTGGCGGCGGCTACAACCTCTGCCAGCCCCTCGCGATTGTGCGTCGACACCGCGAAGTTGTTAAGTATCGTCTTGGCGATAACCATGAACAGCGCGGCGGGTATCCCCTTGCCCGACACGTCCGCAACCGTTATCGCCAGGTGCGTCTCGTCCAACATGTAGAAATCGTAGAAGTCGCCGCCGACCTCTTTGGCGGGTGTCATTGTCGCTAACAGCTCAAAATCTGCGCGGTTAGGAAAATCCTTGGGCAACATGCCGCGCTGAATCTCCGTGGCAACGTCCAGCTCCGTGGCTATGCGCTCCTTTTCCGCCGTGACTTTGGTAAGGTTCGTCATATAAGTTTTTAGCTCGTCGGTCATGGCGTTAAAGCAGGTAGCAAGGTGTTCAATCTCGTCGCCCGTTTGAATGTCGAGCTTTTTGTCGAGGTTGCCGCTTGAAATTTCGCGAACGCCGTCAGCCAGCTCGTGAATCGGCTTGACGACCCGCTCAGATTCTTTTTTGCTTGCCGTAAGGAAAACGTGGCTCAAGCCCGCAAGCAGAATCATGCCCGCCAACGTCATCATGAAGAATTTATCTTGAAAGCGCGTGCGGAAGCCGGCAATCTGCGTGAGGAAATAATTGCGGCTGTCGGCGGCGGCGGCAACTATATCTTTACCGGGCGTCAACGTGGCGAAACTCCAGCCGATACGTTTCATGGGCGCGAAGGCGATAAAATATTCCTCGCCGTCAACCGTCACGGGCAGGATACCGTTTTGCCCGCCGACCATCTTGCTTGCCGCGTCCGCCAAAGTCGGCTCGGAACTTCCGCGCAGGTCAAGCCCGCCCTCCTTAGCCGCCAAGTCGCCTTCGGCTCGCGTGGAAAGAATCACTTCGCCCTTGCCGTTCAAAACGAAGCTGAAACCGTTCTCGCCGATAGACGTCTCGGCAATCGCGTTGTAAATGTCCTTACTCGAAACGTCAATTCCGACGACACCCGCCACATTGCCCGCCGCGTCGTAGTAGGGCGCGGAACAGCCGATAAGCTGATATTCGCTGATGTTGACGTGCGTGTAAATGTCGGAGAAAACGGGCGCACCCGCCGCAATCGCAGCCTTGTACCACGAACGCTCACGCGGGTCGTAGTCAAAGAACTCGCTTTCCTCAAAGGGCAACGCCTCCGTCCTGTCGGGGAAGACGCTGCTGCAGATAAAGTAGCCGTGCTTGGAGCCGACGTAGAAAGCCGACTTGTAATTGATAAACGACTTTGCCAGCGGCATCATGAGGGCGCGGATATTGCCGGCAATACCAATCTCGCGCTCCAGAGCCGGACTTAAGCCGTCGCGCTTAACGTCGGGACCGTAAGTCAGATAAGTTTCGGTATTAAAAACCGGCTCGGATTGCGGATTGAGGAGCTTGACGGGTTTGTAATCGTCGGGATTGGAGGCGATACGCGTCATTATGTGCGACATAATTTCCACGTCCAGGCGAATCAGATTTATTTCGTGGTCAATGAAACCTGCGCGGGAAGTCGCCAATTCGCCGAGCGTCTGCTTGAGCTGATAAGTCATGAGGTTTTCGGTAAAATCCGCGCCTGCCTCACCGACCTTGTCGCCCAGCTTCGTCATTTCGCCGCGCATAACGTTCATGCCGTAAAAAGAAAGACCGCTCAATGTCAAGAATGACAATATCCCCGCCGCCAACACGAGGACGAGCAGTCTTTTTTGTATAGTCCACTTCATGAGCACGACCTCAGAAAAATTTTTTCATGTGGAGAATATTTTTCCCCCCCGTGTATTCGTAGGAAATTTCGTCGACATTCTTTTTGACGAGGAAAATTCCAAGCCCGCCGATGTCGCGTTCGTCAACGTCGAGGGTGGTATCGGGGTCGTCGTGTTCGAGGGGATTGTAGGGCTTGCCGCCGTCAATGAACGTCATGAGCACGGCGGAGGGATTTTCTTCAAATGACATGCAAAACGTCGCGGCACCAATTTCAGGGTGATAGGCGTAGCTGGCAATGTTGACGAAAATCTCTTCGATAACCAGCTCCAACTGCATTGAAACTTTCATGGGGCAATCGCGCTCTTCGAGTTTTTCGGTCGCGAAGTCGATAACCGTCTGCAGACTGTCGAGCACCGCCTCAACCGTAATTTTTTCCATAATCATTCCTCATTAAGCGATAGTCATCAAGCTGGCGAAGCCCGTCATATCCAAAACTTCCATGACAGCCTCGCTGACGTTGATAAGTTTCATGGAGCCTTGCTTGTTCATGCGCTTTTGAGCCACGAGCAACACGCGCAGTCCCGCCGAGGCGATATACTTCAGCTCCGCGAAGTCGAACGTCAAATCCGTTACGCCGTTGAGCGCGGTCGTCAATTCCTTGGAGAGTTCGGGCGCACTTGCCGCGTCGAGCCTACCGATGATTTTGATTGTCAATGCGTTGCCTTGCTGATCCTTTTTGATTTCCATGTTCCTTTTCCTTTCTTGAAAATATTTATTGTGATAATTCGCGCCGCAGTGTCAAACTTCCTTTCGCGCGGCGATATATTTGTTGACGGCGGCGATAAGCTGAACCACGTCGAAGGGCTTGGCGATATGATAATTCATGCCGCTTTCCATGCTCATACGCTTATCCTCGTCGCGGCTGTTGGCACTTAGCGCGATAATCGGCAAAACTTTGGCGTCGGGGCGGTCAAGCGCACGGATAGCACGCGTCGCCTCGTAGCCGTTCATTACGGGCATTTGAATATCCATAAGCACGAGGTCATAGTAGCCGGGCGGGTGCTTGATAAAAGCTTCCACGGCGTCGCAACCGTCGGCAACCGTCTCGACGGAAAAGCCCGACTCCTCCAGAATCGTCTCGGCAAGCATACGGTTAAGCTCAATGTCGTCGACGAGCAGGATACGATTCATGTAGTTGTTATCGGCGGTTATCGTATCAATGGCGGCAACGTCCTCCGCTTCGTCGCGCACGAACTTAAACGGCAAGCCGACCGTAAAGGTGGAGCCTTCGTCCTTTTTGCTGACGACTTCGATTGAGCCGCCCATAGCCTCAAGGAGCTTTTTGGTTATCGTCAAGCCGAGTCCCGCGCTGATATGCCCCGTCTTCGTCGAAGTCTCCTCGCGTTCAAAGCTCTCATACATGCGTTGCATAAAATCTTCGCTGATGCCTGCGCCGTCGTCCTCAATTATGAATTCGCAACGGACGTAGCCCGAATCGGAAATTTTCTTTTTACGCGCCGTAACTTTGACGTGCCCGCCGTCGGGCGTGAACTTAATGGCGTTGTCAATCAGCGCGGAGAGAATTTTCCTCAAGTTCACGTCGTCGGTATAGACGAGTTCGCGGGGCAGATTGATAACGCTTTCGAGGGCGATATTTTTGGCGTCGGCTTTTTTACGGAAGAGGTGCAGGACGGTCAAAACTTGCTCCTCCAGGTCGCAAACCTCGGTTCGCAGTTGCGTCTTGCCGTAGGTGATTTTGCTCATGTCAAGCAGGTCATTGACGAGCGTAAGCATTTGCCGGCTGGATTCGTCGACTTTTTCCAGATACGTCTTTAAAAGTTCGGGTTCGTGGAGGTGCCGCAATGACAATTCCGTAAAGCCGCGTATTGAATTTAGCGGCGTCAAGATGTCGTGCGAAATATTGAACAGGAACGCCGCCTTGATTTCGTTCGCCTGTTTCGCCTTGTCGAGTTCCATTTCCATACGCAACTTTTCCTCCCGAATGAGCCGCCGTTCCGTTATATCGCTGATGAAGACATAAAAGGCGTCGCCGTGTTCTGGGAAGGTCGCAAAGTGTCCGTAGTCGTCAATCCAGCGGATAGAGCCGTCTTTGCGCGTGATTCGATACTCCACGTGGTCGAGGCGGTCGTTATCGGGGTCGGCTATCTGCTCCTCGATTGACTTTTGAATTGCGGAAAAGTCGTCGGGGTGAACCATGCCTTGGAACGTGTAACCCGTCAGAGCCTTGAACTCGTCCAAATCCTCGCAACCGTAAATTTCCAAAACCTCGCTGTTGGCGTAAAAAAGCTCGTAGGGTTCCTTGGCGGAGTAGACGAAAAAGCCGCCCGGTACCTGTTCGGCTACCCACTTCAACATCGGCAATACCTCATATAAATATTTCTTGCCAAAAAAATTATCCTTCGCCATTGTGTTGCCTCACAATCAGCCTAAAATTTTTTCGCAATGATACCACAACCCGCCGATTTTGTACAAAGATTTTTTCAGAAACGCGCTTGACAGTTATGTTAAATTTTACGCTTGAGGAGGTAAGGATTATGCACGCTGAAGAAAAGACGATTAAGCATCTGATTCTTGTGCGATTCTTTTCGTTCTACGACCCCGCTTATCCGCAAGATATTTTTGACGCAGACTTTTTGGCAGAGAATTTGACATTGGCGCGGAACAACGGCTTACGCTCGCTGGCTAACCGGACGAACAAGAATTTCGAGATATTGTTTATCTTGAACGCCCGCTTTGCCGAGGACAAGAAGTACGAATTCATCGCCGCGACGCTGAAAGATATTTGCGCCGAACTTTCGCTGGAATGCCGATTCATGTACATGCCCAAGGACGTGACAGATTGGCGTTTGAAGTACAAGGCAAGCGAATTGCCCTCCATAATCGCGCAGGAAATGGACAATTACGACTATGTCATACAATCCCGCTTTGACTTCGACGATTTCCTGTACAAGGACGCCATCGCCGACATGCACAGCAAAGTTGCCGATTGCCCCGGCGTAATGGGCTACGGCTATTGCAGGGGTTATCGCTATGTCCAGGGGGAGCTGTATCCCTTCTTCCATTTTAAGGGCGTCGGCTATCACAGCATTTTGGGTTCCATTATCTTTAAGTCTTCGGTTGCAAAAAATCTCCCGTTCCTGTGCATTTACACCTTCCCGCACGACAAGGCTAAGCTCGGTATAAAAAGGTTCGTTGAGCGGAACGGGCTGACTTTTTCCGAGGACATGTTTCAACAGAATATCGCCGATAACGCTTTCGTCTATTATCGCCACGAATTTTCGCATTTCATATTGACGAAGAACGCGGGCGACCAGACCGTCAAAATCAAGAATCAAACGCCGCTGACTTCCGATGACATCACGAGGGAACAGCTGGAAGAAATATTCGGCTTTCGTTGCGAACTGAACTCGATAAAATAATTCGACGCGGAAAATTAAAACAGCCTCGGCTAAACGTCGGGGCTGCTTTTTTATAAGTGTTCTTCCAACTTTAAGATTATGTCGCGAAGCTCGGCGGCTCGCTCGAACTCCAACGCTCGCGAAGCCGCTTGCATTTCCGAAGTTAAACTTTTGACCAGGTTGCGTCTCTGCGCGGGCGTCAATTTTTTTATAAGCTCGCTCGGCGATTGCGGTTTCTTTGTCGATTTTTTAAGCGGCAAGTCAATCAGCGGGGCTATCGGCTTTTCAATCGTCCTCGGCGTCACGCGGAATTTTTTATTGTAAGCCTCCTGTATCGCCCGCCGCCGCGCCGTTTCCTCCATTGCCCGACGCATCGAATCCGTTACCCGCTCCGCGTATAAAATCACTTTGCCGTTGACGTTCCGCGCTGCCCGCCCGATTGTCTGTATCAGCGACGTTTCGGAGCGCAGGAAGCCTTCCTTATCCGCGTCCAGTATCGCTATCAGCGACACTTCCGGCATATCCAATCCCTCGCGCAGTAAGTTTATCCCGACAAGCACGTCGAACTTGCCGGCTCGCAGGTCGTGAATCAGCTCCGCCCGCTCAAGCGTCACCACGTCCGAATGCATGTAGCGCACACGTATTTTGACGCCGCGCAGATAATCCGTCAGCTCCTCGGCGAATTTTTTCGTCAGCGTCGTGATTAGGACGCGCTCGCCCGCCGTCGCTCGCAGATTGATTTCCGATATGAGGTCGTCGATTTGATTCGCTATCGGGCGCACCTCTACCACGGGGTCGAGCAAGCCCGTCGGGCGTATGATTTGCTCAACGGTGTTTTGCGATTCGGCAAGTTCGTATTCGGCAGGCGTCGCCGAAACGTAAATTATCTGCGAAATTTTATCGTTGAACTCGTCGAAAGTCAGCGGGCGGTTATCGCGTGCGCTGGGTAGCCGGAAGCCGTTTTCTATCAGCGAAGACTTGCGCGATTTATCCCCCGCGTACATGGCTCGCAGTTGCGGAAGCGTCACGTGCGATTCGTCGATAACCGTTAAGAATTTTTCGGGGAAGTAGTCAATCAGCGTGAAAGGCGGCGAACCTTCCGCTCTGCCCGTCAAGTGTCGCGAATAATTTTCTATGCCCGAACAATAGCCCATTTCCCGAATCATTTCCAAATCAAAGCGCGTGCGTTGTTCAATCCGTTGCGCCTCGATAAGCTTGCCCGCCGCCGTGAAAACCTCAACCTGCGCGGTCAGCTCGGCGCGTATGGCTTGTTCCGCCCGCTCCAAATCCTCAACGTCCGTGACGTAATGCGAAGCGGGGAAGATAAAAACCTCGTCGCGCCGCCCGATAACTTTGCCCGTCAAAATCTCGAACTCGGAAATTTTATCTACCTCGTCGCCGAAAAGCTCAATGCGCAATGCCCGCCCGTTATAACCCGCCGGCGTCACCTCGATAACGTCGCCGCGCACTCGGAAGTTGCCGCGCTTAATAATCATGTCGTTGCGCTTGTAGCGAATCTCAATCAGCCGCCGCAAAATCTTATCGCGGGAAATGACTTGCCCGCCGCGCAGGTGGAGCAGGAGCTTATAATAACTTTCGGGCGAACCCAAGCCGTAAATGCAGGAGACGCTCGCCACAATGATAACGTCGCGCCGCTCAAAAAGACTGCACGTGGCGGAGTGGCGCATTTGGTCAATCTCGTCGTTAATGGCGGCGTCCTTTTCGATGTAGGTGTCGGTGGCGGCAATGTAGGCTTCGGGCTGATAATAATCGTAGTAGCTGACGAAGTAGCCGACGTAATTATCGGGGAAAAAGGCTTTGAACTCGGCGGCAAGTTGGGCGGCAAGCGTCTTGTTGTGGGCGATAACCAGCGTGGGCAGCTGAACGCGCTCGATAACTTTGGCTATCGTGAAGGTTTTGCCCGTGCCCGTCGCGCCCAAAAGTACTTGAGACCTTAGCCCGTCGCCGACGCCCGCCGCCAATGATTCTATCGCTTGAGGTTGGTCGCCCGTCGGTCGGAACGTCGACATGACTTTAAATTTGTTCATACCGCCCTCCTCAATGGTGGCGAATGACCTCGAACCGCCAAAGGGAAACTTTTTCGTCGGGACGAATACCCGCCTTGCGCTTGGCAATGGCTATCTGCTCCTCGACCGTGTCGACGCCCTCCAAATCGGGCAACAACAAGCCGCGCCTCCCGCCGTTTTCCACGATGACGCCGTAACGCTTAACGTCCAACGCCTTAACGTCGAAGATACGCTCCGGCTCGCCGAGGACATCAACGCTGTACTCCAAATCGTCAAGCTCGCCCGCCGTCACGGGGTCAAAGCGCGGGTCTCGCGAACAGGCACTTATCGCATTTTGCAGAATCTCTTCCGCCAAAGTGTCCTGCGTCGCCATTATCGTACCAATGCACCCGCGCAGATTGCCGCCCTTGTGCAAGCTCACGAACGCGCCCGCTCGACGATTCATAAGCTCGGCAGGCAAATCGTCGGGCAATGTGGCGGGCTTGTGCGTATTGACGAACGTCTCCAAACTGTATCGCGCCAAACGGACAAACGCGTCCTCGTTAGCCTTGCGCTGCTCCGACTCGTGTCGCTTGACTTTGGCAAGTTGCACCGCAAAGTTGCGCGTCGAATCAGCCTCGCCCACATTGAAATAAACAATGCCGTAGCCGACGCCGAACGTCCCCTCGTAAGACAAACGCTCAGCCTGAACGCTATGCCTGTCCAACGCGCCCGCCATTATCCAGAAGCTCCGCAAGCCGCATTCAGCCGCACGATTGCAAAGTTTCTCGTTCATGGTCAGCAAGCTCAGAAAATCCGCGCCGCCCAAATTGTTCATGACTTGTTCGTCGAAGACGGGAGCCTCCTCCGCAAAGCCGTAGTGACTGCCCTTGAGCTTGTGCGCCAAATCGCCGCTGGCAAGGAAGAATACCCGCCGATTCAAAGTCTGCGCGGTCTTGGCAATGATTTGCCCGAATTTGTAATGCGCGGTGTTCGTCAAGCCGCTAAGCCCGCTACGCAGGAATTTAACCTTGTCTAAGTCCACGCCCGCCTTTTGCAGGAAGTAGAGCGGAACCATGGTGCCGTGGTCGAGTGACGAATTGCGTTCGCCGAGCGTGCCCGCCGGTATGTCTTCCGACATTGCCGCCGCCGTCAACTTGCTGACAAACTCCACGTCGTAATGGACAGCCAACTCCACTTGCGGAGCGCGGAATTGTGCCATGTTGCCCGCCGCCGATTCGCCCGGCGATATGTGGAAATAGTCCGCGTACATTATCGAATGCGGGCTGGTGATTACAATCGTCTCAGGTTGCAACTCCGCGATTCGCCGTGCCACCTCCTTATAAGCCGCCGTCGTCGCCGCGATTTTTGACTCCTCGCCGCGTCCTATCTCCGGCAAAATTATCGGCGGGTGCGGGACTGCCGCCGCTCCAATTATGCTCATGATTGACACCTCCAAAAATTTTGCCTATTATAGCACGCATGACAAAATCGGGTAAAGGAGGCTCTTGCTTTGGAAATAATCATCGGCTTGGCGGCGGGTATCTTGATAATCGTCGCGCTCAAGTTTTTTATCGAATTGCCGCTGAAAATCATTTGGAACAGCATAATCGGCGCGGTCATTCTCTACCTCGTTAACATGACGGGGCTTATCATGATTAAAATCACGTTCATTCACGCGCTGATAGTCGGTATCTTCGGCGTGCCGGGGCTGTTGTTGCTCACGTTCTATCTTAAAGTCATCAAAACGGTTATGTAGGGAATTAGGAGGTTTTTAAATGGAGAAATACAATCCGCAGGAAGTCGAGCGCAAATGGCAAGCCGTCTGGGACGCGCCCGACTACTATCGCACGACCGAGGACGCCTCGCGCCCCAAATACTACGCGCTGGAAATGTTCCCCTATCCGTCAGGCAACTTGCATATGGGTCATGTGCGCAACTACTCAATCGGCGACGTGGTTGCCCGCTACCGTTCGATGGCTGGCTTCAACGTCCTGCACCCCATGGGCTTTGACGCCTTCGGTATGCCCGCCGAAAATGCCGCCATTGCTCACGGCGTAAAGCCCGGCGATTGGACGTTCGCCAATATCAAGAACATGACAGCTCAGCAAAAGGCTATGGGGCTTGCCTACGATTGGGAGCGCGAGGTCGAGACTTGCCGCGCAGATTATTATCGCTGGACGCAGTGGCTCTTCGAGTTGTTTTATAAGCGCGGGCTTGCCTACAAAAAGGAGGCGTCCGTCAACTGGTGCGATAAGTGCGGTACCGTCCTTGCCAATGAGCAGGTCGTTGACGGTAAGTGTTGGCGTTGCGACTCCGACGTTCACAAGAAAAATTTGGCGCAGTGGTTCTTCAAGATAACCGCCTATGCCGACGAACTCCTTGCGGATTTGGATAAGCTGACGGGCTGGCCAAATCGCGTCAAGATTATGCAGGAGAATTGGATCGGACGCTCCGAGGGCTTGGAATTTTTCTTTGACGTTCCCGACCTCGGCGAAAAAATTTCCGTCTACACCACGCGCCCCGATACCGCCTTTGGCGTGACGTTCCTTGCTCTGGCTCCCGAACACCCGCTGGTTGATAAAATCTGCGCGGTGTCCGCTAAAGCCGACGAGATTAAAGCCTTCTGCGAACACGCCCGCGCTCAAAGCGACATTGAACGCACCAGCTCCGAATCGGAAAAGGCGGGCATTTTCACGGGCGTTTACTGCGTCAACCCCTTCAACGGCGGCAAGGTTCAGATTTGGGTTACCAATTACGTCGTGTTTGAATACGGCACGGGCGCGGTTATGGGCGTCCCCACCCACGACGAGCGCGATTGGATGTTCGCCACCAAATACGGTTTGGATAAAATCTGGGTTATCGACAATCCCAAAGCCCCGCTTGACTTCGCGGCTCAAACCAATGCTTACGTCGACAAGGAGGGCGTCCTAGTCAATTCCGGCAAGTTCAGCGGTATGGAGATGCACGCGGCTATCGGCGCGATTATCGACGAGGCGGAGGCTCAAGGCTTCGGCGTGCGTAAGGTCAACTATCGTCTGCGCGATTGGCTCATCAGTCGGCAACGCTATTGGGGTGCGCCCATTCCCGTGATTTATTGCGACAAGTGCGGCGAAGTCCTCGTCCCCGAAGAAGATTTACCCGTGCTCCTGCCTGAAGACGTGGAGTTTAAGCAGGGCGCGTTGAGTCCGCTGTCGACTTCCAAAACCTTCAACGAGTGCACCTGCCCGAAATGCGGCGGTCACGCTCACCGCGAAACCGACACCATGGACACGTTCATTTGTTCGAGCTGGTACTATATGCGCTACACCGACCCGCACAACGATAAGTTACCCTTCGCCCGCGATAAAGTCAATTACTGGAGCCCCGTCGACCAATATATCGGCGGCATTGAGCACGCGATTTTACACCTGCTGTATTCCAGATTCTTCACGAAGGTTTTGCGCGACGCCGGGCTTTTGGATTACGACGAGCCTTTTGCCAATCTGCTTACCCAAGGCATGGTTATCAAGGACGGCGCAAAAATGTCGAAGTCTCTGGGCAACGTGGTATCGCCCGAAGAAATTATCGGCAAGTACGGCGCGGACACGGCAAGGCTGTTTATCCTGTTTGCGGCACCCGTCGAGCGCGATTTGGATTGGAGCGACGAGGGCGTTCAAGGTTCGTTCAGATTTTTAAATCGCGTCTGGCGTATCGTGAACATCTTCGCCGCCAATTTCGACAAGGACTCCGCGCAGATTTTGACGGACGAGGAAACGGCGTTGCGGCGGACGCTCCACAAGACGATTAAAAAAGTCACCGAGGACATTCGCGACCGCTTTGCGTTCAACACGGCGATTAGCGCACTCATGGAGCTGGTCAACGCAATGCACGCCTTCCAAGACAAACCGATAAACGCGACGTTGGCGCGGGAGGCGGCGCGGGCGTTGCTGATAATGCTTGCGCCGTTCGTGCCGCACATAGCCGCCGAGCTTTGGAGTAAATTCTTCGCGGGCGACGTGCACAAGCAGAGTTGGATACCCTTCGACGCTTCGGCGATAACGGAGGAGGAAGTCGAGATCGTCGTCCAAATCAACGGGCGGGTGCGCGAACACGTCAAAGTGGCTGTGGGCTTGAGCAAGGCGGATTTGGAGAAACTTGCGCCGACATTGCCCAAAATCGCGGAGCTTACGGCGGGCAAGCGTATCGTGAAAATAATCGCGGTGCCGAACAAGTTAATCAACGTGGTAGTTAAGGAGGCTAAATAAAATGGTATTGATAACGGGAATACTCGGACAGCTGGGCTACGACCTGGCAAAGGAACTGACAAAACGCGGCGTGGAATACGTTGCGCCCTCGCTGGAGGAACTGGAGCTGACGACCGAACACGGCGCAAAGGATTTCATTTTGGCAAAGAAGCCCGACACGATTATTCACTGCGCGGCGTACACGGCGGTAGATAAGGCGGAGAGCGAACAGGAGCTTGCGCTGACTATTAACGGCTTGGGCACGCGCTGGGTTGCCGAGGCTTGCCACGAAATTGATGCAAAGATGATTTATATCAGCACCGATTACGTCTTCGGCGGCGACGGGCATATCCCTTACGAGGTCAACGACGAGAAAAAGCCCGTCAACGTCTACGGGCGCAGCAAGCTCCTCGGCGAGGACGCGGTTTGCGCCATGGTCGACGACAAGCACTTTATCGTTCGCACGAGCTGGGTCTTCGGTATCAACGGCAACAACTTTATCAAGACGATGTTGCGCCTCGCCGAAACCAAGGACAAAATCAGCGTCGTCAACGACCAAATCGGCTCCCCGACGTACACGGTAGATTTGGCGCGTTTGCTGGCGGATATGGCGGCTTCGGAAAAATACGGGACGTATCACGCGACCAACGAGGGCTTTTGCTCCTGGGCTGAGTTCGCACGGGAAATATTCGCGCAAGCCGGCAAGGACGTCGAAGTCGAAGGTATCCCGACAATGGAATATCCGACACCTGCGCGGAGACCGTTCAATTCGCGACTTAGCAAAAAGAGTTTGGACGAGGCGGGCTTTGAGCGGCTCCCGACGTGGCAAGACGCCCTCAAACGCTACTTGGTCGAGCTGAATCAATAACCTCTGTTAATCGAAAAAGCTACACTTGTCGAAATGGTAATATCGTAAAAAAACCCCGAGCCGGCTACTCGGGGTTTATTCGTGATTGGGGAGGCGATTAAATGTTTGCGAGGATACGGGCGATAAGCTCTTACTTGCCCGCGCAGATTGAGCAAAACGACGGCTTGGTTGAGGCGCGATTCATGAAGAAAATCGGCGTGAAAAGTCGGCACGTCGTGACGGCGGAGACTGCGGGCGATTTGGCATTGGAAGCTGCCGAGAAACTTTTTGCCGAATACGGGCTTGACCGCCACGCGACGGATTTTATCTTGCTGTGCACGCAACACCCCGATTATCAGATGCCGCACACCGCCGCGCAGATTCAAGACCGCTTGGGCTTAAGCAAAGGCGTCGGGAGTTTGGACATCGGGCTGGGCTGTTCGGGCTACGTTTACGGGCTTGCCGTTGCCAAGGGTTTAATTGAGGCGGGGCTTGTCCGAAATGTGCTGTTCCTTACGTCAAGCGTTTACAGCAAGTATATCAACACGGCGGATAAGTCGGCGCGCCCGCTGTTCGGCGACGGAGCTACTGCCACTTGGCTCGACGGCGGCGATACCGAAGGCTTGAAGGCGTTCGTGTTCGGCTCTGACGGTTCGCGTTACGATAAGCTGATAATTCCCGTCGGCGGCAGTAAGTATCCGCCCCGCGACAATCCCGAAGTCTTCACCACCGACGACAATCACAACACCCGCTCCAACTACGAAGTCTTTATGGACGGCATGGCGATAACCTACTTCACGCTCCGCGAAATTCCAAAGCTCGTCGATAACGTTCTTGCTTCCGCGCAAATTACCCGCGCCGACTTGGACTATTGCATTTTCCACCAAGCCAACAAGTTCATGATGACTTACCTGCGCGATAAGGCGAACTTAAACGACGTGCCGTTTCACAACGACATAGAGACCACGGGCAACATCGTATCGGGCAGCGTGCCGTTGGCGATTGAGCAGGTTGTTAAGGCTCACGGCGCGGCAGGTTTGCAACGCGTCATGTTGGCGGGCTTCGGCGTGGGCTTGAGTTGGGCGGGCTGTATCGCAGACCTTTCTGCCATTGGAAATTTGACATAAGCCACCGTAAAAAGTATTCTAAGCAGGGATTAGGAATCAGGAATCAGGAATCAGGGAACAGGTTTTACTAGTTCCTAGTTCCTAATTCCTAACCGACAGAGAGGAGAATGGCTTTGGCGAAAGCTAAGAAAAATCCCAAGGTCAGCGTGATATTGACGAGCTACAATCATGCGGCGTATTTGGCGGCGGCGATTGACAGCGTGCTCAATCAGACGTTTGCCGATTTTGAGTTGCTGATTGTTGACGACGGCTCGACCGACTCCAGCCGTGAAATTATAAAGCGTTTCAACGACCCGCGAATCAAGACGTTCCTGTACACCGAAAATCGCGGTCCCGTCATTGCGATTCGTGACGCCGTGAACTCTGCGCGGGGCAAGTATATCGCGGTGCATCACTCCGACGACTTGTGGACGCCCAATAAGTTGGCTAAGCAAGTTAAATTCCTCGACGGCAAGCCGAATTATGCGGCGTGTTTTACGTGGGTTGATTTCGTCGACGAGGCGGGCAACGTTCGCGAGCTTGACGAGGGCGATTCGTACAAAAGCATTTTTGACCAGCCGAATCGTTCGCGAGCCGAGTGGCTCAATCATTTTTTTCACAACGGGAATTGTCTCTGTCACCCGTCGGCGGTGGTGCGGCGCGAGGTTTACGAAAAATATCACTTGCTTGACGTGCAAGGCTTTTGGCAGTTGCCCGATTATCTGATGTGGATTCGCCTGTGTTCGCACGCGGATATTTTTATTTTCCCGGAGCGGCTCACTCAATTCAGATTACGGCGTTCGCGGCAGGAAAATACTTCGGCGACCTCCTTTGAAAAGCTTGTCCGCGCAGATTTGGAATTTTACTTCGTGGCGCAGGAGTTTGTTTACAATTTCACGGACAACAAATTTTTTCTGGACACTTTCCCCGAAGCCGAGCGTTTTGTCGTCAACGGGCAAATCAATCGCCGCTTTGCCTTCGCGAAAATTTGCCTGGACAAAAACCTTGCCGCCTTCCAAATCGCGGGCTTGACCATTTTGAAAAATCTGCTCAACAGTCCCGCCAATGCCGCCGAAATTAAGACGCTCTACGGCTACGACGAGAAAAGCTTTCTGCGCGACGGCGGCTCCTATGACGTGTTCAATCTTGCCCAAAAGCTTTCCATGATGCGTGCGGAAGTTTTTGCCCAATTCGACGGCGAATATTTCCGTATGGCGAAAGAAACCCTGAGTGTCGATATGGGACAAAGATTCTACGGACGTTTTGATTTCGACCTCGATAAGCCGACCAAAATTCTGCGCTTCGACCCCGATACCGATTTTATTTCCGTCAAGATAAGCCGCGTCGCGATTAACGGCAAGCCCGTCGATAAATTTTTCGGGAACGCGGGCGAGAATGTCGGCGGCTTTCGTCGATTTTGGACGAGCGACCCGCAATTTATCTTCAACGTTGACGAACCGGCGGGGCACGTGACTTTTGAGATTTCGGGCGAGTTGGAAAAAGATTACCCCGCGATTGTCGAACAGACGATTAAAGATTTCGTTGCGGAAAATAATCGTCGCGCCGCCAATATTGCCGACCTCAACACCCATATTGACGACCTTAACGCAAATCACGCCGCGCAGATTGAAAACCTCAACATAAATCACGCCGCGCAGATTGAAGACCTCAACGCAAACCACGCCGCGCAGATTGAAACCCTCAACGCAAACCACGCCGCGCAGATTGAAGACCTTAACGCCAGCCACGCCGCGCAGGTTGAAACTCTAAACGCGCAGATTGCCGAGCGTGACGTGAAGATTGAAAACTTGGACGCCCGCAACGAGGCTCTGCGCGAACACAACGCGGATAACCAACGCACAATCGAGGACTTGCGCCGCATCATCGACAGCTTGAATTTGCAAAACGCCAATCTCCACGCGGAAAATCAACGGCTGGCGCAATTCAACGAGTTGATTTTGAATTCCAATTCGTGGCGGCTGACCGAGCCGTTACGTTCAGCCCGTCGTTGGCTCAAGTACAGCCCGAAGGATAAGGCGTTGTCGGCGGGGCGGCTTTTGTATAAGGCAATTCCGCTTGACGACGCCAAAAAGGTCGCGCTCAAAGATAAATTCTACAATCGATTTGCGCCGCTGTTGAAGGACACCGAGCGTTACAAGAATTGGCAACTGAGCAAGCTTGAGGCTTCGCCGCCCGACGCCAATTTAATTTCGGAGGACGACCGATTTTTTTACGGCGAAACTTTTTTGCAGCCCGGCAAGATAGCGATTCAGGCGCACATTTTTTATTTGGACTTGCTGGACGATATGGCGGCTTACTGCGCCAATATGCCATTCGCCTTTGACGCGCTGATTTCTATCGTCGACAAAGACGCTATGGATAAAGTCCTTGCCGTGTTCGAGAAAATTCCGAACGCCGAGAAATGCGTCGTGCGAATTGTGCCGAATCGCGGGCGGGACGTTGCGCCATTCCTCGTCGGCTTCGGCGATTTGATTCCCGAATATGACTTCGTGGCGCACATTCACTCCAAAAAGTCGCTTTACACGGGCTCCGAACAACAGAATTGGCGCAATTATCTTTTCGACGCGCTTTTGGGCAGTGCCGACCGTATCAGGAAGATTTTCAAAGCTTTCGACGATGAAACCGTCGGCGTGATTTATCCGCGCCCCGCAGAGAATGTTCCTTACGCCGCCTTTACGTGGATGTCCAATCGCGCCGTGGGGCAAAGTCTGCTTGCCCGCGCAGGTATCGAGCCAAATAAAACGGAGTACTTCGATTTTCCCGCCGGTACAATGTTTTGGGCGCGTACAAAGGCTTTGCGGAAATTCTTCGCGCCGGGCTTGACGTTTGAGGACTTTCCTCCCGAACAAGGGCAAAATGACGGTACAATCGCGCACGCCTTTGAACGGTCGATTTTGCTTGCCGCGCAGACCGAGGGCTTGAACTACTACGAATTTAATCCCGCGACCTATGCTTATTCCGTTAACCTGGGTTGTAAAAATCTGTGGCAGTACTTTGACACGCGCAACGGCGGCGAGCCCGAAATGCTCTGGTTGCTTGCGCAGGGCGATATTGTTTCGTTCGACGTGTTCGATACGCTGATTATGCGATACGTCGCGCAACCGCGTCACGTCAACGAGATTATTCGATTCAAAGTGGAGGATTTGCTTGGACGGGAGTTTGACTTTCCGACGTTGCGACTCAAGGCGGAGGAACTTGCGCGGCAGAAAAAGGGCGGCGACGTGAATCTCTATGAAATTTACGGGAGCTTTGCGGAACTGACGGAGCTGGACGCGGACACTTGCAAGCAAATTCGCGAGCTGGAAATTTCAACGGAGCTTGAGCTGATTTTGCCGCGTGAGGACGTCGTTGCGTGGTTCAAGGAAATACTCAAGCGCGGGCGCGAAGTTTGGCTTATTTCGGATATGTACATGCAGACGCCCGAATTGGAGCGGCTTTTGAAAAAGTGCGGCGTCGAAGGTTACGGCAAGCTTTTGGTTTCGTGCGAGACGAATAAGCGCAAGGATACGGCGGCGATTTGGAATTATTTGGCGCAGGAGGGCTTTAACGCGTCGCCTAAAAAAATCGTTCACATCGGCGACAACGAGACGAGCGATTTGCAACTTCCCGGCGACAGGAGCTTTGGCATTTATCACCTTATGAGCGCGATAAATTTATTTTCGCAAACGCTGTTCGGGCGGTCGTTGCTTACACGGCTCGGCGGCAACCTGACGCTTTACGCGGGGATTTTACTGGGCGTGACATTGGCAAAGAAATTTCAAAGTCCGTATCGCCTGCGCACTGAATTGACGGACGGCACGCATCATTTAATCCTGAAGGATTTCCGCGAGCTGGGCTATTGGTTTTACGGGGCACCGCTGTTGACGTTCATGTTGTGGCTGATTCAAAAGACACGGGCGGACGGCGTCGAGCGGATATTCTTCCTGGCACGCGACGGATATTTTTTGCGGCGGCTGTATAAATTCGTGGCGGCATTGCTGAACGTGGCGGCGTTGCCGAGCGAATATTTCATGGCGTCGCGGCGGGCGGTTACGGTCGCGTCGATTCGGGACATATCGCAGGCAAAGGAGCTGATTAAACTCCGCTTCGAGGGCACGCAACGAAAATTATTCCGTGAACGATTCGGCATGGAGTTGGGCGGCGACGAAAAAATCATTTTGCCGAATTTATTTTCCACGACGGATTGTGAATCGGTAGCCGCGCAGATTATTGACGAGCATTCGGAGGAGATTTTGAATCACGCGGCGGCGGAGCGGGGAGGCTTTGAAAAATATATCGCCAACCTCGGCGGCAGTCTTGACAAAGTCGGCGTGGTCGATATGGGCTATTCAGGCACGATTCAATTTTATTTGCAGGAGCTGACGGGCAAGAAATTCACGGGCTACTACTTCGCCACGAGTTCGACAAATCGTTTCGGCGAGGAGGCGAGCGAGCGGATGCGCGGCTGTTTCACGGAAAACGACGATTATAAGTGGACTAAGTCGGCGGTATATCGCTATCAGCTGTTGTTCGAGACGATATTGACCGCGCCCGACGCGCAACTTAAGCACTTCGACGCGACGGGCAATCCCGTATTCGGTGCGCCGGAGCCGGGACAACTGCATTTCCGCGAGATAAGCGCGATTCACGAGGGCATTAAAGACTTTTGCCGCGACGTGGCGGACATTTTCGGCGATATACTCTTGCGCGTACCGATTGATAAAAATTTCGTCGACGCGTGGGTTAGGGCGTTCATGAGTGACAAAAAAATTATCGCCCCCGAATTGCGCGAGATATTCACGTTGGACGACGAATATTGCAATACCTTTCACGGCAACGCTTTGGATTTTTATCTGAGCGAGCTTGACAGACCCAAGGAAGATTAAAAAAAACCCCTGTCAAATGGCAGGGGCAACTTTTGAAAAGTTGACAAACAGCAATCGCTCCGAATCCGTGAATATTTTTAAAGCAGCCGCCGCGCCCTAATTGTTCCCCCGCTTTTAAAGCGGGTTTTATTTTGCGGCGAAGTCCAAAACGCGTTGAGGCATTTCGTCTTTTTCGCAAACGTCCGCGTGTAGGATTTTTTTATTGGAAAGCTCGGCGAGGTTGCGCGGGATTTTAAAGTTGGTCATGTCGAAGAGCTTTTTAATTTGCGCGAAGTCGTCAAGCCCCTCAACGGGTTGCTCCAGCGCGGTCAAGACGGCGTTGGTGAATTTGTAGGGGCTGGCGGTCGAGGCGTTGAGCACGGGCGTGAAGTCCTTGGTTTTGCCGCGATACTTGCTGAGCGCGGCGACGGCAACGGCACTGTGGGTGTCGAGCAGATACTTAAACGAGCCGTAAACGCGCTTGATAAAGTCGCGAGTCTCGAGCTCGTTTACAAATTCGGCGTGGAAAATTTTATCGAGGCGGTCTTTGAGCTTCTTGTCGATTTTGTACTTGCCGAGGGAATTAAGCTCCGCCATGTAGCGCGAAACCTGCTTGAAGTCGCCGCCCGATTCGTGATACAGCAGACGCTCCAGGTTGCTTGAAATTAAAATGTCCATGGAGGGCGTAATCGTCTTGAAAAATTTGCGGTTGCGATTGTAAGTGCCGGTCGCGAAAAATTCTGTCAGGACGTTGTTGATGTTGGAGGCGCAAATCAGCTTTTTGACGGGCAAGCCCATTTTGAGCGCGTAGTAAGCGGCGAGGATATTGCCGAAATTGCCCGTGGGGACGCAGACATTGACGTTGTCGCCGAGCTTGATTTGACCGGAGCGGATAAGTTCGACGTAGCCCGAAAAATAATAGACGATTTGCGGGACGAGCCGCCCCCAATTTATGGAATTGGCGGAGCTTAGCTTGACGCCGAGCTTGTCGAGTTCTTCGCGGATTTTTTTATCGCCAAAAATTTTCTTAACGCCGGTCTGCGCGTCGTCGAAGTTGCCCTTAACGGCGGTGACGTTCACATTGTCACCCGTCTGCGTGACCATTTGGAGCTTTTGAATCTTGCTTACGCCGTCTTCGGGGTAGAAGACCATGATTTTAGTTTGGGGAACGTCTGCGAAGCCCGCCAGAGCCGCCTTGCCGGTATCGCCCGACGTAGCGACGAGGATAAGGATTTTTTTGGTTTCGCCGACTTTTTGTAGAGCCATGCGCATAAGGTGCGGCAACATTTGGAGGGCAACGTCCTTAAAAGCTGAGGTCGGACCGTGCCAAAGTTCCATATTGCCGACGGGCGCGACGGGATTTTTCGGGTCTTGAATCAGCACGGCGACGGGAATACGCATCGGGACATCGAACCAGTTATAAGCGAGTTCGGTGCATTCGCCGAGTTCGTCTTCGGTGTAGTCGGTCAAAAATTTGCCCAAGATTTTGGCGGCGCGTTGTTCGTAGGTTTTATTGACAAGTTCGCCGATTTCGTCTTGGGTAATGCGCGGAATTTTTTCGGGGACGAACAATCCGCCGTCCGAAGAAAGCCCTTGAAGAATCGCCTCGGCTGAGCTTATCGGCGCAATTTTGGAGCGGGTACTTACGTATTTCAAATTAAAATTCCTCCTTGCGAAAGTTTTGCTGATTTTCGTTGGTCGTGGTTACATTTCTTTAACGTGGCAGTCCTCCGCGCTTGAAATATATCTTTTGCAGTTTTCAAAGTCAAGTGGCGATTCATTCCCCACGCCTGCGCCTCTGCTTAAAGCTTGCGTCAAGGCAATAAATTTGCCGTTGCGATAGAATTGTCGAAATATTTTTCGATTGATTGTTGCAAGATTGGCGGCGGGTGTGTTAAAATACGATTGTTTTTGGGAGGGGGTTCCGACCCCAAGGCTCTGTAAGATATTTTTAGGAGGTAATGCACAATGGCGTTAATCACAACCAAAGCTATGTTCAAGAAAGCTCACGAAGGCGGCTTCGCTATCGGCGCGTTCAACGTCAACAACATGGAAATCGTTCAAGGCATTACGGGCGCGGCAGGCAAACTCAATTCGCCGGTTATCCTACAAGTCTCCAAGGGCGCACGCGCTTACGCCAACCATGCCTATCTCGTCCATCTCGTCAAGGCAGCCCTCGAAATTAACGACATTCCGATTGCCCTGCACCTCGACCACGGTCCGGACTTCGCAACCTGCAAAGCTTGTATCGACGGCGGCTTTACGTCCGTTATGTTCGACGGCTCGCACTATCCCTTTGCGGAAAACATCGAAAAGACCAAAGAAGTCGTAGCATATGCGCATGAGCACGGCGTTGTTGTCGAGGCTGAACTCGGACAGCTGGCGGGCGTTGAGGACGAAGTTTCTGTCGACGCCGACAAAGCTCACTACACCAAACCCGAAGAAGTCGTCGAGTTCGTCTCCAAGACCGGTTGCGACTCCCTCGCTATCGCTATCGGCACCAGCCACGGCGCATTCAAATTCACGCCCGAACAGTGCACGCGTAACCCCGAAACCGGCGTTCTTGAGCCGCCCGAACTGCGCTTTGACATTCTCGCCGAAATCGAAAAACAAATCCCCGGCTTCCCGATCGTTCTCCACGGCGCATCTTCCGTCATTCCCAAATACGTCAAAATCATCAACGACAATGGCGGCGCACTCAAAGATGCAGTCGGCATTCCCGAAGCACAGTTGCGCAAAGCGGCTCGCTCCGCAGTCTGCAAGATCAACGTCGACTCTGACCTCCGTCTTGCCATGACCGCCGGTATTCGCGAACACTTCAATCAATATCCCGATCATTTCGACCCGCGTCAATACCTCACGCCCGCTCGCAACTACATCCAAGAACTCGTCGAGCACAAGATTAAAGAAGTTCTCGGCTCCGAGGGCACTGCGCCGGCTATCGCCGAACTCGCAAAAGAACTTAAGTAATATCTTATCATCTCCTACAAAAACCGCTCTCGACTTTCGGGGGCGGTTTTGCTGTAGAAGGAGGCTTTCCACTTGATAATATTTGATAAACTTCAAAGCATAGGCAAGACGTTAATGTTGCCCGTGGCGGTTTTACCGGCGGCGGCGATATTGTTGCGCTTCGGCTCCCCCGACCTGCTTGATGTCTCATTCGTCGCCAAAGCGGGCGGCGCGATTTTCGACAACCTGCCGATAATTTTCGCTATCAGTATCGCGTTCGGCTTGACGAAAGACACCAACAACAACGGCGCGGCGGGGCTGGGGGGCTTCATCTGCTACGCGGTTTTTACCACGGCGATTAAGGCAATCGACGAGCAAATCAATATGGGCGTGTTCGCGGGCATAATCAGCGGGCTGACGGCGGGCGTCTTGTACAATCGCTTTTACAAAATCCGTCTGCCCGAATTCCTCGGCTTCTTCGGCGGCAGGAAATTCATCTTGATTTTAAATCTGTTCGCGGCGATTATCCTCGCGCTTATCTTCGGCGTCATCTGGCTGCCGATTCAAACGGCTATCAATTCTTTGGGCGAGGCGTTTATAAATTTCGGCGGCTTCGGCACGTTCCTTTACGGCGTATTGAATCGTGCGCTGATACCGTTCGGGCTTCACCACATTTTGAACAATCTGATGTGGTTCGTCTTCGGGAGCTACACGGTGCCGGGGACGGGCGAGGTCGTTATGGGCGACTTGACGCGGTTTTTCGCGGGCGACCCGACGGCGGGAATTTTTATGTCGGGCGGCTTCCCTGTAATGATGTTCGGCTTGCCGGCGGTTGCGTTGGCTATGTATCGCACTGCCAAGCCCGAAAATCGTCCGAAAATCGCGGGCGTGCTGACTTCCATGGCGTTGACTTCATTTTTAACGGGCATCACCGAGCCGATTGAATTTTCGTTCCTGTTCCTCGCGCCGGCTCTTTACGCCTTCCATGCCTTTTTATACGGAATATCGATGTGGGTTTGTTATGAGTCGGGCATTTTGATAGGATTCGGATTTTCGCCGAGCCTAATCGATTTGATTCTGAACTGGGGCATTTCCACGCGCCCCGCGCTGATTATCCCAATGGGTTTGGTGTTCGGCTTGATTTATTATCTGATTTTCAGCTGGACGATTGAGAATTTTGATTTGCCGACGCTCGGACGCTACGACATGGAAGGCGGCGAAAACGACGCGTCCAAAGGCAATATGGTCGCGCAGATTGTCAAAGGTTTGGGCGGCAAGGAAAATTTGATTGAGGTCGGTAATTGCACGACGCGGCTCCGCGTGACAGTCAAGGACGGTTCCACGGTCGACGAAAAAATTCTGAAGGCGGCGGGAGCCAAGGGCGTCCTAAAGAACGGCACCGCGATTCAAATCGTCATAGGCACGCAAGTTGAATTTGTTGCCGACGAAATAAATTCTATGCGCTGAAAAATCTTGCGGCTTCCCGACGCGGGGAGCATTTTTTTTGCAAAGGAGGTACCTGTTTCATTGGCAACAAAGTAAAAGCCCCCGCCAAACTTCGACGGGAGCTTATTGTTCGCGATATGAAATTTGTTGAATCAGGCGAGCGTTGCGAGGTAGTCTTTAATCTTGTCGCCGTCTTCCATTTCCATAACTTTATCGAGGATCTCTTTCGCCTTGGTGAGGGTGATGTTGCGAATGCGCTCTTTGACTTTCGGAATGGAGGGCGCACTCATGGAGAGTTCTTTAATGCCCATAGCCATGAGGATAATCGCCGCGTTCGGGTCGGACGCCATTTCGCCGCACATGCCTGCCCATTTGCCTTCCTTGTTGGCGGATTCGATCGTGCGCTTGATAAGGCGGAGGACAGCCGGGTTAAAGTGGTTGTAGAGGTAGGAAATTTGCGCGTTGCCTCTGTCGACAGCCAGCGTGTATTGGACGAGGTCATTGGTGCCGATTGAGAAGAAGTCGACATATTTGGCGAGCATGGGAGCCATAACAGCCGCCGCAGGAGTCTCAACCATGATACCGACTTGGACGCTGTCGGAATACTCTTTGCCCTCGTGGACGAGTTCCATTTTAGCCTCTTCGACGAATTGTTTCGCGGCGAGGAATTCCTGGACGTTGATAACCATCGGGAACATAATCGCGGCTTTACCGTAGACGCCTGCGCGGAGAATAGCCTTGAGCTGGGGCAGGAACAAATCTTTGCGCTGGAGGCTTATGCGGATAGCGCGATAGCCGAGGAACGGATTCTCTTCGGTTCCAACCTGGATATAGGGCAGGGGTTTATCGCCGCCGATGTCCATTGTGCGGATAACGCAAAGCCCTTCGCCGTGAGTGACGGACGCGCAATGTTCGACAGCGGCTTTGTATTCCTTGTATTGGTCTTCTTCCTTCGGAACGTCGGTTTTGCCCATGAAGACGAATTCGGAGCGGAAGAGTCCCACGCCGGTCGCGCCGAAGTTTTTAACAGCGGCGTCAGCGTCGGCGGGCGAGCCGATATTGGCGACGAGTTCAACTTCTTTGCCGTCAAGGGTAATGGCGGGCTTATCTTTCAGAGCCGCGTAGTGAGCCTTGAGTTCTTCCTGCTTCTTAATCTTAACGTCGTAAGCGGCGCGTTCTTCGTCGGAGGGGCGAATGAGGATTTCGCCGGTTTCGCCGTCGAGGATAGCGGGGTCGCCGTCAGCGATTTGAGCAATGCCGTCACCCACGCCGACAACGGTCGGGATAGCGCGAGTTTTGGCGATAATGACGGCGTGCGCGGTGGTGGAGCCGACGCCGAGGATAACGCCCGCGATTTTGTCGGTGGGCAAGCCCGCGATAACGGACGGCTCAATGTCTTTGCCAGCCACGATAACTTTGCCGACGATTTCGGGTTCTTTAATGCCGAGGAGGAACTTGGCAATGCGTTTGCCGACGTCGCGCATATCGACGGCGCGTCCGCGGAAGTATTCGTCGTCCATAGCCTCGAAGATTTGCGCTTGAGACTCGTAAGCGTCGATAACAGCCTTGGGAGCCGAGCCGCTGATGTCGATTTGCTCGTCAATCGCGCCGCTCATGGCGGGATCTTCGACCATCATGCGGTGCGCTTCGAGGATGCCCGCCTGTTCGTTCAGCTCTTGGGCTTTGAAGTCGTCAATGCTCTTTTTGAGGTTTTCGGCGACTTGCACGAGAGCCGCCGCTGCCTTTTTCTTTTCGGCGGCGGGTTTGCCGGGCTTATACTTCGCGAGGTAACCGTCGAGGTTTTGACCTGCGAGCAGAATGTTGCCGACTGCGATGCCGGCTATTACGCCTTTGCCTTTAATTTTCTCTGCCATGTTTTCTCCTCCATAGGGTTACACAAAAGGGGAGGCGGAAAAAACAACTTAACCTCCTCCCCTGATTTTGCGACGGGACGTGCGAATTATTCTTCGCCGAATTTAGCGTCGATCATGCCTTTGAGCGCGGCGACTGCGTCTGCTTCGTCGGGGCCGTCAGCAACGATTGTTACCTCGGTGCCTTTGACCAAGCCCATGCTCATGATCATGAGGATGCTTTTCGCGTCAACGGTCTTGCCCTTAGCCTTGAGCTGGACTTTGGACTTGAACGAGGAGGCTTTCTGCACGAATTGCGATGCGGGGCGCGCATGAATACCGGTTTTGTTTTCGATTGTGGCGGTTGCTTCTGTCATTAGTGACCCTCTCCTATCTTTGGTACGAATGTATTTTTCGGCCGTCACCCTTGCGGGTAACTCTTTGGGATTTGCTATTCGCCGCCCGCTTTTATCCTCCTGCTTGCCGATAAAAAAATTTTCTAAAAATTTTCGGCGCGATTAACAACCAAATTCTCTTCGACGATAAACTTGTTGAAAAAATTTTTCGGAGGTGCTCAATAATTAGAGAATTCAAATTCGACCTGCAACGCTTTGATGACATTTCCAACTACGCCGATAATACAATCGTCACGGGGACGGCACTCGGCGATTCAATCTACAACAGCGGCTCCGAGGTTTCAATCAATGCGTTGTCAGGTAACGATGAAATTAGCAGCTACGGTTCCAACGTGACAATCGACGTGGAAGGCTCGGAGCTGACGACCATAATCGGCGGCGCATTCTATGACGACGGCGACGCTTCCAAAATTACGTTGGCGGCGGGCATTGCGATTGGCGACGCCTCGGAGCGCACGACCGCTATCCAAATCACGGGCACGTGGACGGCGGCTTATTACGGCGGGAGCGGGCGCGTTGTCTTCAAGGTCGGCTCAACCTACAGCGCGATTATCCTCGACAAATCTGCAGCGACAACTTATAACGTCAACGGCGACACCTACGCAATCAGCGGCGGCAAATTCGTCAAGCAGTAAAACGTAACTTGCAACAAAAAAGCGCGGAGATTTTTCTCCACGCTTAATTTTTTTATTCGCCGAAGATGTCCGCATTCGACATATATTCAATCCTCCAGCATAGACGCGACGGCTTCCTCGGCAGTATCAAAAGGTCCGTAAAGATTTTTGCCCGTGCGAACGTCGCGGATTGCCTCCTCCAGATCGTCGGGCATTTTGTAATGCTTAACGGCAAACGGAATTCCGTCCCGCGCAATGCACGCCTTTAAGAAAATTCGGATTGCCGTTTCGGTATCGAGACCAAGATTTTTAAACAATCTGTCGGCAGTTTCTTTCAAATCGTCGTCCAAAGTCATTTGAAACGTTGCCATAAAAATCGACCTCCGTTATTTGGCGGCGACCATGCGGTTAATCGCGCTGAGGAGGGCTTGAATCGAGGCGGTGATAATGTCGGTGTCCATGCCCGCGCCCCAAACAACTTTGCCGTCCGCGCCCGTTATTGAAATGTAGGCGATAGCCCGCGCAGATTGCCCGATTTCAAGCGCGTGTTCGTTGTAAGTCAAATTGCTGTAGCTTATGCCGAGATTTTTTTGGAGGGCGTTGGAAACGGCGTCGAGGCGACCGTTGCCGCGAGCCATGTAGGTTACGCGTTCGCCGTCGACTTCCAAATCGACACTGCCCACGCGTGCGCCGCCCGGCTCCTTGCGCAAATGGAACTCAATCAGCTTATACGGCTTGTCGACGTTGACATATTGCTCGCTGAAAATCTGATAAATTTCGTCGGGCAAAAGCTCCTTGTGCTTGCGGTCGGAAACGCTCTTGATGCAATAGCCGAAGTCCTCGCGCATTTTCTTGGGCATTTCGATGCCGTATTTCTGTTCCATGATGAAGCCGACGCCGCCCTTGCCGCTCTGGCTGTTGATTCGGATAACGTCGCCGTCGTATTCGCGCCCGACGTCGTGCGGGTCAATGGGCAGGTAGGGCACAGTCCAACGGTCGGGATTTTTCTCGTCGCGCCAATGCATACCCTTGGCAATGGCGTCTTGGTGACTGCCGCTGAACGCCGTAAAGACCAATGCGCCGGCGTAGGGCTGACGGTCGTGAACGTGCATTCGGGTTACGCGTTCATACATTTCGACAAGCGCAGGCATATTGGTAAAGTCAAGTTCGGGGTCGACGCCGAGCGCGAACATATTCATTGCGAGGGTAACGATGTCGACGTTGCCGGTGCGTTCACCGTTGCCGAAGAGTGTTCCCTCAATCCTGTCCGCGCCCGCCAAAAGTCCGAGTTCGCAGTCCGCCACGCCGCAACCTCTGTCGTTATGCGGGTGCAGGCTCAAGACAACCTTATCGCGGAACTTAAGATATTTGCTGATGTAAGCAACCTGCGCGGCGTAGACGTGGGGCAAACTCATTTCGACGGTGACGGGGATATTGATAATGGGGTGACGGTCGATGACGGGTTCCCAAACGTCGAGGACGGCGTTGCAGACTTCCAAAGCGTATTCAGGCTCGGTGCCGGTGAAACTTTCGGGCGAATACTCAAAGCGATAATTCGCGCCCGCCTTTTCCGTCAGCTCAAGCAGGAGTTTCGCGCCGTCGGTGGCGATAGTTTTAATTTCGTCCTTGCTCATGCGGAAGACCTGTTCGCGTTGCGCCACGCTGGTTGAGTTGTAGACGTGGACGATGGCATTTTTTGCGCCTTGCAGGGCGTCGAACGTCTTCTTGATGATGTGTTCGCGGGCTTGCGTGAGGACTTGAACGGTCACGTCGTCGGGGATAAGGTTATCCTCAATCAGCCGGCGAAGGAGCGCGTACTCGGTGTCGCTGGCGGCAGGGAAGCCGACTTCAATCTCCTTGAAGCCGATTTTCACGAGCGTCTTATAGAACTCAATCTTTTCGTCGAGGCTCATGGGGATAATCAGCGACTGATTGCCGTCGCGCAGGTCGACACTGCACCAAACGGGAGCCTTCGTCGGATATTCTTTCCGCGCCCAATCCAAAATCACTTCGGGCGGCATGAAGTAGCCTTTGCTGTACTTTGTGTGATTCTTCAAACTTAACACCTCGTTAAAATTTTTCGCGCCAATTATATTCTTACCAAAATATAATGTAAAGCGTGGCGACTAATCTTTACTTGCGCCGTAATTGTTGCTTACCGGCTCGGCGTTCGCGGCTGAATTGGTCGGCGAGTACGTGGAGGCGGAGGGCATTGCCTATCCCGAAGGTCAAGCTTAGAGCGTCTTTATTCTTACCGAAATTTAATGTAAAGCGTGGCGATTGTTCTTTACTTGCGCCGCGCAGTAATATAAAATTCCGTCAAAGGAGGGATGTCTTATGAAAAAAATTTTGCCGGCGATAATGGCGGCACTGTTACTGACGGGCTCGGCGTTCGCGGCTGAATTGGTCGGCGAATACGTGGAGGCGGAGGGCATTGCCTATAACGAAGGTCAAGCTTTGGGTGCTTTGCGCCGAATCGCCATAATGGACGCCTACCGCTACCTGGCTGAGCAAGTCGACGCGATTTACGTCACCGCCAATTCCACGGTTAAGAACGTGCGCGATTTGGACGAAACCATCAACACCAAGGTTGAGACGGCTCTGCGCGGCGCGAAGGTCATTTCTGTCACGCGGGAGCGCGACGGTTCTTTCCACGCGATTGTTCGCATGCCCGCTTACGGCTCAAGTCAATCGTTGGCAAGTGCCGTCCTCAAGGAGAACGTCGTTGTCGAAGACTTTCCGCCGCCCAAGGTCGTGAATATGGTTTCCGTCAGCTGCACGGGGCTGATTATCGATTGTCGCGGCATGGGGCTTTCGCAAGCGATTGCCCCCGCTATCAAGTCCGTCGACGGCACCGAGGTCTACGCCTATAAAAATGTCGGTTATCAGAATGCCGTAAGCCGCGGCATGATTGACTATTCGACGAGCGTTGATTCGGGCGTGGAGCGTGCGGGTTCTTCGCCGCTGGTGATTAAAGCCGTCAACGTGTCGGGCGGTTGCGACGTGGTTGTAAGCGCAGGCGACGCCGATAAAATCCTGTCGGCTAATCAATCGACGCACTTCCTAAACAACAGCGCGGTCGTCTTCGTGAGGTGATTCGCCATGAAAAATATTTTTACGTTGATTGTCGCGGTCGCGATTGTCCTAAGCGGCTCCGTCGCCTTTGCGGCTGAAAAGCTGATTGAGGCGTCGGGCGAATACGTCATGGATTCGCGTCTGGACGAAACGCCCGCAAGTGCCACGGCTCGTGCCCGCGAGGAGGCTAAACGTACAGCCGTCGAAAAGGCGGGCGTCTACCTGCAGAGCTATTCAAAGACGATTGACTTGGAGCTTGTCGAGGACGAAATTCAAACCGTCGCGGCTCGGTTGCTCAAAGTCCAAGGTGAATCGAGCAAAGTTGATGTCGTCAATGATAATCTGCTCCGCTTCACCGTGACGATTAAGGCTTTGGTCGACGATTTGGATGACACCGATTTAAAGGCGTTGATGCAGGATAAGCAGTCGCTCGCCGACGCTACCCGCAAATACAAGGAGCTTCAAGAAAAGTACGACGCCTTGAATGAACAAATGGAGGCGTTCAAGCGCGGCTACGATACGGCGAACGACGCGCAACGGGTTGAGATTAAGCGGGAAGTCGCCCGCAACACGGAAAACTTTTCGGCGGTTGACGCTATGTCTCGCGGCAATGATTTTTATTTCGCCAAAGACTACGCGTCGGCTCTGGCGGCTTATGACGAGGCACTCCGCTTGAATCCGCAACTTGCCGAGGCGTATAACAATCGCGGTATCGCCAAGTATGAGTTGGGGCAATACGCGGCGGCGATTGAGGATTATTCGGCGGCTCTGCGCTTGAAGTCGAACTTAGCCGACGCCTTGAACAATCGCGGCAATGCTTATACGGCTCTGAGTCAACACAACAACGCCGCGCAGGATTTGCAAGCCGCCCTCAAGCTCAATCCCGATAACGCCATAATTCACAACAATTTGGGCAGTGCTTACTACTCCATGAAAAATTACGACGCGGCTTTGAGCGAATACACGCGGGCGATTGCGCTCAATCCGAATTTCGCCGAGGCTTACTACAATCGCGCCGCCATTCATTACGGGCAAGGGAAATACGCCGAAGCTCTTGCCGATATTAAGCCGGCAATGACCTTGAAGCCCGCCGATAACGCCATTCGCACGCTTTACGACAAAATCAGTCGCAAAGTCGGCTGACGCGTTGCAAAAAAAATTAAGCCGTTCCAAAATCGGAGCGGCTGTTTTTATTTTCTGCGAATCAGCTTTGGTACTTGAGCTTAAGCGCGGCAGCAACGAAGTCACGGAAAAGCGGGTGCGGGTGATTCGGGCGCGATTTCAATTCGGGGTGGAATTGGCAGCCCACAAACCACGGGTGCATTTCCTTAGCCAGCTCGATGATCTCGACCAAGCTGTCGTCGGGGAGCACGCCCGCAATTATCATGCCGTGCGATGCAAAAATTTCACGGAACTTGTTATTGAACTCGAAGCGGTGACGGTGACGTTCGCTGATGTTTTCCTCGCCGTAAGCCGCCAACGTATGAGTATCGGGCAAGACTTTGCAAGGGTACGCGCCGAGGCGCATGGTACCGCCCTTTTCCGTCACGGCAAGCTGAGAATCCATAAGCGCGATAACGGGGTGCTCCGTATCGGGATTGAATTCGGTAGAATTGGCGTCGGCATAACCGCAGACGTTGCGGGCAAATTCAATCGCCGCACACTGCATACCCAGACACAAGCCGAAGAACGGAATTTTATTTTCGCGGGCAAAAGTTATCGCCTTAATCTTGCCCTCGATGCCTCTGTCGCCGAAGCCGCCGGGTACCAAAATCCCTCGGCAACCGCTGAAGACCTCCTCCAAATCCACGTCGGCGCGTTCAATATTCTCGGCGTTCACGAACTTAATCTTAACCTTAGCCGAATGCTCAATACCCGCGTGGTGCAACGCCTCGACAACCGATATATAAGCGTCGGGCAGTTCAACGTACTTGCCGACCAACGCTATCTTTATCGTGCGGTCGGGATTTTTAATCTTGTGCACCATGCGCCGCCACTCGTCGAGCTTGGGCGGGGCTTGCGGCAAGTTCAGCTTGTTGAGGACGATTTTATCAAGCCCCTCGCTTTCCATGATGAGCGGCACCTCGTAAATCGTCTCTGCCGTCCGATTTTCTATAACCGCGTTCTCGTCCACGTCGCAGAATAATGCTATCTTCCGCTTAAGCTCGCGGGTTATCGGGTAATCCGTGCGGCAAACCAATATGTCGGGCTGAATGCCTATCGCCCTAAGCTCCTTGACGCTGTGTTGAGTCGGTTTGGTTTTGAGTTCGCCCGCCGCCCCGATATACGGCAACAGCGTCACGTGGATATACAGCGCGTCGTTCCTGCCCACTTCCTTTTTGACTTGGCGAATCGCCTCCAGGAACGGCAAGCTTTCAATGTCGCCGACGGTGCCGCCAACCTCCGTTATCACGACGTCGGCTTTATCCTCCTCCGCCACGGCATAGACGCGAGCCTTAATCTCGTTGGTGACGTGCGGAATAACCTGCACCGTCGAGCCGAGGTAGTCGCCCTTGCGCTCCTTAGACAAAACAGCCCAATAAACTTTGCCCGTGGTGGTGTTTGAGTGCTTGCTGAGATTTATGTCGATGAATCGTTCATAGTGACCGAGGTCGAGGTCGGTCTCCGCGCCGTCGTCGGTCACGAAAACCTCGCCGTGTTGATAAGGGCTCATTGTGCCGGGGTCGATGTTTATGTAGGGGTCGAACTTTTGAATCGTAACTTTCAAGCCGCGGCTTTTGAGAAGTCTGCCGAGCGACGCCGCAGTAATTCCTTTGCCGAGCGACGAGACTACTCCGCCGGTCACAAATATATACTTAGCCATTTTGTCCTCCGAAGTGATTTGTTATGCCTTAACGGGCGATTGTTAAGCCTTGACGGGCGTTTTGGTTGCCGAACGCGTGCGCTTGACTTCGGGCGGATACCAATCGGTCAAGCCCCATTGCCCGTCGCCGGCGTGTTGAAAGCGGCTGTCCATGTTAATCATCGTGTAGACTTCGGAGATAGCCGCCGCCTCGTTTTGCACGGTCTTGCCCTTGCGGGCGATAACCTCGCGAATCAGCTTCTTGAAGTAAATCGGATTGTCCTTGCCCGCCTCGCTGAGGATTTGATAAGCAAGGTCGACCTCGGAAATATTTTCGTCCATTTAAATTGAACCTCCCAAATTTTCTAAGCTGTCTATGACGCACGCGCAACCGGGGCGAATGTGTTGCATGATGAAGAGCATCTTGGATTCGGGCAAGCCGACACAACCCAGCGTATAAGGATTTTTCGGTCCGAAACAATGCATGAACAACGCAAAACCTTTGGCGGGCGTGCAGTCGGCATTGTAACCCATATTCAGCGCGTAAAGGTAATGCGGATTGTAGTCAATCAGATGTTCGGTATATTTTGTATCGAAATTGGCAGGAGCCTCGCGCACGTCAACCAGTTTGTTATACTTGTAATGCCAATTCCCTGACCAGTAATGATTTTCGTTGACTTGCGTGTAAGGCATTGCACAGCCGGGGTCGGGCGCAATTCCAAACGCGCAATCAAAGTAGAACGTGCCGACGGGAGTTTTATGGTCGCCTTCCATGGTTTTACCGAGTCCGTTTTTGCCGATAAAGCCCGGCGTCGTCATGATCTGTTCCCAATCGCCGTTAATCCGCTCGTGCATGGAAATCCAAGCCGTCGTGCCTTGAATCCACGCCACTACTACCATTTGCTCGGCAGTCCGTGCGGCGTAGAGGTCTTTAACCCACTGCGGCGAGGGCGTAGCCTGCGCGGTTTGACTGAGTGCTATCATCAACACCACCAATCCAAAGAATATTTTACGCATAAACGCGCCTCCAAAGATTTTTACAGCTTGCCGCCCAGATTTTGCAACGAGTCAATGACGCAGACGCAATCGGGTTTGACGTGTTGCATAACGAAGAGCATTTTATCTTCGGGCAAAGCCACGCCGCCGCCCGTCCATGGATTGACGGCATTCAGACACCGCAGGAACAGCGCGAAACCTTTGCCGGGCGTGCAAGCCGAGTTATAGTCAATGCTCAAAACGTAATTGTATTCGGGCGTGCAATCAATCAAATGCTCACTGACAGCGCGGTCGAATTTGGCGGGCGTTGCGCGAACGTCGATAAATTGATTGTACTTATAATTCTTGTCGCCCGACCAATAGTGATTGTCGTCGACTTGCGTGTAGGGAATGGCGCAACCGGGGTCGGGCAAAATGCCGAACGCGTAATCGAAATGGAACGTGCCGACGGGCGTTTTGTTGTCGTCCTCCTTGACTTTGCCCAGCCCGTTCCTGCCGATAAAGCCCGGCGTCGTCATGATTTGTTGCCAAGTGCCGTCAATTTTCTCGTGCATGGAAATCCAAGCGGTCGTGCCTTGAATGCCCGCGACGATAATCATTTGCTCTGCGGTGCGGGCAGCGGGCAGATTTTTAATCCACTGCGGCGAGGAGCTTGCCTGCGCGGTCTGACAAAGCAACATAATCGCCGCTGCCAACGCCAAAAATATTTTACGCATAATCTTACATCCTTTCCGGAGCCGAAACTCCCAATAATCCGAGCGCGTGTTGAATCGTGTGGCGCGTGACTTTGAGCAGGGCAAGCCGCGCTATCGCCAAATCCTCTTCGACGCCCAATATCCTGCAGTCGCGATAAAATGCGCTGAACGTCGACGCCAAATCGTACACGTAGCGGGCAATGCGTTGCGGAGCGTATTCGGTCGCCGCCCGCTCAATCTCGTCGGGGTACTCAAAGATTTTATTTATCAAGTCCATCTCCGCCGCCGAGTTCATGAGCGCAAACTTCGGCTCGCCCTTAATCGTCAAGCCTGCTTCTTTGGTTTGGCGGAAGATTGAACAAATCCTGGCGTGTGCGTACTGGATATAGTAAACGGGATTGTCCGCGCTCTGCGACTTAGCCAAATCCAAATCGAAGTCAAGCTGGCTGTCCGTCGAACGCATAAGGAAGAAATAACGCGCCGCGTCGGTGCCGACCTCCTCCATAAGCTCGCGCAAGGGAATCGCCGTCCCAGCACGTTTGGACATCTTAACCGCCTCGCCGCTCCGAAACAGCGATACCATTTGCAGGAAAATAATCTTCAACTTGTCGGCGTCATAGCCCAGCATGGTCATAGCCGCCTTGACACGCGCCACGTAGCCGTGATGATCCGCGCCCCAAAGATTTATCAGCTCGCCGAAGCCGCGCTCGTACTTGTTTTTGTGATAGGCAATGTCGGCGGCAAGATAAGTCGGCTCGCCGTTTTCGCGCACAACCACGCGGTCTTTGTCGTCGCCGTATTTGGAACTCGCCAACCAAAGCGCACCGTCCGCCTCGTAAATGCCGCCGCGCTCCTTAAGCTGCTCAATCGCCGCGTTAATCTTGTCGGGGTGGAGCGTCCGTTCGCTGAACCACTTGTCGAATTGCACGCCGAACTTGCGCAAATCGGCTTGAAGCTCCAACATTTTGTCGGCATAGGCAAGCTCGCCCAAAGTTTTAATGCGTTCGCCGTCGGGCAAGTTCAAATACTTGTCGCCGTGACGTTTGATGATTCGGCGCGTCGTGTCGATAATGTCCTCGCCGCGATAGCCGTCTTCGGGGAACTCAACCGTCTGACCGAGCAGTTGACGATAGCGGGCGTCGACGCTCAAGGCGAGCTTGTCCATTTGGTTGCCGGCGTCGTTGATGTAGTATTCGCTCTCGACGTTGTAGCCCGCCGCACGCATGATGTTGATTATAGCCGAGCCTGCCGCCGCGCCGCGTCCGTGTCCCACGTGCAAAAGCCCCGTCGGATTCGCGCTGACGTACTCAATCTGAATCGTGACGTTGCCCTTGTTCGGCAGGTGCCCGTAATTCGCGCCCGCGTCGTAAATCGCCTTAAGCTCGCGATAAATCACGTCGGGCTTGAGATAAAAATTCATGAAGCCCGCGCCCGCAATTTCCACGCGCTCCAAAAGGTCGGAGTCGATACGTGCCTTAATCTCCTCGGCGATTTTGCGCGGCGACGTGCGGAAGATTTTGGCGGTCTGCATGGCGAAGTTGGTAGCGAAGTCGCCGAACTCCTTTTTGGGCGGCACGTCCAAGGCTGCGTCGGGCAAGGCGTCGGAGAATTTCAATGCGCCGTCGTTCATAGCCGCCTCGACCGCCGCTTTGACTGCCGCCGCAATCTTATTTTTTGTCTGCAAGTTTTTTCCCTCCGTTATCGTTAAAGTATTCGTCGAACGTCTCGCGAATCAGCTGCTTATCCTTATCGGTCAACGACTCAACCGGGTTTTTGCCGAAGGCTCCGCTTGCGACCTCGCCCTTTTTGTTCGGCAAGGTGAAGAGCCTGCGCGGAAGTATCAGCATGAATATCAAGCCCAAGTAAAACGTCACCGTCGAGCAATATTTGGGCACGAAAAAACTTTTGTATTCTCGGACTATGGAGCGGAAGTCCCGAATGGTTTGCATGAGGCGCACAGCTGTTGCCCTCCCCTAAAGTTTTGAACTGATATTCGGCGATAGGCGGCTTATTCCTTCCCTGAAATTTAGGCGCGGCAAGAAAGTTTGAATCGGCGGGCGGCGGGTAATGATTAAATCCTGCGCGGCATTGACACTGAAAAATAAATGTGATTTAATCGGCGCGTGCGGGTGTGGCGGAATTGGCAGACGCGCCGGACTTAGGATCCGTTGCCTTCGGGCGTGAGGGTTCGACCCCCTCCATCCGCACCAACAATGCAATTATGATTTGGGACGGGGGAATGAGGAATGGACTGGGCGATACTTTTATTGGCGGCGTACCTTATCGGCTCGATACCGTTCGGGCTGATTTTGGGCAGGCTCATCTGGAAAAAAGATTTGCGGCGATTCGGCTCGCACAATATCGGCGCAACCAACGCGTGGCGCGTCCTCGGTCGCAAGGCGGGGCTGTTGGTCTTTATCTTCGACTTCCTTAAAGGTCAACTCGGCGTCCTGTTCGGCGCGTGCATGTTAGTTTCTCCTGCCGCAATGGTCGCGGGCGGATTCTTCGCCATGCTCGGTCACATGTTCCCGATATTCGCGGGCTTTAAGGGCGGCAAAGGCGTCGCCACGGGGCTTGGTGTCCTCGCCGCGCTCATGCCCAAAATTACCGCGATTGTCTGTATCGTCTGGCTCGTGCTCGTCCTGCTTACGCGTTACGTCTCGGTCGGCTCAATCGTCGCGGCTGTCCTGACGCCAATCCTCGCCGCGTGCTTCAAAGTCCCCGACGTATTCTTTGCCTTCGCGTTGGCGGCGGCGGCGGCTATCGTCTGGCGTCACAGAGAAAACCTCTATCGGCTCAAGGCGGGGCGCGAAAATAAAGTTTGACATGCGTAAGATAATTTTGCTCCTCGCGCTTATTATGATGTCAGCAACCTGCGCGGCGGCTCCCGATAACGGTTTGCCCTTCGACCCGCTTGCCACGACCTACGCGGAGGGCGATTCGGGCGCGTTGACGCTTATCCGCATGAAGGACACCGGCGAACTTTGTTTCCTCGTCGCCGATAACAAGGCGCAAGCTCTGGGCATGGTGCCCTACACGAGCCGCATTTACGATTTCTATCTGCGCCGCGACAAATCAGGCTACCCGCCGTTTATCTTCCAAATGGTGATACCCATGGAAAGTCGCGGGCAACTCGACGACGACCTGGGCGAATGGCAGGAAAACTTTCACCTGTTGCCGGTCTACGCGCTGTTCGACGTAAAGACGGGCGGGCAAGTCGTTTGCGATAAGCCGTTCTTTTCGGCAAGCGGACTCAATGCTTCGCACTTCCACGCAAGAATTCAAAACCCGAATCACGAGCGGTTGATTGAAATTTTCCTGACGCACATGCCGCGCCTCCACAAACAGGTTCGCGATCAATCAATCTCGTTGCCTTGATAAATCCTTTCCCCCGTCAAATCGGCGGGGAATTTTTTTTTGCTTAATGAAATTTTTATGGTACAATGGCAAAGAATTTTAACGGCAGGAGGTGCGGGCTTTGGATGAATTGCTGAACTATCTGATAGTGATATTGATGACGACGGGCGTGATATTCGGCGGGAAGGCGGTTTGGGATTGGAAAAAAAATCGGACGCCGCAACTCGACCTTAAGGAACTGGAGGCGGAGAGGGCACAGTACTTGCAGGAAAACTTCGACAAGGCAACCGCCGACTTCAACTATCTGGAGGAGGCGCGTGAACATTTAAACGACCGCGAGCTTGTCAATCAGTTGCGGTTGCTTCAGCGCACGGCTAAAAATCTTCTGAATCACCTTGAGAAAAATCCCGAACGCATTGCGCTGGCGTACAAGTTCATTGATTATTATCAAGACCGCGCAGTCAAAATCGTCAAGCAGTACATTGAGCTGGAAGAGACGCATTTGTCGACGGACAGAATTTTGGAGCTTAAGGCGCGTATGAAACAGACGCTTGCCGCGCTCGACGACGCCTATCAAGACCAATTCGAGCACGTCCTCAACGACCAAATCATTTCCACCGACGCCGAGCTGACCGTCATGGAGCAACAGCTTGACGCCGAGGGCATTAAGCGCAAAACGATTGACGTTGGGGCTGTCGACGAATACGGCAACGTCCGAATCGATACCGACCTGCTCGACCAACCCTTGCAACTTGAGCCTCAACGGAAATTCTTCCCGCAACAAGGTATGCAACGGCGGCGGCGCGGCGAAGTAAACGCGCACCCTGCGGGAGACCTGTTGCCCTTCCCCGAAGAAGACCGCCCGCAAATCGTCCAAACAAAGCTGATTCAATCGGCGTTGGCGATTTTCCTCGGCTCGTTCGGCGCACACAAATTTTATCAGGGCAAAACGTTCCAAGGCGCGTTGTACTTCCTGCTGTCATGGACGACCTTGCCGATGTGGATAAGCCTCGTCGAGGGGATTCGCTATCTGTTCATGCCAATCGAGGATTTTTACGACCAATATTTAAAGGATAAGCGCAAAAAACGGAGGTAAGTCCGATGTCAAAGAAAAAATTTTCAAAGAGCCTATGCCGGTCGTCGGCAAAGTTAAGACGCTCGCCGAAAACTCCCGCGAACGTTAATCTTGATGAATTGCTCAAACTCTAAGTTTTAACTACGGAGGAATTAACCATGGCAGACATAAATCTTAACGACCTGTTGGCAAAGAAAAAATCCGTTGAGCCCGCAAAGGACGATAAACCCGTCGAACCGGAGCAGGAAATTGCAAAGGTCACTCAGCAAATCGAAACGCTTTCGCCCGAAGAACAGGCTAAAGTCCAATCAATCAAGGACAATATCGACTTGACCGACTCAAGTACGCCGTTGACTTTCGGTGCGCCCGCGCAGAAGGAAATCGCTCAATTCTCCGACAGCATTCTTGCCAAAGTGCGCTCCAAAGACGCGGGCGAGGTCGGCGTTTTGCTCAATGAACTCGTCGGCAAAGTCAAGGGCTTCGACGTGACCAAAAAGAGCGGCGGCTTCCTAAGCAACCTGCCCATTATCGGTTCGCTCGTCAATAAGGCGGATGATATGATGCAGGGCTACGAAAAGCTTTCCGTCCAGGTCGATAAGATTCAGGCGGGGCTTGAAAATTCCAAAGTCAAGATGATGGAGGATGTCGTCATGTTCGACACGCTCTATCAAAAAAATCTCGGCTACTTCAAGGAGTTGCAACTTTATATCCGCGCCGGCGAGGAAAAACTTGACGAAATGCGCACGACCATTTTGCCCAAGCTCCGCGCTCAAGCCGCCGAATCGGGCGACCCCATGGCTGTGCAAGTCGTCAGCGATTTTGAACAGAGCGTCGACCGCTTCGAGAAAAAAATCCACGACCTCAAGCTCAGCAAGACGTTGGCAATCCAGACCGCGCCGCAAATTCGCCTTATCCAAAACAACGACCGCGTGCTTATCGACCGCGTGCAATCCGCCATTTATCACACGATACCGCTTTGGAAAAATCAGATGGTTATCGCGCTCGGCTTGACGCACCAAAAAGAGGTTATCGAACTTCAACGCGCCGTAAGCGACGCCACCAACGACCTCCTCAAGCGCAACGCCGAAATGCTCAAGCAAAATTCAATCGACACGGCTAAGGCGAACGAACGCGGCATTGTCGACATCGAGACGGTTAAAAAGGTCAACGAAGATTTAATCGCGACGATTCAGGAAACGCTCCGCATTCAGCAGGAGGGGCGGCAAAAGCGTCAGGCGGCGGAAAAGGAACTCGTGGCAATAGAGGGGCGGCTCAAAGACGCATTGCTCAAAAATACCGGACGGGCTTAAGGAACGGGAACTATGCGCGAAACAGTTGGGATACCGGCAGGGATTTTGGTTTATTCGCTGTCAGTAATTTTATTTTTGATTTTGGTCAAATTGTTCGTGGCGGTGCCCAAAGAGTGGCCGCTCCTAATCACAATCGCGACGACGGTAATCGCCTTCCAGGTAACCTGCGCGGTTGTGCGGGTTTTCTCGACGGAGCTGGGCGTCAAAGTGGTTGGCGTGCTGATAGCGATTTTCTGGCTAATATCGCTGGGTTTTGACGCGTTCGGCTTTCTGGACAGGGCGGTTGACTTTCTGGGCGGCAACGACGAGACCAATAACGGACTGGGCGGCTTGCGCGATTTGATTGAGCTGGTTTGGGATTCAAAAGTTTGCGCCGGTGTGTCGGTGATTCTTGCGATTTGGACGTTGGGCAAATGAAAAGAGATCGGGCGTTTGTTCAAAAGCGAATCATCAATCTGGTAATGATACTGCTGGCGTTAATGGGCGTGGTAGTCTTCCGCTACGCGTGGCTGCAACTGGTGCAGGGCAACGAATTGGCGGAGCGAATGCGTTGGCAAGTGGGGCACGACTATTCCGTACAATCGCCGCGTGGCGCAATCGTCGACCGCAACGGGCGCGAGCTTGCCGTCAGTACCATGACCAAATCGCTGTTCGTCGACCCCAATCACGTCGAAAATCCCAAGGAGCTGGCGCGGGATTTGGCACCGCTTGTCGGCAAAACCGAACAGGAAATTTTGGCGGACATAGCGGTCGGCGGCGGCTTTTCGTGGGTTAAGCGGCGGCTGGAGCAATCGGAGTACGAGGCGATACGCTTGCTGATTCGCGAAAAAAATTACGCGGTATGTTTGGGCTTCCGCGACGAGGCTAAGCGTTACTATCCCAACGACGTTTTGGCGGCTAACGTTTTGGGCTTCGTGGGCACCGACGACAAAGGGCTTGACGGCGTGGAGCAGGCTTTGGACAAGTATATCAAGGGCGAAGTCACCGAGTCTTTTATCTACGCCGACACCCGCGACCGTCCGATTTTGGAGTCGATATTTTCCCAACACGGCTACCAGGGCGACAAGTGCAAGACGATTCAGCTGACGATTGACAGCGCGATTCAATTTATCGTGGAGCAGGAGCTTGACCGCGCCATGGCTGAAAACGACCCGTTGGCGATAACGTGCATAGTTATGGATCCGCGCACGGGCGAGGTCTTGGCTATGGCAAATCGCCCGTCGTACAATCCGAATCGTTTTTGGGATTATGAGCAGGAGGTTTGGAAGAATCGGGCAGTGTCCTACATCTACGAACCCGGCTCGACGTTCAAGGCGGTAGTGGCGGGCGCGTTGTTGCAAGAGGGCATCGTCACGCCTAATCAAGTTTTCGTCGATCCGGGGTACGTGACGTTTTCGGGCAAGGAGATTCTAAACTGGAACGGCGACAGTTTTGGAACGGTGACGTTCGCTGATGTGGTTAAGCAGTCGGTGAACACGGGCTTTGCGATTTACGGCAACGACTTGGGCGCGGAAAAGCTCATCGATTACGCACGGCTGTTCGGCTTCGGAGACCAGACAGGCATTGAGTTGCCGGGCGAAGAGTACGGCATATTGTATTCGCCCTACGAAATGGTCGAGTCGGATATTGCAACTATGTCAATCGGGCAGAGTATAGCAGTCACGCCGATTCAGCTGATAACGGCATTTTGCGCGATAGCCAACGACGGGATTTTACTCAAGCCGCATATCGTCAAATCGATAAAGAACGCGAACGGCACGACGTATTCGGAGACGCGAGTCGAGGAGGTACGGCGCACGATTGACAGCCCGACGGATAAGACTTTGGTCGGCTTGCTGGAGCAGGTCGTGGCGTCGGGCGGCGGCGGCAAGGCGTCTGTTCGCGGCTACAGGATAGCGGGCAAGACCGGCACCGCGCAGAAGGTCAGCGAGGACGGCTTAGGTTACGACGAGGGCAGATATATCGCGTCGTTTTGCGGCTTCGCGCCCGTCGAAAGCCCGCAGATTGCCTTGCTTGTCATGATTGACGATCCGTTGGGTTCATTTTACGGCGGACAGGTTGCCGCGCCCGTAGCCAGTCGGATTTTTTCGCAAGTCTTCCGCTACTTGAGGATTGAGCCGAGCGACGCGCCGTTGGGTTTGGATTCGGACGAGATTGGCGCGGAAGTCGGAGAGGGCGACGCGTCGATTCACGGCGTGCAACCCAAGGAGGAGCCTCCCCGTCCTGCCGAACCCGAAGCCGAGGCTCCGCACGAGGAGATTGCGCCCGAAGCGGCTCGTGTACCCGATTTTTACGGCAAAAGCATTCGCGAGGCGGCGCGGCTTGCCAACGAGGCGGGTATATCGTTTATGGCGGAAGGTTCGGGCTTTGCGGTCGGGCAGAGCATAGGCGCGGGCGAGGTCGTCGACAGGGGCACTACCGTCAAGGTTCGTTTCAGCCCCTAAGCGCGGAGAAAATCCCCCCTTTGCCAAAGCGTGGATTCGCGGAACCGGCTCGTCACTCTGATTTAAGCTGATTTCTATTTTCATATTTGTAAACTACTTTTCTTTGAGCGGGCAAAGAAAAGTAGCAAAAGAAGGCCCGCCTCGCGGGGGCGTAAAGTCCGCTATCCGTACCGTCTGATAATTTCAAGTAGTGACGCCGACGGTATTTGCATCACGCAAATGCGTCGGCAGCGGAGCCGTCATCCTTGACGGCTCCTAAAATACGCGCCGTGTATCTTCGGAGGGATTGCTTATGAGAAAATTTTTGGCGACGTTGGCTTTGCTCTCGTTGTTGAACGTCGGGACGTGCGCGGCGGAGTCCGTTCAAGCCGTCGGGCGCGGCATTTCCGAACGCATTGCCATTCATGACGCCCTGCGCTCCGCCCTCGAACAGAAATTCGGCGCGACCGTTCACTCCAAAACCCGCGTCCAAAATTCTGCGCTCCTCTCCGACGTGAACGCCGTCGACAGCGCGGGCTTCGTTCAATCGTGGCAAATTCTTTCAAGCCGCGTAGAGAACGGCGTTTTTGTCGTCACGATTAGCGCGGAGCTGGACGACGCCAAAATCTCTGCGCGGCTTACCGAACTCGACAAAAAGGCTCTCGTCGACTTCAACGCCGACAATCCCCGCGTGGCGGTTATGGCTGTCGATTCAAGCGGACAACGTTACTCCGATGTCGAAAATGAAATTATCGCCGCGCTCAAGCGTCAAGGTTTCACGCGCCTCGTTGATTTGGCGCAAGTCAATCGTGCTGTCTATCGTCGAATCATCGCGGCTGACGACGACGAGGAGCTTTGCAAGACTTTGGCGAACGACTTCCACGCCGACTGCCTTGTTATCGCCGAGGTCAAAAATTTTTCGGGCAACGAGGTTACGTTATCGAGCCGCCTTATCGAACTTAATACGGGCGAGATTATTTTCGCGGGCACGTCGACGGGCGGCGGAGCTTTCCTTGGCGGCAGTGACGCCCTTAAGTTGGCGGGTCGCCGCGCAGGTTACGAGCTGTCCGTTGCCGCGCTTAAGCAAGCCGCGCAGGTCGAGCGTCATGTTACTTTGCTGATAACCCGTCCGACCTTCGAGCAAATGGGCGGCACGTTGACTGTCGTCCGCGAACGCGTCAAAAGTCTTTCGGGCGTGAACGACGCCTTTGTCCGCAAGCTGAACGCGAGCCTGGAGCTTGACGTTGACTTTGACGGGACGGCGGCGGACTTCGCGCAGTTACTTGAGGCTTTCGCCGTAAAAATTCTGGAAGTCGGCGCGAGCTTCGTTAAGATTTGAAATGGTTCCATGTTCAAGAAACGGCGGCACTTTGACTGCCGTCCGCGAACGTGTCAAAAATCTTTCGGGCGTGAACGACGCCTTTGTCCGCAAGCTGAACGCGAGCCTGGAGCTT
>CALFJE010000092.1 GCA_937877545.1 uncultured Selenomonadales bacterium | reverse complement strand
TCTCCTCGACCTTGGGCTTAGGTTTCTCCTCGACCTTGGGCTTAGGTTTTTCCTCGACCTTAGGCTTAGGTTTTTCCTCGACCTTGGGCTTAGGTTTGGATTCAGGTTTAGGTTTTTCAACATCTCCGGAATCGTCGGGGTCGAACATAACATCCATATAGCAATGATATTGAAAAACCAATTCGCCGAATTCCTCGACCTTTTCCGGCTTGATGTCTTCGCTTACTTTACGCATGAATCGTTGCGCAACGGTTTGTATCTCGTCGTAAGTGAGCTCGTCATTTTTCACTTGCGAAAACGAACTGACGTAAACGCCCGCCTGCTCAACGGCGTCGCGCCAAGCTTCATTGCGTGCTCTGGCTCTGGCGACGTTTGGATCCTCCGGCGGACCGTTACCGATGATATAAATGCCGTCCGCGTGGATAAGCCTTGATTCCGCGAATATTATCAGCGGCGAGATAAAAAACCACATCAATGAAATTACTAAGGCGACGGAGATTTTTGGCAGAAGTCTTTTCTTGTTCATGGTCTGTCACCTCTCATGAATCCAAACATTTATCGCGTAATTTGCGATTTATTTTTGACGCGGCGGGAAAAAATCCTTTATCGGCAAAAAAAAATCCGCCACTCGTCCCCGAGCAGCGGGCATATTTTTTAAGTGCGTTTGAACATTTTGGCGAGGTCGGCGGCGGAAAATTTTATAATCGTCGGTCTGCCGTGCGGACAGGTGTGCGGGTGCGGCGTCGTTGACAAGTCCTTAAGCAAAACTTCCATTTGCCGCGAGTTGAGTTCCTGCCCCGCCTTTATCGCCGCCTTGCAAGCCGTCGTTGCCAAGACTGCCTGCCGTATTCGCCGCGATATGTCCCCTGCCTCGTTGACGCCGTTGAATATCTCCGCGATTATCCCGCGCAGTAAGCTTTCCGCGTCGGCTTCGGCGGCGTCGACCGGCACCTCCGTTAATCGGAATTCGTTGACGCCGCTCGGCTCCATTGTGAAGCCCAGCTCAGCGAACACCGCCAAGTTACTTTCAATCAGCTCCGCCTCCCGCGAATCGAACTTCAAGACGCGATGAATCAGCAAGCCCTGCGCAGGCACTCGTTCGGCGTAGCTGCTCAGCCTGTCGAAAAGTATCCGCTCGTGCGCGGCGTGTTGGTCAATCAGATACAAATCGTTGCCGCTCTGCGCCACTATGTAGCACCGCGCAACCTGTCCGATAGGCTCAAGCTCAAGGGCGGGTTTTTGTACGGGCGGCGGCTTGACGGGCTTTGGCGGCTCAATCTGCGCGGGAACCTCGCTAATTCCTAATTCCTGATTCCTAATTCCTAAATCAATCTGCGCGGAGGCTTTAAGCGGCGGTTGCGGTTCGTTGACTTTAATCAAGACTTGCTCGAAATCCAAATCGTCTTGCGGCTTAGGTTTGCGCTCTTTTTTGGGCGGCGTCTCCGATACCTCCTCGACGAGCTTTATCTGTTCAAAGCGCGGAACTTCGGGCGCGGCGGCTACTGCCGTTAAGTCATGCTCCGTCACTAAGTCTTTGCCCTCGACCGCCGCCCGCACCGCGTGATATACCGCCTTGAAGATTTTGCCCTCGTCCTCGAATTTGAGTTCGATTTTCTGCGGGTGAACGTTCACGTCGATTGAATTCTGCGGCACGCTCAGCACTACCACCGCCAGCGGAAAGCCTGTTTTCGGTATCAGCGATTTGTACGCCTCGTCGACCGCCTTTGCTATCGTCCGACTGTCCGCCACGCGCCCGTTGATTATGTACGCTTGCCAACCGCGATGGCTCTTTAAAATGTTCGGCTTGGTGACGAATCCGCGCAGATTTAAATTGTCGGCGTCAAGCTTAAGCGGCAACAGCGAATCGGTCAGCTCCGTGCCGTATATCGCGCTCAAGGTGTCCGTCAAGTTCCCGTTGCCCGGCGTCGCGAGGGCTGTCCTGTTGCCGTTTATGAATCGGAAGGCGATTTCGGGGCGGCTCAGCGCAAGCTTAACCAGGAAGTCGTGAATCTTGTTAGCCTCGGTAGGCGTCGACTTCAGGAACTTGAACCGCGCAGGCGTGTTAAAGAAAAGTTCCTCAACTAAAATCGTGGTGCCCGCCTTGCAACCGACCTCGTGCGTATCCTGCAACTTCCCGCCGTCGATTCGGAGTTTGGTACCCAATTCGTCTTCGGCGCGGCGCGTCTGCAAGGTGAACTTCGACACGGCGGCTATCGTCGGCAATGCCTCACCGCGAAAGCCCAAAGTCGCTATGCTCTGCAAATCGGCGACGTTCGTCAGCTTACTGGTAGCGTGGCGTTTCACGGACAGGACGGCATTTTCGCGGCTCATGCCCGCGCCGTCGTCGGTCACGCGAATCAACGCCTTTCCGCCGTTTTGAATCTCGACCTCAATGCGTTTCGCGCCCGCGTCAATCGAATTCTCCACAAGCTCTTTGACGCAGGAAGCGGGACGCTCAACGACCTCGCCCGCCGCGATTTTATTTATCGTATTGGTGTCAAGCAGTTTAACGTCAGCCATTTACGCGCCTCCCTTACAAATGCCGTCAATCGAATTCTCAACAAGCTCCTTGACGCAGGAAGCGGGACGCTCAACGACCTCGCCCGCCGCGATTTTATTTATCGTATTGGTGTCAAGCAGTTTAACGTCAGCCATTTACGCGCCTCCCTTACAAATGCCGTCAATCGAATTCTCCACCGGCTCCTTGACGCAGGAAGCGGGACGCTCAACGACCTCGCCCGCCGCGATTTTGTTTATCGTGTTGGTGTCCAAAAGTTTTATGTCAGCCATTTACGCGCCTCCCTTACAAATGCCGTCAATCCAATCGAAAAGCTCAGGCAAATCGTAATCGCCGCCGTGACCTCTGCCCCACGGACTGAAAAAATCCACGTCGACGCCGCTGTTTTGGAGCTTGAGCGCAAGAATCGCGGGAATGGCAAGCGCGGTATCCCTGTCGGCGGCTCCGTGGCGTATGCGGAAATGTTTAGCCGTCGTCACGTCCTCGCGCCCGATAAAGTTCATCGGATTCATCATGCGAATCACATCCGCATTGGCGAACGTGTCATTAAAGAGCGTCTTGTTGAAGTGGCGCGGCTCGTTGGCGGCGGTACCGAACTCGTCATTTTCGCCCGAACTCAAGTCAAGCTTGTCGAAGGCGGGAGCGGCTTTCATGCGCGTAACGGCGGCGGGATATTTTTTCAAGTCAACGTCGACGACGCGCCCGCGCTTAATCTTGACCCAATCGACGCCCGCCAAATCCGCGCCGCTGTCCAAAGCACTCTGCGCGGACTCAATGTATTTGCCCTTGATATAATCCTTAAAGGAGCCGTTGCCGCGCTTATCGAGCGTCAAGGGGTTGCCGTGTTCGTCGAGCAAATCGAGGCTGTTGACGTAGGCGGGGAAGGCGTCGCGCAAAGTCTCGGAAGCTTTAATTTCCTCTGCTGTCATGACGGCAGCTTTTTTGACGGGCACGGGGTGATTGGCGTCCTCGGCGGTGGCGTTCGGATTGCGTTGCCACACGGCTTGATAATATTCGTTGACGCCGCAGAAAATCCATTCGTAAGCGGCATCGGCATTATCGAGGTTGGTTATCGGGCAGTAGTCGCTGGAGGCAAAGATGTCGTCGCGCTCAAACGCCGCGCCCAAATCGGCAAGATACGGCTCGAATTCATGAGCATTGCCCGTCGCGCCCAGAGCCGCCGATAATGCGCCGCCCGCCGACGTTCCGTTGGAAATAATTTTTTCGGTGTCGCCTGCGGGGAGCCTGTCGCGATTGAAACGGAGCCAACGAACCGCCGCCTTATAATCGACAATCAGCGCGGGAGCCTTGCCGACGTATTCGCCGCCCTCAACGGTTGTGCGTCCGCGAATGGCGGGACTGACGACAACCAACCCGCGACTCAACGCCACCAACGAGGCATTTGCGCCGCCGCTCATGCGGTCGTTTTCAAGAGGCTCAAGGATATTGCCGGGCATGTAGCCGCCCACGCCGTTAGGCAGGAAAATCGGTGCGGTCGTCGCGCTGTAGCCGTTGACGATGCCTCCGCGCAGATATTCGGCGGGGACGTAGACGCTCAGCCTTTGCGCGTCGCTTGCGGGATTCGCCACGTAGAAAATATTTTCATAGGCGATAAAGTTCACGGCGCGACCGTCGTAAGTCAAAGTGCGTTCAATGCCCCGACTTGCGTCGAAGGTCAAATCTTGAGCCGACGCTCCCGCTTGAATCAGCATTGCCGCCAACAGCAACGTTAAAAATTTTTTCATGATAAAGCCCTCCTATTGTCCCAATTCTTTGCGCACCTGCTGTTGAAGTTCGTAGAGTTTCGCCATCGCCTCAATCGGCGTGAGGCTCGGCACGTCGACCGCCAATAAATTTTTCAAGCTGTGCGCGACGAACAAATCGGGCGCGGCGGCTTTTTTATTCATGACGGGGCGGACGGGCGCGGACGTTTCCATTGACTTCAAAATCTCCTCGGCGCGTTTCATTACCGATTTGGGCAAGCCCGCCAACTTCGCGACTTGAATGCCGTAGGATTTATCGGCTCCGCCCTGCTTAATCCGCCGCAGGAATATGACTTCGCTCCCGCGTTCCCTAACCGCGACGCAGAAATTTTCAATCCGCGCAGATGTCTCCGACAAATCGGTCAGCTCGTGATAGTGCGTGGCGAACAGCGTTTTGGCGCGAATTTTTTTGTCGATGTGTTCAATGACGGCGCGGGCGATACTCATGCCGTCGAAAGTTGACGTGCCGCGCCCGACCTCGTCGAGGATAATCAGGCTGTTGGCGGTGGCGTACTTCAAAATCTGCGCGACCTCGTTCATCTCGACCATAAACGTAGACTGCCCGCTTACCAGGTCGTCACTCGCGCCGATTCGCGTAAAAATCCTGTCGACGGGTGAAATGTTCGCGCTTGCGGCGGGGATAAAGCTCCCGACCTGCGTCATCAGCGTGAGGAGCGCGACTTGCCGCATGTAGGTTGATTTGCCCGCCATATTCGGTCCGGTGATAATCATCAGGGCGCAACGATTCGGCGCGAGGCTCGTATCATTTGGCACGAACAAGTTGCCCGTCAAAATGCGTTCAACCAGCGGGTGTCGCCCGTCGCGGATGTCAATCGTCCCGTCGATATTGAGGTCGGGGCGCGTGTAATTATTAACCTGCGCGGCTTCGGCGAGGGCGGCGAGAACATCAATCAGCGCGATACGCTTGGCGGTGTCTTGAATCTGCGGCAGACGAGCCTTGACGCGGTCGCGAACTTCGCAAAACAGCGTATATTCCAGATTGGCGGCTTTATCCTGCGAGCCGAGGATTTTAATCTCAAATTCCCTGAGTTCGGGCGTGACGTAGCGTTCGGCGTTTACGAGGGTTTGCTTGCGGCTGTAGTCGGCGGGGACTTTGCCGGCACCGCTTTTGCCGATTTCGATATAGTAGCCGAAAATGCGATTGTAGCCGACCTTAAGGGCGCGAATGCCCGTGCGAGCCTTTTCCTGCGCCTCGAAGTTTTGAAGGAAACCCTTATGGTCGCCGGCAACGCGTCGCAGTTCGTCAAGGTCTTCGTTATAGCCGGCATTGATGACGCCGCCGTCGCGAATGTTGGCGGGGGCGTTTTCGCTTATGGCGTCGTCAATCAGCTTAGCCTCGTCGCCGAAGTCTCCCAGCCCGTCGCGGCACGCAATAAGTATATCGCTTGTCACGTCGCCGAGGATTTCCTTAATCTTGGGCAAGGCGAACATGGAAACTTTAATGGCGGTCAAGTCGCGGGCGGAGGCGGAGCCGACTTCGATTTTGGTCATTAGGCGTTCAAAGTCGTGAATGTCGCGCAGAACCTCACGCAAGTTTCGACGCATCGTGAAATTTTTAAACAGCTCCTCCACGGCGTCAAGGCGGCGATTTATGGCGGCAAGGTCTAAAAGCGGACTTTCAAGCCAACGACGCAGGAGCCGATTGCCGAGCGGCGTCTTGGTGCAGTCGAGCACGTCGAAGAGCGTATCCTTTTTGGAGCCGTCGCGCAGATTGCGGATAACTTCCAAATTCCTCAGCGCGGTGGCGTCGAGGATTAGGTGATTGCTCATATCCAGGCGCGTGAGCTTGGCAATGTGATTCAAGTCTGTGCGAACGGTTTCGTGAATGTAGCGAAGAAGATTTTCGACGGCGCGGGCGGCAAGCTCCGAGGCGGGCAAGTCGTTTTCGTCGAAGTGTTGAGCCGAAAAATTTTCGTTATCCTGCGTGGAGTCGACGTTGGTAAAGGAGCAGGCGTCGAGTTTAAGGTCGGCAAAGGTTTTCAGCCGCTTAAAGCAGGGCGGCTCGTCGGCGATTAAAATTTCGTGCGGATTGAGGCGGTAGAGTTCGTCGAACAGATTTTGTTCGCGGTCGGTGCCGTCGTAGAGGCAATAGAAAAATTCGCCCGTAGAAATGTCCGCGCCCGCCAAGGCAATTTCGTCGCCCTCCTCCAAAATCAGCACGAGGTAATTGTTGCCGGCGGTCGACAAGGCGTCTTCGGTCAAGATAGTGCCGGGCGTGACAACTTTGGTCAAAGCGCGTTCGGTCAAACCCTTGCCCTTGGGGTCGCCGATTTGGTCGACGACCGCGACGCGAAAGCCCTTGTCAACGAGCTTCTGAATGTAATTGTCTACGGCGTGAGCGGGGACGCCGCACATCGGGACTTTCTGCCTGTGCGTCAAAGTAAGTTGCAGTTCGCGAGAAGCGATAACGGCGTCCTCGTTGAACATCTCAAAAAAGTCGCCCAAACGGAAGAAAAGCAATTCGTCGGGGTGTTGCGATTTTTGTGCGTGATATTGCTCCATCATCGGCGTTAAATTTTTATCGTTCAAGTCCTCACCTCTGAAAAGATTTTTCAATCGCAGTTTAGCAACCGAGTTTAATCCCGTCAATCGTAAGATGTCGTCTTGGGCGCGACAAATTTTCCGAGGCGACTGATATACTGACGGTGAAAATTTTTTCGGCGGAAAATAAATTGATACCTGCAGTGATAATTTTCAATCGTGCGTAAAAGCGCGGAAAAATTTAATGTGCGATAATGACGGCGGAGGGGGGGGTGGATTTGTGCAATAATTATTTATCGCAGGTAGAGCGCGGTTACAAGTCGATTTCATTGGACAAGCTGTTGAAAATAGCCGAGGTCTTGGACGTTGACGAAAAGAAATTATTCGATTTCAGCAAGTTGCCGAACTTCGTTTGAATTGTCGCATAACAGGCGACCGCCCGCAGAGTTTTTCGCATAAAATTTTCGCGACAGCTTATCAAAGGAGGATTGCCTATGGAGTTTAAGTGTTGAGGCGTTAAACTTCCCTGTTGCAAATCAAGACGGCGGCGGGGGCTTGTCGACACAGGCTCCCGTTCAATCACTTGCGGCACGGAAAGGAGATTTGAACTTATTTAAGCTGATTTACGAGGCGTTGCAACTTTACTGCGTCACGGAAAATCCGAATTGCCCGATGAAAATCAAGGCGGCGATTTTTGCGGCGTTGGGATATTTTATCTCGCCGTTCGATGTGATTCCCGATTTCACGCCCATAGTCGGCTACTCCGACGACGCCGGCGCGATTGCCCTGGCTTTGGCACTGGCGCAGATTTACATTAACGACGCGGTCAAGCAGAAGGCTCGCAATAAAATTGCCGCTGTCTTCGGCGAAGGCGTCGCGGCTGATTTGGCATAGAATACGGGAGGAAAAAATTATGAACGAAAATATTATCGTTGCGGTCTTGAAAAATTTGGTCGGCTACTTTGTTATGGTCTTTGTCGGCGAATTTATTCTTGAAAAAATATTTGCACCTGTCGAAGCAATCCCCTTATCCGATACATCTTCTTTGCCATTCCGGAAATATTGAGGATTATCGCCACATTCTGCGCTCTGCGAGCTTGTGACGGCTTACGCGAAAGACGCTTGGGTTGCGAGCGACGACAGATGCGACATTACGTCATGACGGAAACTTTTAAATATCTCTATGCTGACACGAAGGGCTTTTCGGTTGCCGTTAAAACCGTTTGGCACGACAACGGCAGTGTAGACGCTTACAGGTGGGATTTCTTTTTCGACGACGGGCAAAACGGTTGTTGGATGTGCAAACCGGAAACAGCGGGGCGTCCGTTCGCCGTGAGGAAATACCTCTTCACGCAGAGGATTTTGGATTACTGCTTGGAAAATCTGTACTGAACGGCGGAAATTAACATGAAGAAATTTTTCGCAACGGTTATGGCGTGTCTCGTCGTGGTGCTGACCGCGCAGGTTGAGGCGGCAGAGATTGTTACGTCATCACGCAGAGCATTCGTTGGCGGAATAGCAGTGAAGTTAATTTGAGCTTGGCAATGTATCGTTCGGGCAAAGATAAGCCCCTTTATCTTGCCTGCGAATTCCGCGAAACCGCGCAGGGCGTTGAGTTTTCAAACAGGCAAGGCTATCGCGGTTGGGTTGACAAATACGAGACGCCAATCGAATACAATGCCTGGGTTTGCGCCTATGACAATTACAATCCGTATAACAGGAGATAATATACTACGAAAAACTTTCTTATGACGTTGGCGGGCGCGCCGGCGGCGATATTTACGGTCGCGCAAGTCGAGGCGGCGGTTCCCGCGCAGGACACGTGGGTTTTGTGTTGGGACGGCTATGACTACTACGTCAAGGCGGGCAGTCCGGATTATACGCCCTCCGGTGTCGACGGCGAACTGCGATAAGCTCATTTACCACAGATGAACTTCTCTCAACAATAAAGCTGTGCAAGCAGGCACGGGCTGAGGTCTGTGCTTGTTTTATGTTAAAATCTGCGCGGAGGTGTAATTATGGACGACCCGAACATTGATTCGGAGCTTGAGGGCTACTTGCGGGCGAAATTGCTCGGCGAAATTAAATCGCTGCTAGAAAGCCGCCTGAAACATAAATGCCAACAATTTCTCCGTTCGATGGCAATAAGTTTCTTTATAGGTTCGCAAGGTTTGTTTGATGACTCCGACTTTGATTTTGTGGACTTTCTGAAGTTGCAAGCCAAGCATAAGAGCGAAACTTTTTCCGAGATGCTCCTGCAGCTCATTCGCGAAAGCGGCGAAAAGAATTCGACGATATACACCCGCGCCAATATCGACCGCCGCCACTTTTCAAAAATCGCCAATCACCCCGACTACAAGCCCGGCAAGCAGACCGTCCTCGCCTTTGCCCTCGCGCTCAAGCTCGATTTCGATAAAACTCGCGAATTGCTTGCCTCTGCCGGCTTCACGCTCAACAAAACCATTCTGAGCGATTTGAGCGTCTCCTACTTCATTGAGTGCAAAAAGTTCGACGTGGACGTTGCCAATCGGATTCTCTACAAGTACGGGCAACCTCTGCTCGGCGGTTGATTTTTCATTTTAGACCGCCCGCGCCTTTGCCCTTGCGCTCAAGCTCGATTTCGATAAAACTCGCGAATTGCTTGCCTCTGCCGGCTTCA
>CALFJE010000091.1 GCA_937877545.1 uncultured Selenomonadales bacterium | reverse complement strand
TATCGCCCCGAATTTTTTAAATCACTGGGCTTTAAGACGACGACCAAAGAATCCTTGCCGCACAAGATTTGGAAGGAATGCATAGAGTGCCCCAAGTTCCCGAATTGCGACGAAATTGCCATGACGCTTGAATAAAAATTTTCCCCTCCGAATAACAGGAGGGATTTTTTTTGTGTTGAATTTTTAGCGCGAGAAAATTTGAGGGGTGATTGACGTGTTGGAAGAATTGAGGCGCGAAGTGTGCGCGGCGAATCTGCTTTTGCCCAAGCTCGGACTGGTGAACTTCACATGGGGCAATGTGTCGGGCATCGACCGCGAAAAAAATCTGTTCGTGATAAAGCCGTCGGGCGTCGAATACGAAAAACTTACACCTGAGAATATGGTCGTGGTGAATCTGCGCGGCGAGACGGTTGAAGGTACATTGCGCCCGTCGAGCGACACGCTGACGCATATGGTGCTTTACAATGAATTTCCGAGCCTGGGCGGGATAGTGCACGTCCATTCGCCGTGGGCTACCGCCTTTGCTCAAGCGGGCGTCGACCTGGAGCCGTTGGGTACCACGCACGCCGACACCTTCTACAGAGCCGTGCCCGTGACCGCTCCGCTGACCGAGGCTGAGATTCAAACCGCTTACGAGGAAAATACCGGCAAGGCTATCGTGCGCACCTTCCGCGAACGCAAAATCGACCCCGACGCCGTGCCCGCCGTCCTCGCCCGCCAACACGGACCTTTTGCGTGGGGCAAGTCGCCCGCTAAAGCCGTGGAGGTCGCCAAAACTTTGGAGCTTGTCGCGGAGATGAACTATCACACCTTGCAACTGACGCGTGCCGACGTGCGCCTCCCGCAATTCCTGCTCGATAAACACTACTTCCGCAAGCACGGCGCGAATGCCTACTACGGACAACAAAATCGGGGGTAAAGCCATGACGGACGAGAAACGCAGAATCCACATCAGAGGTATCGGCGTCGCCGCGCAGGTGCCCGACTTGATTACGCTGTCGATGACCTTGACGGCTCGCAATGCCGAATACGCCGCCGCCTATAAAATCGCCGCTCAACAAATTGAAATGCTCCGCGAATCTACGGCTGAGGCGGGCTTTCAAGCCGACGACCTAAAGACGACCTGCTTTAATGTGCGGGCGGTCTACGAGGACGAGGAGTATCGCGAGGGCAACGCCAAACGTTACCGCCAAAATTTTATCGGCTTCGAGTGCCGCCACGACTTGAAATTGACCTTCGACTTCGATAACGCCAAACTTAATCGCGCCCTCGATACGATAGCCGCTTGCCTGTCGCAGCCGAAAATTTCAATCGCCTTCACGGTAAAGGACGCCGACGCCCTGAACGATAAGCTGTTGGCGAACGCCGCCCGTGACGCCCGTCGCAAGGCTGAAATACTCTGCGCGGCCGGCGGCGTCAAATTGGGTCGGCTCCTCGACATAAATTATACGCCCGACGGCGCGGAGGCGGAGACGATAGTTTGCGGCGCGTGCGAGCCTGTCGATAAAAATTCGTTCGATATTCAGCCCGAAGAGCTTACGGCGAGCCTCGGCGTCGATTTCTTGTGGGAGATTGAGTAAATGGCTAAGCGGATTAAATTCACGACGGGCAGTCCTCGGCGCGGCTACAAGACTTTGGAGCTGATTATCGACGGGGACAAGGCGTCTTATAAAATTTTGCGGAGCGGCTTGCTTGAGCTTGATACAAAAAGTGCAACCGCGCAGATGTCGGAGGCGTGGCTTGCCGAGCTTGACGCGCTGAATATTTTTGCGTGGGAGGAAAATTATACGGCGGCGGGGCGCGAGGGCGTTCGGTGGCGTTTGACGTTAGAGGACGGCGAGCAAATTTATCGCGGGCAAGGCTCCGACGCCTACCCCGACGATTGGGAACGCTTTACGGATTGGCTCGACGCCGCAGTTCCCGAATTGGAGTTCATCAATCGCAAGCGGCTTGAGCGCGTGACGTTTACTTACTTATCCGAAACCTTGACGCTCGACCGCCGCACCGCCACTTTGACGATTTGCAAAAAAAATTCCCGCCACACCTACGACGCGGGCGAGAATATCCGAAAACTTTTTAACGCTTGCCGAAACCTTTTGGACGGCGCGGACACGGACATTGATTTGAACGTCGGCAACCGCGTGACGATTGAGACGCTCCTCCACGACGGCTCCGCCGAAACTTTTGAGACGCTTTACAACGAAAACTTTTTGCCCGGACTTGCGCTTTTCCTGGAGTTGATTCGCGCCACAGCCTCCGACTTGACGGCTGAACTGTTCGAGCCGGACACCGCGCAGATTCGTTCGGCGAGCGGCAAATATATTCTGTGCAAAGTTCAATTTAAGGGCAGCTATAAGCCCTACACATACCGCACCGACGACGCAACGCTTGCGGTCGGCGACGAGGTGGACGTGCCCGTCGGCAAGAATAACGACGTGGCGCAGGCGCGTATCGTCGACATCGGCATTTTCGACGATTATGAGTTGCCCTACCCGCTCGACAAAATCAAGACGATTATCGGCAAGCACATCGCCGCAGAATGGGAAAATTATTGAAGTTCGCCGAGTTCAATCAGAGCCTCACGAGCCGCCTCCTGTTCGGCGGCTTTTTTGCTTCTGCCGACGCCCCGCCCGTAAATTTCCCCGTCAATCAACGCCGCGCACTCGAAAGTTTTCATGTGATCCGGGCCGCTGTCGCTAAGGTCGATATAAGAAACCTTGCGCAACGGCGGCTGGTTGCCTTGAATAACCTCCTGCAACTTGCTCTTGTAATCCTTGGGAATGCCCGTAACTTTGACGCGCTCGAATTCGTCTTTAAATTGGCGGAAGACATAATCGCGGGCAGTCTCCCAACCTTGGTCGAAGTAAATCGCGCCGATAACCGCCTCCAAACAGTCCTCCAGATTTGAATCGCGGTCGCGCCCCCATGGGTATTCCGTCGTTCCAAACAACATCAGCTCGCCCAACCCTATTTCCTTAGCCACGCGGGTCAGCGTAGACTGCCGCACTATGCCCGAACGCGTTTTGGTCAGCTCGCCCTCCTTCAAGTTCGGGAAGTGCTCGAACAGATACGTAGCCGCCGCCAAGCCCAAGACCGCGTCGCCCAAAAATTCCAATCGCTCGTTGTGCTTTAGGGGCGGCTCGAATTCTTTGGCGTAGGATTTATGCGTCAAGGCGGTGTTTAGCGTTTCCAATCGCTTGAACTTCACGCCCAGCTCTTGAGTCAGCTCAGCCAATGCCGCCCGTCGTGTTTTTGTCAACGTCTCCTCGATGCCGTAATCTCCTTCGGGAGCTTCAAAAATTTTTTCATCTATCGTCAAAAAGGTCACCTCTTAAGTATTCCCTCGGCGGCAAGCAGTGTGCCCGCCAACAGCCGGAATTCGCACATTATCGGGAGTTTGTATCCGTCAAGCCCGCGCCGAATGCGATTAACCGTTCCAAAGCGTTCAACGCTTAAGTATTCCCTCGGCGGCAAGCAACGTGCCCGCCAACAGCCAGAATTCGCGCATTATCGGGAGTTTGTATCCGTCAAGCCTGCGCCGAATGCGATTGACCGTTCCAAAGCGTTCAACGCTTAAGTATTCCCTCGGCGGCTGTCAGTGTGCCCGCCAATAACCAAAATTCGCGCATTATCGGGACTTGATTCATGTTCGTATCCGTCAAGCCCTCCAGTTGCAAGCCCGCCAAGATTAAAAATGCCGTCAAGCCCGCGCCGAATGCGATTGACCGCTCGCGCCGCCATTGCTTGAAGAATCGCCGGAAAAAGTACGCGTAAAGCCCGATAAACGACGCCAAGCCGATTATGCCGCCCTCGCTCGCCCTGTGCAAAAAGTTATTGTGCGGGTGGCTGTGACCGCGTTGCCGAGCGTCGGGGCGTTCCTTAGCCTCGTCGGAAATGTATTGCTCGTTGTAGGCTTGGCGGAACATCTTTTGCCCCACGCCGTAAAGCGGATAATCCTCGAACATTTTCAACGCAGACTCCCACATCAAGACGCGCTCGGTATTGCTTTGGAATTTCGTATCGACCATGGTTGACAAGCGGGCTTGCAGTTGCGGTGACATCAACGCTGCCGCCACGAAGATTATCGCCAACGCCGCGCAGATTTTTGCCGTCACGCGGCGATATTTTTTTTCAAGCACGACGAAGATTATCGCCATGCCGATTAACGCCAGCCACGCGCCCCGCGTCATGGACAGCACCAGGCAGATTAGGCTCAAGCCCGCCGTCGAAGCCGCCAATCGCCGCCACAACGCCGATAAAATTTCCGACTGCGCGATAAAAATCAGAATCGGGATTTGAATCAGCATAAAGGAGCCGTAAAACGTCGGCGTGTGATTGAAGCCGAACGCTCGCGGCTCGCCCTGTACAAAGTATTGCCATAAGCCCGCCGCGTCGTTTATCAGTGCCGCCAAAATTGTCGCCGCCAACACGCCGCAAAGTTGCTCGCGCCGCTTTATGAACGTCATGGCGAAGATAAGCGGCAAGAATCGATGCGCCTCGCCGAAGACCTCGCGGAAGCTCCGAATCGAATCCCACGACGCCGACGCGATTAACGCTTGGCAGACGATATACACCGCCAACACTTCCAACAAGTCGAGGTCGAAGCGCGGCAACTCCTTTGTGCGCAGATAGTTGCCGATTATGAACACCGCGCCCAGTGCCATAGCGATACTTGCGGCGGCGGTCGACAGCGGCGTCACGAACGCCAAAAATAACACGACTTGATACATCGCCGAATCGAGCGAAATTTTTATCGGCATTACGATTCTCCTTGTGTAAGTTGAGCCTTCAAGTCGCGATAGCTCCGCGTGAAATGCCAACCGTTTTGCGATTCGCGACGCGCTCCGAACGGCTTATCGGTAACGGCAAGTATCGGCGGCGATTGAATACGCTTGGCGACGCCCATACCCGTGAACGCCTTCCACCAACGCTCCAAATCCTCCGTGAAAATCTGCGCGGTCGGGAAATATTTATCGACAAGCCCTGCCTCGCAACCAAGCTCCGCCTCAAGCTTGCCGTCGGCGTAAAACTTCAAAATGTCTTCGGGCGTCAAATCGCGTTCCACGAAGCCGCGCAGTAAATAATCATGATAATCGTAGCGGAGCGGGTCGCCCTTACCCTCGTCGACGTTCTGCGCGGAACTCAGCTCGGCACTCGGCACGATGTCGATAATGCCTTGCGGAACGGCTTCGCGCTTATAAACCTCGGCGTTCATGTAGCGGGCAAGCGCGTAGACTTGGAACTTCCACAGGTCGGCAAGCGCGGATAAAAAGCCCGCCTCGTCGCCGTAAAGCGTGGCGTAACCGACGGTTGACTCTGCTTTATTGGCGTTGCACGTGAAGACGCCGCCGACGGACGCCGCTATCGCCGCCAAAATCCTGGAGCCTCTGTCGCGGGCTTGAATGTTTTCCTTGACGAAATCGGAAACGTTAATGCCGCGCTCCTCAAGTTGCTTGACCGTCCAATCGACGGACTCTTGAATCGGCACGACGTAATATTTACAGCCGAGGTTGCGGGCAAGTTGTTCGCTCAAGTTTTTGGTCGTGGCGGAGTTGAAACGACCGGGCATGTTGACGAGGATAACGTTATCCTCGCCGACGACTTGAACGTAAAGCGCGGCGGCAACCGCACTGTCTATGCCGCCCGACGCGCCGATAACAACCTTGCCGATACCGATTTGCGCCAGGAACTCTTTGACGCCGTAACGGAGCGCACGGTAAATCCGCGCAGGTTCCGACTCGACAGGCGGCTCAAGGGCGGGCATTTTATCAATCGCGTCCGTATCGATAAAGTTCAGACACTCCTCGAAAGGCTCGGCGCGTTGAACGACCTCGCCGCGTGAATTGAAAACCGCGCTGTTGCCGTCGAAGGCGTAAAGCGTCTTGCCGGTATTCTGCACGCCGACCGCTCCCACTTGAAGCCGGGGACGACCATAATTTTTAAATGCCAACTTACTGCTGAGGCTGAAAGGCTCCGATAAAAATTCAATTTCGACGCCGTTGAAAGCGAGCTTATCTGAATCGAGGACGACAAAAATTTTTTTTCCGTGCGCGATAATTTCTTCTCTGCAAGCCTTACACTCATCAATAAAAGATTTTTCAAGCAAGGTATCGCCGAGCATTTTCCCCGCTATCGCCGATTCGGGGAAGATGACGACGGTCGCGCCGCCGGCTTTTGCCTCGTCGATTAGTCGCAGGATTTTCCGCGTATTGATGTCGGGTTGACCTGCCGCGATTTGCATTTGTGCATACGCTATCTTTGGCAAATCTATCGCCTCCCAAAATTTGATTGCGCTAAATATAATTCATTTTGGGGAATTGCACAACCGCCACTTTTTAAATACAATGGCTGAAATTTTTTTAGGAGTGACAGACGGCAACATGGCGTGGCTATCGTCGGGCGACGTGACTGCGGCGGCATTATTTCAAGTGGCGGCGGTCAACGATGAGGCGCGGCTATCGTCGGGCGGTTTGACTGCGGCGGCATTATTTCAAGTGGCGGCGGTCAACGATGAGGCGCGGCTATC
>CALFJE010000090.1 GCA_937877545.1 uncultured Selenomonadales bacterium | reverse complement strand
CTTTGCCCGTCGACGTGCAGGAAAATCTTATCGCCGAGGGCAGCGGCTCGCGCCTTGAGTAAGTCGTAAAAGTTCATGGTCTAAGCCTCGATTAAAACGGCGTCGCCCGTTCCGCCCGCCCCCGCGATACTCATCAAGCCCAAGCCGTCTTTAAGTGCGGCAAGCAAATGAATCAGCAGAATTGCGCCGCTCGCGCCGTAAGGGTGCCCGTAAGCCAACGCGCCGCCGAGCCGATTATACCTGTCGACAAGATTTGGATGCGCCCGCTCAAACAGCACGTCGATAACCGCAAACGCCTCGTTGAACTCAATCGCCGCGAGGTCGTCGTAAGTCAGATTATTCTTAGCCAAAAGCAAATCGGCGACGGCTTGAGCACCGCGAGGACTCTCTAGCGGATTGACGCCGCCCGTTACCGCGTCGACAATCCGAGCGGCGGGCGTCAAATTATTTCGGCGGAGGAATTTTTCGCTAACGAGGACGACGAAAGCCGCGCCGTCATTGATTCGGCAGGCATTGGCGGCGGAGATGACGCCGTAACCCAACGGCAACGGAGCGCGTTCAAGCAGGCGTTTGGAAAGATTTTTAATGCCGGTGTCCTCGCAAACGCCCGCGACTTCGACGATAAACCCGCGCAGATTAGCCTTAGCCGCCGTTGCCCGCTTGTGACTGCGCACAGCCCACGCGTCAAGCTCGTCCTTGGAAATGTTTTCAGCCTCGGCGATGCGTTGAGCACCCTTTAGCATGGCGAGGGCGTCGAATTCGTTCGGAGAGAATTGCGCCGTGCGATAGCCGCCTTGGATACCGTCCGCCGCCGTCAAGTTAAAGCGCGGGTCGTTTTTATTGTAAACGCGCAGAGGCTGGAGCGAGGAACTTTCCGCGCCGCCCGCGATAATCACGTCGGCAAGCCCCGCAGAAATTTTGGCAAAGGCGATAGAAATTGCCGCCGCGCCGCTTGCGCATTGCCTGTCGACGGTCAAAGCCGCCGTGGATTCGTCGAAATCCGCAAGCAACGTCATGAGCCGAGCGATATTGCCGCCGGTGCCGACCGCATTGCCGCAAATCACCTCGTCGACGCGTTCAAGCTTAAATTTTCCGCGCAGAGCCTTCAAAACTTCCGCGCCCAAAATTTCGGGGCGAATCGTCTTAAACTTGGTATTGGCGACGACAATCGGCGTTCGCAAGCCGCCCAAAATGTAAACGTTCACAGAAATTCCCCCAAGACTTTTCGGACGCCCGCGCTGATAATCTCAAATCGTTCGCCGTTTCCGCGCAGGCTTAGCGGTTCGTCTGCCGTGATGAAATTTTTAAACTTAAGCTTGATAAACGTCGCGTCGAACTCCGCGCAAAGCGTCTCCAAAATCAGGCACGCCGGCACGATTGGCGGCTTGAGTTGATGAATCGGATTTTTATCGCCGACAGCCGCCGCGAAGTCTAAAATCTCAGTCGACGTGAAGACGCGCCAAATATCCTCGGCGGATTGAATTCTGCAACCGAACGCAGGCTTAATCGCGTAGCGCGGACGAATCAGCTTGACAGAAAGCGCGGCGTCGGAGGCGGCGGCACGCAACAGAGCCATCGACGCATGAGCCTTTAAAACCTCGGCGGTTGAATCGAAACTTCCGCGTCGATATTCAAGCTCGATTATCACCCAATCGGCAAACTGCTTGAACGTCGCCAACT
>CALFJE010000089.1 GCA_937877545.1 uncultured Selenomonadales bacterium | reverse complement strand
TTGGCGGCGTTCGGAGTGGCGGAGCTAATCATGAATCGGGTAGCCGACAGAATCTTAATGAAGCACATCTTCGCGACGCCCGCAACCGACTTGCCCGCCGCAGTGTTCGTGCTTATGATAATCGGCGGCGTGGCGTTATTCACGGCGATAACTTTTTTGCTTAACGAAAAATTTTTTGGAAGGAGGCGCAACTGATTGGACGCAAAAACAGTACGCGGAATGCTGTTGGGCTTGGCGACGGGCGACGCGTTGGGGGTACCGGTGGAATTTGAATCGCGCAGGACGTTGGAGCTTAACCCCGTGACGGGAATGCTTGGCGACGGCTCTTGGGGACAACCGGCGGGCACGTGGTCTGACGATACCTCCTTGACGATAGCGGCAATGGAAAGCATAGCGCGGCGCGGCAAGATTGATTATAAGGATGTGGCGGAGAATTTCCTGCGTTGGTATGAGCGCGGCGACTTCACGGCTACAGGCGAACGCTTTGACATAGGCAATACGACGCGCTCGGCGATAGTGCGGTTTTCACGCAGGATATTGCCGCCGACCAAGTGCGGAGCGACCGAGGAGACTTCCAACGGCAACGGCTCTTTGATGAGGATTTTGCCCGCGACGTTATATCTTTACGGCAAACACGGGAAGATTGGCGGCGACGAGCTTAAGGTTATTCACGAATTTTCCGCGCTGACTCACGGGCACATAATCAGCCGCATGGCTTGCGGGATTTATTCGCTGATAGCCGCGCAGATTTTGAGCGGTAAGACAATCGCGGAGGCATTCGCGCTCGGCATGAACGACGCCAAGACTTTTTACGGCGACGAGGAGGCGTTCGGGCATTTCTCTCGGCTGTGCGACGAAAACTTTGCCGCGCTCCCCGAAGATAAGATTTCGGCGGCGGGCTATGTGGTCTGCACGTTGGAGGCGGCTCTGTGGTGCCTGCTAAACACCGACGACTACAAGACGCTTGCGCTTAAGGCAGTCAACCTTGGCGAGGACACCGACACGACGGGCGCGGTTGCGGGCGGCTTGGCGGGCATTGTCTGCGGTGTCGAAGGAATTCCCGCCGAATGGCTCAAAACTTTGAAGCGGCGCGACTACCTTGAGAAAATCGCCGACGACTTTGCCGCCGCCCTGTAAAAAGTTAAAACCTCGACAAGCGTCGGGGTTTTTTTATTGTAAAATCTGCGCGGCAATTCCACATATCAAATCGTTTGGAGGAAATTCTATGAGCAACATTTACGGTTATGCCCGCGTCTCGTCCAGGGATCAGAATGAAAATTGGCAACTCGATGCGCTTAAAAATTTCGGGATTACCTCGGAAAAAATATTCGTTGACAGGCAGAGCGGCAAGGATTTCAATCGCCCGCAATACAAACGTCTCCTTCGCAAGTTGAAAGCCGAGGATGTTTTTGTCGTCAAGAGCATAGACCGCCTCGGCAGGAATTATTCGGAGATTTTGGAGCAATGGCGCGTCCTCACCAAAGAAAAAGGAGCCGCCGTCGTCGTTCTCGACATGCCGCTCCTCGATACTCGCAACAAGAAAGATTTTCTCGGCACGCTCATTGCCGATTTGTCATTGCAGATAATGTCGGCGTTCGCGCAGATTGAACGCGATTTCATAAGGCAACGCCAAGCTGAAGGTATTGCCGCCGCCAAAGCTCGCGGTGTTAAATTCGGTCGCGAACCGTTGCCGCGCCCCGATAACTATCCGCAAGTCCGCGCAGATTGGTTGGCAGGAGCGATTTCGTCTCGCACAGCCGCAAATCTTTTGGGCGTTTCGCATTCCACCTTCATCAAATGGACGAAAACCGACGCCGATAAATAATTTTCCGTCTTAAAGTCATTGCCTGCCTTTGAGTCCGTACCTCATTGTGCGGGCGTTTTTTTTAGTACACTTTCTAAACGCTGTCAATTTTTAAAAATTATAATCGATTCTTTCTGCCACTGCAAGAATTTTAATGTAATTTAATCGAACTCTAATGCAAATGTCGCCGCGCTCCGAAAGTGTACTCAACATTACAAATTGAGGAGGAGGTTGCATGTTCAAGAAAATTATTCTAAGCGGTGCGATAACGGCGTTGATGTTCACAACTCCCGTCGCCGCGCAGGAGGTAACCGTAACGGGGATGGGTGTCGATAAGGACGGGGCAATACGGGACGCGACGCGCTTGGCAGTAGAACAAGTCGTGGGGACTTTCATTGATTCGCGGACGCTCATGGAAGATTTGCTGATACAACTTGACGAGGTTTACAAAAAATCCCAAGGCTACGTCAAGCGAATCCAAATTCTGAACGAGAGCCGCTTGAATAATTCTGCTTATCGGGTGACTGCAAAAATCGACGTTGACACCGAGCCGAACAGCAAACTCATCGACGAAATTACGATGTTGATGCGGCTGAACGACCCGCGAATCGCCGTAGTTGTCTTTGACGCCGAACAAGCCGCCAGAAACGAATCCGCCGAGAGTGTCCTTATCGACAAGCTTTTGAGCATGAACTTTTCGCACGTCCTCCACCCCGACCAAGTTATCAGGCAAAGTGACGCCGAGCTTTTGAACAATATCGTTTCGGGCGAGAAGGGACTTTTCACGGGCAATAAGGATAACGCCGCAGATTATCTGGTCGTCGGCAAATGTTCCCGCATTTCCAATCCCGTCCGTGTGCCCGATTATCATTCGGCGGAGATGCTTGATTCGTCGCTCGTCAATGTTCGGTCGAGTTTCAAAGTCGATATTATCAAGTACGATACCGGCGAATATATCGGCACTTTCGCGGCGGAGGGCAAGGGGCTCGGCAACAGCAATGAATCTGCGCGGAAAACCGCCGATAATGCCGCCTTGAACGTCGCGGCGGAAAAACTTGGCGATACGTTTAAAAGATTCAGCGCGAAGACTTCAAACGGGCTTTCGTTCACGGTGACCGCAGACAGCGCGGATAAGCTTGACCAAATTTTGGACGCACTCCGTTCTTTGGGCTCAATCGACAATATTCAGCTCCGCGAACAGACGGGCGACAAGGTTGTTCTTTCGATAGAGACGGCAAATCGTCCGCATGAGGTCGTTGCGCTTTTGAGGAGTCACACCAAGCTGGGCGTGTTCGTGGAGAGTATGACGGCAAGCGGTTGCAAATTGCGAATTGCTTAAGGAGGCATGTGTCATGAAGAAAATTTCGGCGATTGTCTTGACGGTCGTCGCACTAATCTTATCGGCACCCGCGCAGGCGGCGTCACTGCACGATTACCCGACGGTAGCCGTTCTGCCTTACGTCAACAAGGCGGCGGTTTCGGAGGGACTTTCAATCAAAGACGCCTCCATAATTTCCGACATCGTCCTTGAGAAATTGGTTGATTCGGAGAGATTCACGGTGGTTGAGCGCGAGCGTACAAAAGCGGTTCTCAACGAAATTGCCTTCCAATTGGGCGGAGCCGTCAACGAAAATACTGTTGTGCAAATTGGCAACCAACTGGGCGCGTCTTACTTGATTGCGGGCAGTATCACCGGGCTGAGCACAAAGAAAAGCGGCGTCAATTATGAGCACAGCGCGGCAGGCGGCGGCAAATTTAACAAGATGACGGTCGTGGCAAATGTAACGATGCGTTTCATTGACGTGGAGACGGGGCAGATAGTTATGGTAGCGAGCGGCACGGGCGAATCTGCGCGAACCAATGCCGAGTTCACGCTCAAACGCAAGACCGAGGAGGAATACGAAACCACGACAGAGACCGACGGCATACAAGATATTTCTTCGGAGACTGACGCAAATGTTTTGACGCAGACGCTGACAATCGGCGGCGAGAATTTCAGTTTGGTGCAGGTTCGCAACGCTTTTTATTGGGCGGTTGAGGACATGATTTACAATAAAAATTTCGGATTGCTTGCCAAACTCGACGGCAAAGCCAAGCGCAGAAAGGTTTAAGCAATGTGGAAGAAATTTATAGCGGCGATTGTCTTGTTGACGCTCCTGCACTTCGGCACGGTCTGCGCCGAACAGGAAGCGGCAGAGGAATATCGGGCGATATTTCAAAGCGGCAATTTTTATCTGGAGTTCAAGGATAAGTGGGGCAAGCGGATTATCGCCGGCAAAAACGGCACTCGTATGGAGCGCATGAATTACACATTTGAGCACGGCGCAATGGCTTGGCTCAATCCGCTCGGCGCACTTTTCGGTGGCACGGGTGATAAGAATCCGGAAGTCATGTTCAAAGACGGCAAATATTATCATTTCGTGGCGAAGAACAAAGCCAACGTCTGCGCGGCGAAAAATTTATACGACGAAAATCTCGACCCGCGCCAAGGCTGGAACAAAATTTCTGGGAAGCTTGCAGTTCCCAATGAGCTGGCCGTTTTCTATTGGAACGACCCGTACGGGAGCAAATCGCCCGCCGTTGACGCTCCCGAATTCTCCGAGAGCTTGAAGAAAACTTTCGACGGCAAACAGTACGATTGCGACCGCTACATAAGCGGCATAAAGGAGCTTGACGGGCGCGAGGCGGCACGACTTGTCTGCGACATGCTTTATAAGGACGGGCAACTTTTCCGCGCAGAAATGTATATCGTGCGCAACAGCCTAGAATATCCCGTCGGCACGCTGGAGATAGTCAAAATTCAACGCACAATCCCGGAAGGCACGTTCAAAATTTACAAGGGCACGAAACTCTACGCGGCGGGCACGGGCGATATAAACGACTTGCTCGAAAAGCCGACAGAAATAGGGACATTGGAGGCTTCGCCGTGAAAATTTATCTTATCGCAGGCTTGCTGACGGTTTTGTTTTCGGCGAACGCGCAAGCCGCCAAAATCGACGCTTATCGTGATTTGCTCCTCAAGAATTCTTACACGATACGTTACGAGAATATCACGCCGCCGCCGCGAGTCACTAATGCGGATCGCGTCGAGCTTTACGGCAAGAGCGGTTTGGCGGTTGAGGGCAGCAATTATCTGCTGAACAAGCCCAAACGCGGCGTCATAACCTGCGCGGGCACCGAAAAGTACGAGGAGGTCGGCGAGGGCGATTTTTATATGTGTCGCCTTTCAAAGAATGCCGAGGATTTTTTCTACACCAAATATCGGCGCGGCGGCGATTGGGAATATTTCGGCACGCGTAAGAATCGGGTCGAGGCTAACGCCAAAAATTATCTGGCGCGGCTGATTGAGGGGGAAAGCTACGGCGATGCGGATATGTCGCGCCTTTTGAATGCGATTTTGCCCGACGAGGTTAAGAGTGCTCAGCAAGCCGGCAGCAGATTTATCGCGGCGGGCACGCTCGACGACGGCAACACTTACGAGGATTATCGCACCGACCGCGACGGCGTGACCGAAATTGTTCGCTGCTACTTCAACGGCAATGCGCTGATAAAAATCGCGTCCGCCTCCTATCACAGGAAAGCCGACGGCAAAATCGACGGGCGCAAGTGCATTATCAAGATTAACGAGTTTTCCGCCACGCCCGACCGCTCACTCCTGCGCTTGCCCGATAAATTGCAAGACGTAACCGAGCGTCGCAAAGGTTAGGAGGGGACATCATGCGGAAAATTATCTTGGCGGTGATTTTGTTTGCCGCGATTTTGTTTTCGTCGCAAGCAAATGCCTCGCCTTCGGTGGTTATGCTCAAATTCAGTGACGATACGCGCTTTGACGCCCTGAACGGTAGGTCCGACGCTCCCGCAATTCAACTTTCCGAACGCATTTTGAAAAGACTGGCGCAGAGTAAGAAATTCACCTTGCCAAGTTTGGAACCGCTCGACGAAGACCTTGAGGCGCGTCTCTACGACGAGAAAGTCAGCGAATATGCAGATTTTACCGCCGCCGTAAACTCCGGCAATTATAACGCCTTTTTTGAGAGCGGCGGCTTCAGCGAAAAGAAAGCTCAAAGCATAGCGACCGCGCAGGTCGGGCAGATAATCACGCCCGAAATAACGCAGGCAATCGGCGCGGCGCACAACGCGGATTATCTGATTCAAGGCACGATTATAAATCTCGGCACGGGCGATTGGCTCAATGAGAATTTAGAATTCATTTCGGGCGCAGTAACTCAATATGCGTCGGTGGCGGCGGCTTACGGCTCAAATGTTTTGGGGTTCTTGGGAAATTTCGGCACGATTGACGTTCAGACGAAAGGCATCGGCGTTCAATGCGACGTTCGGGTTATCAAGGCGGCGTCGGGCGAAGTCGTTTGGAGCAAGCGCGTCACGGGCGTTGCCGAGCAAAGTCTTATCGACCTCGGCCCGGTTGCTTTCGGGCACGCCGACGTAAGTTATTCGCTGTACGAGAAAGCCGTAAATAAAGCCGTCGACAAAATTGCCGAGGCGTTGTTTGCGGATATGTCGGCGGGCAAAATTTTCTGATTGGAGCGTGCGCGGCGTGTTTACGAAGTTTTTGGCAACGGTTGCTGTTTGTCTGGCGTTTTTGACGGCGACGACATACGCGGCGGTTGGCGGAAAGCCTAAGGTTGCGGTTGTCGATTTCGGCTTACACGGCGGCGCGATAACAAGCGACTTTAACGTCGAACGGGTCGGCGCAATGTGCACGGATTATATCGAAAACGCACTTGTCGACAGCGGGCGATTCACCGTTATCGGCAAAGATATTTTTACGGAGAAATTGCTTGCCGAAAATCTGACGGGCGTCGGGATAATTCCCCCAAGCATGATTCGCAAGGTCGGCACAATTCTCGGCGTTGATTACGTGATAATCGGGAGCGTGTTCGGCGTGGGCGGCGACCAATGCGTCCTCGAATTCGCCTCAAACGGCGCAAAGATAAATTCTGTTAAAGCCTGCATTATTGCGCGGTTGGTTGAGGTTAGCACCGGCAATATCGTGACCATGGCGGAGGGCAGGGGCGAATCGAAAAGTTCGCTCGTCAAGGTCGGCAAGGACAATCTCGGCTTTATCACCATTGGCACGAAAAAAATTCCGCAGGTAAGTGTTCACAATTCGGTTGAAAAGGCGGCGTACTCTTTGGTTGCGGAGTTTCTTGAAAATCTTTGATTGGGAGGTAACGGCATGAAACAATTCTTATTGGTGATGATTGGGTTGCTGATGTTTTCCGCGCAGGTTGAGGCAAAAATCGTTGCGGATAAATTACCGCTCCTAACCTACGCCGAGGCTCCCGTTACCGTCTGCGACGCGCCGAACGGAAAGCGCACGGGCACAATCGCGGCGGGCAATTCTTTGGTGTTGGTCAAAGTCATTCGGGCTGACGGTTGGGCTTACGGCAGTTATCACGTCGCCAATCAAAAGAAACGCCCTTATCGCTGGTTCAAGATGGCGGAGCTTCAAGGCTACGTTGATTTTGAAAATTACACTGACAAGGCAACGTCGGATAAGGACGCCTACAGGACGCGCACGTCAATGAATCTTGTCGGCAAAATTTCGAGCGACGAGGATTTAATCGTTGTGGCGAAGCGCGGCGACAGGCTCAAAGTCATATTCAAGGCGGACGGAAATTATTATCGGATGGGCTGGGTCGACAAGACGGCTTTATCCAAAACTTCCACGGAAGACTCAAGCGGCGATACCTCCCTTACACTTGACGACTCCGGCAACGCGGGCGATTTAACCGTCGACGACACGGACGACCTTGACGCGAACGAAGACCTTTCCGCTTACGAAGAGTGACGCCTTGTAAATCTTAAAGGAGGTGATGCCTATGCTTGTGTAAATTCGGTTCGGAAAATTTTTTCGGATAAGGAGGAATTCGGCATGTTTAGGAAAATTTGTTCGTTCACGTTCGGCATGGCGATAGCTTTGATATTCTCCGCCGTGAGTTTTTCGCCGTCCTTTGCAAGTGCTCAATCTTTCACGCTCCAAAATACCGGAAGCGTTCAGAAATTCGCCATAGAGGGCAAGGGCGGTTTATTTATGAAAAAATACTCATTCACCGTGCGTGTGGCAAACGGCATCAGTCAGCAAGTCATGACTTACGCCGATACGAATTTCCACTACAAGAATATTGATGTTGGCTCTTACATTGCCGGTGCTACCGGTTCTTATTTGAGCAACGGTCAATCCAAAGACGTTTCTTTCAAAGGCAAGGGGCAGATGTTTATCACCTTCGGCTTGCAACGGGCTCGCGGAAACAATATCCGTGTCGACATTGACGTTCCAAACGGTTTTTCTGTCCGTCAGCTTTAATGGGGTGATTCGCATGTTCAGGAAATTCTTTGCGTTCGCGGCAATGACTGCGATACTAATCGTCGCAACGCCGGTATTTGCTTTGAGCATAGCCAATCTGCCCGACGGCGTCTACTCTCTGCAACCGAAGTGCGCCCCCGACAAGGAGCTTTCCGTCCAAAACCACGCGACGAATTGGGGCGCGAACGTGATTATCGACAATATCAATTTGGGTTGGCAAAAATGGAAAATTCAACGCATCGCCGGCACCGACCTTTATTCAATAATTGCTGTCCACTCCAATCTTGCCCTGGATGTCGCCAATGCTCGCGCAGAGAACGGCGTCAATATTGCCACGTGGCCTTTCCTCGGCGACAGACAGAATCAATACAGGATTTGGGACGCGGGCAACGGTTACTATGTGATTCAAGCCAATATCGGCGGCAATTTTGTCCTCGACGTCGTCAATGCCGAAAACCGCGCAGGTGCCAATGTTTGGAGCTACGGCTTTAACAATTCCGATGCGCAACTTTGGCGGCTCGTGCAAGTTCGTCCGCTTTCCATTTTCCAATCCTACAGCAAGAAGGCGGCAAAAACCGTCCCCGCTTACGTTATGCCCGACCTGGCGGCTCGCAACGGCAATGAGCGCGTCGACGCGGGCGACAACGTAACTGTCCTGCGCGAGGAGGGCAATGCTTATCTTGTGCGCTATCCCGTCAGCGGCGGCACCAAGACGCGTTGGGTCAACAAAAACGAAATCTTCGGCGGAGGAGGCTCTTATGACAACAAAGTTCGTGAATTCGTAAACAATGGCAAATATAAGGCAGGGACAAGATGGAAAAATTGCTTTAACTACGCCGCCGCGTTCACAAATTACGTTTTCGGCAAGGCTCCGCGCCAAGGGCAAATTTTTTACTCTGCCGATGAAATCCGCAATGGCGATGTTGTTCACGTGAACGCCGCCAACGGTAGAAATGAGCATTGGATAGTTGTACTCTATCGCAACGGCAACAGGCTCACGACCATAGAAGGAAATTGGACGAATCAGACCGTTCGTTATACTGATTCGGTGTATTGGATTCAAAACGGCGTGATTTACTCAAATAATGAAAAGCCTTTCAGGGCTTGGGATTGCGGCTATCACTTTCAATGATACGGAGGTGATTATATGAAACACTTCAATTTAAAAAAAATCCCGGCGGCAATAGCGTTGGGCGGCGTGCTGATTTTCGGCGGGACGGCTCCGGCGGCTGAGGCTACGGTTGAAATTTCTGCCGTCATGAAGATGGAGACGAAAATTGTCAACTGGAACAGAGGTTCGGATTCTGAAATTCTGGCATTGGGCATCGGTCGCCCCGACCCGCGTGGCATGGCTCTTTCACGCGAGGCGGCTATCATGTCCGCACAAAGAACTTTACTCGGTACCATTCAAGGGTTGCTAATCGACTCGGAGACGACAATGGAAGATTTTCTGATTGGACGCGATACGGTCACGCGAAAAATCAAAGGCATACTTCGCGGAGCGCAGATTGTCGAAGAGGACAGCATCTCGGACGGCGGCTACTATGTAATAATGCGCGTTCCGCTCTACGGGCAAAACAGTATCGCTTCTGCCATAGTGCCCGAACTTACGGCTTATAGTCCTCAACCTTTCGCGCAAGTTGCGGAAACCGACCTCTCGCCAAGCGAGGTTCAAACTCTGCAGACGATTAGTTACAGCGGCGTGGTAGTGGACGCGTCGGGGCTCGGCTTGGACGAAACTTTTTCGCCCGTGATTTACGACACGAACGGGCGGGCGATTTACGGCATTAAAAATCTTAATCCCGACGAAATTATTTCGCGTGGCATGGTCAGCTACAGCACCGCTCTGCAAGACCAAATTGCTCGCGACCGCGCAGGTTCCAATCCGCTGATTGTCAAAGCCGTTGAAGTTCGCGGCGGACAAAATTCCGTCAACAAAGTAAACTGCGTCGTTTCGGTCGAGGACGCCGATAAAATCTTGTTGGCTAACGAACGCTCTCACATGCTCGACACGTGCGCGGTCGTCTTCGTCAGATAATTGGGGGAATGAATTGATGAAATTGAAAACCAAAAAGCTCCCCGCAAGTGTGGCGCGTAAAATCATGGCGTCGCTGGTTGCGGGCGGGCTCGTCTGTACAGTCTCTTTCGCTTTCGCGGCGGACGCCAACGGCAACAGCAAAACCGTCACCACCAATAATTATGAGGGCGGTCGAGTTCAAGCGGGATATTCATATGACGGCAACGCTTCGAATAACAATCTCAGCGTTTCAGATGCAGATGTTAATGAGCATGTGAATGCGGGCGAAACCGACAGCTCGTCGGGCAGTACAGATAACAATAAGACCGTTGTTCGGAACGTGACCAATATCTCCTATCTCCACGGCGGCTATGCTTGGAACAGCAACGGCAGTGCAAGCTACAATACCGTTGATATTTGGGACAGCACGATTTATCACATTCACGGCGGACATATCGGCTCCGGCGTTGCCAATTACAATACGGTGAATTTTTATTCCGGCACTGTCGAAGCTCTTACGGGCGCAGGCTATGCCTATACGGGCGAGGCAAGTTTCAACACATTGAACATTTACGGCGGCACCTTGAACGGCTTGACTCAAGGCGGCTACGTCATGGGGGACGGCACGGCTAACGGCAATAGCGTCAACATTTACGGCGGCACTATTAACGGCAATATTTATGGCGGCTATGTCGGCAGCTCCGGCGAAGTTCGCGACAACGTCATCAATATTTACGGCGGCGACCTTAGCGGCGCGAATATCTACGCGGGCTATCTCGGCGGGAATACAGATTTGTACGGCTCGAACAATGAACTCAATTTCCACACCAAGGACATAACTGCAAAAAAAATCGGCGGCTTCGACAGAATCTATTTCAACTTGCCGGGCAGCATTCGGAGCGGCGACACAATCTTGACGTTGACGGACGGCGCGACCGATTGGCCCGATACAAAGGTTTTGGTGAATTCGGGCGGAGCTCTCTTGCATACCGGCGATTGGTTTACCCTCGTGCGGAACGATAACGGCTTGAACCTGGATATTAACGCCGTTCGCGAAACCAGCCCCGGATATTCGGCTTCGGGCAGGAATACTCTTTCTCACGGCATCGCTTGGGATAATTACGTCGAATACAGCCCCATTTACGGCAGTTCCGCCGACAGCGCAAGCGACAGCACCGATACCGTCGTCGGACTCCGCGCAGATGTTCAGGAAAGAGCAAGCGAACTCAAAAAGCAGATAGAGGCTTTGACGGAACCCGTGAACAGCGTCAAGGGCATGGTTGACAGCGGCACCGACAGGATTTTGAATTGGCTCCCGCCCGAAGAGGTCGAAAGCAAAGGCATCAACGAAACGACGCAATTTGAATTCTTCATGGGCGCGGGCGGCGAATATCTGAAAATCGACACCGGCAACGGCTCCTGCGTCAAAAATAAAAGCGGCGGCACGAACATAGGCGCGGCTCGCGTGCTGAAAAATCGTCACGGCGTTTTTCTCTTCGCCCCGATAACCGATTACGGAGCCGCCAATTACAAGAGCGACTTGCAGGACGGCACTCACGGCGGCGGCAATTCGCAATACTTCACGGCGGGTTTAATCGCCAGGCAATGGAACACGGGCGGCATGTATTACGAGGCGAGCTTTCGCGGCGGACGCATGAAGACGAGTTTCACGAGCGATAACTTTGAAATGAATGGCGAACACGTTCACGTTTCCTATAATGCGCACACTCCCGTTTACACGGGGCACGTAAGGTTGGGCTGGAGAGCAAACGTTTCGCCGCAAAATGTCATGGACTTTTACGGCATCTATTCGCACAACCATATAAGCGGGCTTGACGCCAAAGTTTCTCAAGTGGAGCAGACTTATAACCTTTCCGATTCCGACAGCAAACGCATTCGCCTGGGCGCACGACTCACACGTTCCATTAACGATCACAATCGCTTTTATTCGGGACTTGCATATCAATACGACTTCAGCGGCGACACCTTTGCAAGCTACATGGGCGAACATACCCGCAAAGTCGGGCAAAAAGGCTCCAGCGGCATGTTGGAGTTCGGCTGGCAACTCAAGCCCACGCCCCGCTCCGCCGTCATGTTTGATTCGGCGTTGGTCGGTTGGGTCGGCAAGCAGAAAGGGCTTTCCATTCAATGTAAACTCAAAAAAGATTTCTGATTCCCAAGTTTTGACAAAGTTTAAGCCTCGACAAACGTCGGGGTTTTTTTATAAAATTTACGATCTAATCGGGATTAAGCCGAATCGAAGCAGAAAGCTGAAAAAAAGAGGCGCACAGGACGTGCGCCGCCCGCGTCTTGTTGCGTGATGCAACAACAGCGGGCACAACACGTTTCGGGTTGCGCGAACGTTGGAACGGTGGATGGTTACGCCCCCGCGAGGTGCCTTTTCTTTTGTAACTTTTCTTTGGGCAAGCAAAGAAAAGTTTTTCAATTATAAAAATCAATATTAAGCCAATCGAAGCGAGGAGCCGCAACAACGACAAGGATTCTTTGACTCCTGTCTTGCCGGGCAAAAAGGAAGGCTTGACATTTTGTTGAATAGGGATTATTATACGCCTTGCAATTCGGCGGGGTACGCCGAGCAGGTTTGAAATTCCTATGGGAGGCAGATATTTATGATAAAGCCACTTGGAGACAGAGTTGTTGTAGAAGTAGCCGAGGTCGAGCTCAAGACCAAGAGCGGCATCATCATGCCCGAAACTTCCAAAGAGAAGCCGCAAAAGGGCAAGGTCGTAGCGGTCGGCACCGGCAAACTCCTCGACAACGGCACGCGTGCGGTTATGGAAGTCAAAGCCGGCGATGAAGTCATTTTCAACAAGTACGCGGGCAGCGAAGTCAAGGTGGACGACAAAGATTATCTCGTGATTCGCGAGAGTGACATTTTGGCGATTATCTAAGCGAAAATTTTTTGGAGGTAAATACTATATGGCAAAAGAAATTTTGTTCGACGAAGAAGCTCGCCGCGCCCTCAGTCGCGGTGTAGACGCTCTTGCAAACGCGGTTAAAGTTACGCTCGGTCCGAAGGGTCGCAACGTCGTTTTGGAAAAGAAATACGGCGCACCGTCCATAACCAACGACGGCGTGACTATCGCTCGCGACATTGAGCTTGAAGACCACTTCGAGAACATGGGCGCACAGCTCGTTAAGGAAGTCGCCACGAAGACCAACGACGTAGCCGGCGACGGCACCACCACCGCAACGCTCCTGGCGCAGGCTATCGTCCGCGAAGGGCTTAAAAACGTCGTGGCGGGCGCGAACCCCATGATTATCAAAAAGGGCATCGAAGCGGCTGTCGCCAAACTCGTCGACGAAATTAAGAACAACGCCAAAAAGGTCGAGGGCAAAGAGGCTATCACGCAGGTTGCCGCCATTTCTTCGGGCGACGCCGAAATCGGCAAACTTATCGCCGACGCCATGGAAAAGGTCGGCAACGACGGCGTTATCACGGTTGAAGAGTCCAAGACCATGACGACCAATCTTAAGGTTGTCGAGGGTATGCAATTCGACCGCGGCTACATTTCGCCCTACATGGTCACCGACGCCGACAAAATGGAAGCTGTCCTCGACGATCCGTTTATCCTCATCACCGACAGGAAAATCTCCTCGATTCAGGACATCCTGCCGATTCTTGAGCAAGTCGTTAAGCAGGGCAAGCCGCTCGTTATCGTGGCGGAAGACGTTGACGGCGAGGCGTTGGCTACTATCGTTGTCAACAAACTGCGCGGCACGTTCAAGGCTCTTGCGGTTAAGGCTCCGGGCTTCGGCGACCGTCGCAAGGCTATGCTCGAAGACATCGCCATTTTGACGGGCGGCACGGTTATCAGCGAGGAACTCGGACGCAAGCTCGACAGCGCAACCTTTGCCGACCTCGGTCGTGCACGCCAAATCCGCGCCACCAAAGAGGAAACGACTATTGTCGAAGGCAGCGGCGATAAGGACGAAATTAAATCCCGCGTCGCCATGATTCGCAAGCAAATCGAAACGACGACCAGCGACTTTGATAAAGAGAAACTTCAGGAACGTCTTGCCAAGTTGGCGGGCGGCGTGGCGGTTATCGAAATCGGCGCGGCTACCGAAGTTGAAATGAAGGAAAAGAAGCTCCGCATAGAGGACGCGCTCAACGCAACCCGCGCAGCTGTCGAAGAGGGTATCGTCGCGGGCGGCGGCACCACGTTTATCGACATTCAATCCGCGCTCGACGGCGTTCAAGCTGAGGGCGACGCCAAAGTCGGTGTCGAAATCGTCAAACGCGCCATTGAAGAGCCTGTTCGCCAAATTGCTAACAATGCAGGTCAAGAAGGTAGCGTAGTTGTTGAGGCTGTCAAGAAGGCAGGTAAAGGCGTCGGTTTCAACGCATTAACCAATGAATACGTCGATATGATTCAAGCTGGTATCGTTGATCCTGCTAAAGTTGTACGTTCAGCGTTGCAAAATGCGGCGTCAATCGCGGCAATGATTCTTACAACTGAAACATTGGTTGCCGATAAACCTGAACCTCCTGCTCCTCCTATGCCAGGCGGAATGGGCGGCGGTATGCCCGGTATGATGTAATTTAGATCGATAGTTGAATGGTTTAACAGATCGATAGTTTATTTTTTCTGTAGTTCAAATGAACTGCAGATTTTTTTATTGGAGGGAAAAATTTTTGAACAATCACGGACTTGTAATAATTCACACAGGCGACGGCAAAGGTAAATCAACGGCGGCATTTGGCTTGGCTCTTCGTGCTTACGGCGCAGGACTTAACGTCTTGATCTTGCAGTTCATTAAGGGAAATAAAATTTCCGGCGAACTTACCGCGCTTGAATCGCTTGCAAAAATTGAAAACAAAACGACTGAGATGCAATCGGCGTGGCAGCGTGTTGCTTACTTTAGAGGATTAGAACTTTACAATAATCTAAAATTTGAAGAATCGGTTGCAGCTTTCAACCAAGTTATCGCCTTAAAAGCCTACGACAAGGAAATTCGCGCTATGGCTCAATATTGGAAAGGAGAAGCCCTTTATCGCCTTGAAAAATACACCGATGCAGCCGAAGCATATAAGCAACTGCAAACAACGCCTGGCGCATATACGATGCCCGAGTTCAAAACTTGCTATTACAATATTGGTTACTGCTATTTTAAATTGAAAGATTACACAACAGCTGCCGATTGGTATCGGAAATACACAGAAAAAACTGAAGATGCA
>CALFJE010000088.1 GCA_937877545.1 uncultured Selenomonadales bacterium | reverse complement strand
AAAATTTTAATCACGAGGCAGGACTAAGATGTTCAATTACCCGCTCGACGTAATGTGGCGGCGCGACTGCAGGGTCAAGCGTCACGCTTGCGGCGTTCGTATCAGTAAAATTTTAATCACGAGGCAGGACTAAGATGTTCAATTACCCGCTCGACGTAATAATGATACCGATTCAAGCCGTGCTGTTCGTGTTCACGTTTTACTTGTGTCTTATAGGATTCTTCGGCATGTGGCGACGGCGCGAGGTCAAGATTAAAATTCCGCAAAAAAAATTCGCCGTGATAGTCGCCGCCCACAATGAGCGTGCGGTTATCGGTCAGCTAATCGAAAATCTTAAAGCCCTCGACTATCCCGCCAACCTCTATGACATTTATGTTATCGCCGACAACTGCAACGACGACACCGCGCAGATTGCCGCCGACGCCGGCGCGATTGTCTGTAAGCGCGTAGATGCCGCCAAAAAATCTAAGGGCTTCGCGCTGGAGTGGATGTTTGAACGTCTCTTTGAAATGGAGGCTCGCGGGCAAATCTATGACGCCGTGGCTATCTTCGACGCCGATAACCTCGTCCACCCGAATTTTTTAATGGAGATGAACAATCGGCTCTGCAAGGGCGACAAGATTATTCAGGGCTTCCTCGACGCCAAAAATCCTTACGACACGTGGGTCAGCGGCACGTTTGCCATAGCCTTTTGGGTTATCGATTACGTCAGCCACCTCGCCAAAACCAATATCGGCTTGTCGGCGGTCTTGGGCGGTACCGGCATGTGCATTACCCTCGACGTGCTTAAGCGTTACGGCTGGCGGGCTACCTGCTTAACCGAGGACATGGAATTTACCATGAAGTCGCTTGCCGAGGGCTTGAAGACGACTTGGGCGCACGACGCCATTGTCTACGACGAAAAGCCCTTGACGTTCGCGCAGTCTTGGACGCAACGCAAACGCTGGGCGCAAGGTCAATTCGACGTGGCGCACCGCTTTATCCCGAAAATGCTCCGCGAGGGTTGGCGGCGCAAAGACATTCGCTTATGGGACGGCTGCCTGTACTTGCTCCAGCCGCATTTCCTTATGCTGTCGTCGTTTTTCTTCGCAATGAGCTATATCCAATTCTTCACGGGCACGCTCTACACGAATATCTACGCCGTCCTGCCGTCGCAAATCCTTATGGTGATAATGGTCGCGCAATACGTCCTGCCAATGATTATCCTCGTCAAAGTCCGCGCCAAGCTCAAATCGTGGTGGTATCTGCTGTTCTACCCGCTGTTTATCTATTCGTGGATCCCGATAATTTTTATCGGCTTCCTGCACCGCAACGAACATGAATGGGCGCATACGCAACATACCCGCGCCATGAGCTACGACGATTTTGTAAAGAAACGAACCTATTGACAGCAAAAGAGCCTCGACGCGAATCGAGGCTCTTGTTTTGTGCAAGCGTGCGGGTTATTCGGCGGAGGATTCTGCCTCGTCGATTGCGTCTTTAGGCTCGACCAAGCCGAACAGCACCTTGAGCAGGGCGTCGCCGTATTTGCTGACCATCATCAGGTTGACAATCAGCGCGTATTCAATCTGCTCGAACGTGGGCGGAGCAAATTCCTCGTCGCCGCAATAGAGCGACACGCGATAGGAAATTTCCCCGTCGTTGAAGTCAAAATCGAAACCGCCAATTTTCAAGCCGTAATTCGCCCGCAACAGGAATTCGCCGACCTTGGCGCGTTCGTCCTCGCCGGCTTCCAACGGAAGAATTGATCTGACCATCAGCTTATCGTCGGAGGCTATGAAGAGTACATCGACGTGCTTGAGTTTCGATTTGACGCCGTAAGTTGCCCGCGCCATGCCGCGTTCGTTAAAGGGTTTGTACTTTACTCCTTTGCGCTCGAAGAAATCCTCGACCGCCGCGATTATCTCTTTTCTTGTGTCGCGATCCATACTTATCACCTCGGCGCGAATTCTAGCTTATCGCCATTTTTTTTTCAAGCTTATCGGCGTTAGTGTAAAATTAAAATTTGATTGGAGGAGTGAGCGTCATGTTGAGCAATCGGCGGCTCTTGCGCGTGCGCTTGTTTTTGGAGGGCGCGGTCGTCGGGATATTCACGGGGGTAATCGTGGCGGCGTTGCGCTTCCTGCTCGACGAGGCGGATATATATCGCCCTAAAATCTTTGCGCAACTGGACGGAGCCGCAGATTTTCTGTTGGCGATCGGCGTGATGATTTTGGTCGCTGAATTTTTGGCGCGGGCAGTAAAATTCGACGCGCAAGTCGCGGGCAGCGGCGTACCGCAACTCAAAGGGATACTGCAGGGGCGGGCGCGAATGGTCAAGCCGTTGCGATTGTTGGCGGTGAAATTCGCGGCGACGGTCGTCGGGATAGGCGCGGGCTTATCTTTGGGCAGAGCGGGAATCAGCGTACAATTCGGGGCGGCGGTCGGCAATGTGTTCACGAAAATAATTTACGCGAACAATCGGCAACACGAGGAGGTTGAGGGCAATTTCCTGTTGACGGCGGGCGCGGGCGCAGGTTTGGCGGCAATATTCAACGCGCCGCTGGCGGGAGTGATTTTCTGCATAGAGGAATTGCGCAAACGGTTTTCGCAAGAAATTTTAATCGCGGCGGTGACGGCGGCAGTTAGCGCGTCGTTCGTGGTTAAAATCGTGTTCGGCGTGCGCCCCGTGTTCGAGACGATAACCGCGACACCTCTACACGTGCCCTCGGTCATGACGTTACCGACGCTTGAAATGGCGGCGGGCTTGACGGCGGCTCCGTTGAAATTCGCGGGGCTGTTCGTATTGCTGGGCATGATTTGCGGTGCGGCGGGCGCGTTTTTCTCCAAAGCGTTGCTGTTCGCGCTTGACACCTGCGACCGCTTGAGACTTTTCGGCGTGCGGCGATTCGCGATACCGTTGCTAATGGCGATACCGTTGGGGATGTGGCTCCCGCAAGTGCTCGGTTGCGGCAACGTGTTGGTCGACGAGCTTTTAAGCACGTACCCCGCGTTGAGCTTGCTGATAATCCTGTTGGCGGGCAAGGTGCTGTATACGCTGATTTGCTTCGGGACGAACGCGCCGGGCGGCTTATTCTTGCCGGTATTGGTCGTCGGGGCGTTAATCGGCAACATCTTTGCACGGGCGGGCAACGGATTGAGCCTGTTCACGGCGGAGTGGACGACGCTGTTCATAATCTTTGGCATGGCGGCATTTTTCGCGGCGGTGGTCAAGGCACCCGTGACGGGCAGCGTATTGCTTTTGGAGCTGACGGGGCAATTCGAGCACTTGACGGGGTTAATCGTCGTATCGGGCGCGGCGTTCCTGGTGTCGGATTTATGCGGCGGCGAACCGATATTTTCCGCGCTGTTGGAAAGAAAAAAGCCCTCGCCTATTGACAAGGGCTAAAAAATTTTCACCTGCGACGCAACGCCTTGGGTTTGCCGATAATTTCACTTAGCACGAACGCGTTCATGACGGTCGAGGGCGTCAAACTCACGTTGAGCGGCTTAGGCTCCTCCTCTTGAACAATCTGCGCGGACGCCTTTTTAATCGGCGGGTTGAGCGGGCGCACCTCGGCTTGACGCGGATTTTCAAGGACTATCGGCTCCTCGTTGGCGAGCGGCGGTATATCGAAGTCGGGCGGCGGGAGCCGTCTTTTTCTTTTGGCGAGGTTGTCGATTATCGTCACCGCCAGCCATATCAGAAAGATTGTTGCCAATTCCATAAGTATCGCCTCGTTTCAAGTGATTTTTGTCAGCAGAAGTTTTTCGCGGATTGAAATGATTTGCGTCTCGTCGTCGTATTCCGCTTGGAAAAAATCAAAATTGCCGACCGATTTTCCGAGCCGCGCCAACTTCCGCAACAGCTCCAATTTGTCATCAAGCGTCGTCCGTATCCCGAATACCAGCCCCGTCAGCGTCTTTGAATCGTACTTCCAATGCCGCGCAAACTTGTCGGCATAGCGATAAAATCTGTCCGCCAAAAAAATTCTGTACTCCCGCTCGTGGTGCCAATCCGTCATCTTCCGATAGAATTTTTCTTGATAATCGTCGTCATATCCTGCCGAGCTTTCGGGCGCGGTTAATTTTTTGCTCTTGCGCCCGCCAAGACCCGTCAGCCAATCCTCCGCACGCAGAAAAGATAAATGCCGCAACGTATCAAAAAAATTTCGCTCAATGACTTGCTTACAATACTTAACCGGCTTGACCTCCAAAGACTTGGCGGCAAAATTTATGAACTCGCGCCCGCCCAAATTTTCCGTCTCGTAGATAAAGCAAACGCCCCTGTGATTGTCGGCGTAGTTGCCCCACATGGCGGAGTTGGTCGGCGTGTCGGAAAAGCACACCACGTAGCCGTTCGGATACATAATTTCCTTTAGCTGCTCGACGTAGGTGCGCGGGAAAATAAATCGGAGCCAAAGCATGTGTTGCTTGAAAAGGTAGCGCGTATCCGACGGGCGGCGATTCAGCTTCAAGCCCAGCAAGCCCGATTCCATCATGTCGCAATTCAAATTTTCCAGCTCGTCAATCCTTTGCTTGCGGGCGTCGTCGCTGATATTTTTCAGCTCCGCGAACGAAATTTCGTACTCCACATCGAAAAAATTCCCGTCGAAGTCGGCGCGAATCAAGCCGAGGCTTTTAAGTTTCCCGACGCAAATTATAAACGCGGCGTCAATCACCGTGCGGAGGATAAATTCCATTTCGCGCCCGTAGCACTTAATCTTATCGTCGCCGTAGAATTCGACGACCTCGCGAACTTTATCCTGCGTCAAGAATTGTTCGCCCAGCTCCCGGAAGATTTGACTTAACGGCGAATCCTCGAATCGGTGCGAATCGAACAGGATATTTTTGCTCTGCAAGTCGCCGAAAAAATTTTCCCGCGATACGCCTTGAAAATGCCGCGCCGTCAACAGATACGTTTGCAAGTTGTAAAACAGACTGCAGACGAAATTTTTCAGCAAGCCTTGCCACGCGGGCGCGTCGCCCTGCCAATAAATTTTCAAGTAGCCTTCAAGCGGGTCATTAAGCTCTGCCGGCTCCGCGAAATAAAATGCACCGTCCTCAAGCTCCAACAACGCGCTCTTAATCGTCCTGTACCTGTAAAGCTTCATGGCGTCCCCGTAAAAAAAGCCCCGCCGATTCGCGGAGCTGTGTAAAAATTTTACCTCTTGACGGACTCCTCGTCCTTGGGCTTGCCCGCCGCACTGACCGCCTTGCGCATTTCGGTATCGGATTGAATGTTCATCATGTTGTAATAATCCATGACGCCGAGCTTGCCCGACTTGAGAGCCTCCGCCATTGCGTGAGGAACTTCCGCCTGCGCCTCGACGACCTTGGCTTCCATTTCCTGCGTGTAGGCTTTCATTTCCTGTTCCTTGGCGACAGCCATTGCGCGACGCTCCTCCGCCTTGGCTTGAGCGATTCGCTTGTCCGCCTCCGCCTGGTCGGTTTGAAGTTGTGCGCCGATATTGCGCCCGACGTCCACGTCCGCTATGTCGATTGACAGAATCTCAAACGCCGTGCCCGCGTCCAAACCCTTGCCCAGTACCGTCTTGGAAATATCGTCGGGGCTTTCCAAAACGTCCGTGTGCCGCTCAGAGGAGCCGACCGTCGTAACTATGCCCTCGCCGACACGCGCAATTATCGTAGGCTCGCCCGCGCCGCCGACCAATCTGTCAATATTAGCCCGAACGGTGACACGCGCCTTTATCTTAAGCTCGATACCGTTTTTGGCTACAGCCGACACAACGGGCGTCTCAATGACTTTCGGGTTGACGCTCATTTGTACCGCTTCCAACACGTCGCGCCCCGCCAAGTCTATTGCCGCCGAACGCTCAAACGGCAAAACTATCTGCGCACGTTGCGAGGCTATCAGCGCGTCTACTACCTTGTCGACGTTGCCGCCCGCCAAATAATGCGCCTCCAGCTGATTGACGTTGACGTCCAGCCCCGCCTTGTTCGCTTTGATTAGCGGCATGACAATCTGCGCGGGGGGCACGCGCCGCATACGCATTCCTATCAGCGTGAATATCCCGACGTGCACGTCCGCCGCCAACGCCGAAATCCACAGCCCGATTGGTACGAAGTGCAGGAATATCCCCGCCACCATTAAGCCCATAAACAACAAGAAGCCGTAGCCGATTATCAAGTCATCCATGGTTAAGACCTCCCTCCGTTTGACGGACAAGCACGCGGGAACCGTCCACGTTGACGACGATAACGCTCGCGCCCGCCTTGACGAAATTGCCCTCCGCCACCACGTCAAGCGGCTCGCCGTCAACGGTTATCGTGCCCGCAGGACGCAAATCCGTCACGCAAACGCCGACCGCGCCGAGGAACTTGCTCTTGTCGGTCACGCTCGTGTAGCCGTCGCGATTTTGTTGCCGCTCGTCCAGGACAAGCTCGTCCAACATGCCCGCATTCTTTTTGGAGCCGCGACTGCTCAGGTATACCAAAACGAATATCCCAAGCATCGCTATGCCCGCCAAGGCGTAGAATGTCACCGACATCATCAACGCCCCGCCAAAGATTTGTATCTCCGACATGTTCCTCCCCTCCAATCCCTACTCCCTAATTCCTACTCCGGAATAATTATTTCGCGCCCTTCGCTTATGCCTCCTGCCGCTTGAGCACGCTTTTGGAAACGCGCTCGGAATTCGTCAATCTCCTTTTTGAACAGCGGGATAAATTTTTCAATCCGCTGTTCCGCCTGCTTGGTCAATTCGGGCAAGCGTTGCAACAGCTCGCGATACCAATCCAGCCGCTCCTCGTAGTGTTGGCTCATCAACCGTTCGTGCTTGACGTAGTTGTAAGCCTTCTCCGCCACCATGCGCCGCAAGTTCCGATTCTTCACCAGCAAGTTGAGCTTTGTCGTAAACTCGCGGTCGTCGCGATAGATAAAGCCCGTCGAACCTTCCTGTATCGTGTTGGCATAAACAACGGGCGACGCCAACGCCACAGTCCCGTTAGCCGCGCACTCAATGAACTTTAAATCCGACTTCGACCGATTGAACTCGTTATCCCTAAGCGGCAACAACGCTATGTCCGACGAACGCATTGCCGCCTCGTACTCGTCGTAGGGAATGAATTGCCCCTCGTACTTGCTCATATCGCCGACGAACGTTTTATATTCCGACTCCAGCGCGTCGAACAAATTCCTCCGCGAAAGTATCTTGAACGCTATCTTTTTGCCGTAATGCTTGGCGAATCTGTTCAGCACCGGCAACAGCTCCGTAAAATCGCCGTCCCGATTCAACGCCCCGAAAAATATCGTCACGGGCTTTTTCTGCTTGAACTCGAAATCGAAATCCCTCGGCGGCGGCAAGCGTCTCAGCTGATTCGCGAACACCGTCACATTCGGATTGAATTGGCTCAAGAAATCCGCCAGGTACGGCGTCGACGTTTGTATCGCGTGCACCGCTCGGAAGTTTATCCACGCCGTCTTTTGATAATCGTCCTCCCACAGCACGGGGTGATCGTCCATTTCCGATATGAACAGAATTTCCTTTTCGCGCAACACGTTGAAGAAATCCAATCCGACCGCGAACGACGGGAAACACATGCGCTGATTGATGAAGACGCGCTCCTCGAATTGCTCCTTGTCGAACAGCTGATACGGCTTGCCGACCGGCGACGATACGATAAAGACGTTCGGCTCCGTCATGAAAAAGGAATTCGGCATGTGTACGCGGCTCGGTGCGCAGACCGTCGACTCGCCTATTAGCGTTTGCACCAACGTTTTCTTGGGCGGCTCGGACTTGTACGCCGTGAATATGTAAACGAACACCGCCAAATCCGTTTTTGCCAGCTCCGCCACTTGCCGACGCACTTGAACGCCGCGCCCCGCGTTCAGCGACCGCAAGACGTTCAAGCCCGCCTCCTCTATCGCGTCTTGAAGCTCGTTTTGCGTCAACGTCACGCGGAATTTGGGCGGCTTGCCCTCAAGTATCGCGTCCAGATTCTCGGCGTGCCCCATGTTGTCCAGCGTGAATATCAGCGTGCCCGTCGACGATAAAAACTTCGCGACCTTCCGAATCAACGCGACCAGCCGTTTATAAGTCAGCGTGCCGATTAGCGGGCTTTGAATCAATATGGCGTCGAACGTGCCCGCGACCTTTTCCAAATCTATCGCGACGGTGTACTTGCAAGCGGGCTGTATCTCCAGAAATTTTTCCTGCGAAGTCTCGAAGTCCTCCGGCGCGTCGCCCGTCAGCTCAAGCACGCTTTTTGCCCGCGCAGGTATGAATGTTTCAAATGTCATTGCGCCGCCCTCGCCTCAACGAACTACGCGGTACATCAAATCTTCCTGCGCCTTCATGCAATTCATCAGCTCGAAACGCTCTTTAATTGTTTCGCGTGCCGCCAAGCCCAATTTCTTTGCGCGTTCGGGATTGTCGAGGTGCTCCTCAATCTTGCGGGCAATGTGATACGGCGAACGGAACTCCGCAAGCAAACCGTTGACGCCGTCCTCCATAACCTCTTGCACGGGCGGAGTTTTGGAACCGACCATCGGGCAACCGAAGCTCATAGCCTCAAGGCAAGACCAGCTAAGCACGAACGGACGCGTCAAGTAAACGTGACAGCTCGACGCACGCAGGATTTTTTGATAATCGCCGCGATTGCGCAGTCCGACGAAGTGCACGCGGTCAGTCGGATAGCCGCCCTTCTTTTCCTCCTCCTTGAGGTAGGTCGTATCCTTAAGCTGTGCGCCGTAGCAAATTCTGTCCTTGCCGACAACAACAACGTGGGTTTGCGGGCGACGCGCCAACACGTGACGAATCGCGTCCATGAAGTACGGGAAGCCGCGATAAATCTCAAAGCCGCGGGCGACGTAGGTGATAATTTCGGTGCCTTCGGGCAAGTTGAGTTGAATGTCGTCAAGCACAAGACCGGGACGCTTGCCGCTGGGGTCGGGCGAACAAAAGCGCGTATCAATGCCCTCGTGAATGATATTGAGCCTGGGCTTGTACTCTTCGGGGAATTGGGAATACTGCCACTTGGTCGGGCAAATGCCCTGATCGCACAGCTCCAAATTCATAAGGTGATGAGCATTGCGCGTGCGAATGGAAATGCGGTTGCCGATTTGCGGAATTTCGTCGGGCCACCAATAACAATCGCTGTCCTCGACGCGATAATACCACTCGAAGTAGCCGATAATCGGGACGTTGGGATACATATCCTTACAGTAAAGCGTGGAGCCCCAGCCGGTGTGCGCGATAATCACGTCGGGCTTAACGTTCTGCTCTTTGGCGAGCCACTCCATGGCGCGGAGGACGGCTTGACCTTCGACGACAGCCTCGGCAGCGGGGCGCAATACGCCGCAAGTTTTAATCCACTCCTCGTTTTTCTCGTTGGGTTTGGGGTAGAGGGCGAGGGTGACGCCGCGCAGTTGGGTGTTAATGGAATTTTCCTTGGACAGGAAGAAAACCTTATTTTCGGGATTGCTTGCAAGATAGGGCGCGAGATTGAGATATTGCGCGGGAAACGACGGATGAAGGATAAAAATATTCACGGTGAAACTCTCCTTTGAAAATAATTAACGAAAATATGACACGCCGCGTAAAGTAGAGCCGCCAAGGATGGCGGCTCGCCGCGACTTGAAACCCGGA
>CALFJE010000087.1 GCA_937877545.1 uncultured Selenomonadales bacterium | reverse complement strand
TTCCCTACACGACGCTCTTCCGATCTGGTGTCCGAGGTTTCATTCGTCTTAAAGAAGGTACCCGTTTCGTTGAGCGAGACGTTAGTCGAGGTGCCTACGAGTGTCGACGTATTGCCGGGGGTATAGGTGACAGCCGTCGTGCCGACCGCCGCCTCCTTGATGTCGATTGCGCCGCTTGTAATGTCTATCGCCGTTGTGGTGCCGTCGGTGCCGAGAACAGTCTGTCCGTCCTCCGAGACTTTGAGCCCTTTAACCAGCCCCGTGACAGTCGCGTAGGTGACAGCCTTTTTGGTGGTCGGGTCTTTGTAGTCGGTTTCCTTAACGTAGACGAGCGTATTGGTGCCGGTGAGCTTGTAGTGAGCGGGGATAACGCGCTTGTAAACGGCTTTGGTGCCGCTGACGCGCCACACGTCGACGCCGGGCTGAGTTTCCAAAGTGCCGTCGTTGTTGGTGTCTGCGCCCGCAACAACGGCATTAGCCGCCGTGTAGACGTTCGTGTTTTTGTAAGCCGCACCGTCTGCAGTGTAAGAATTTGCATTGAGCGCGGCGAATTCGTAGCCCGTGCCCTTGAGCACAATCTTGGCGGGAGCTTTGGCGAGCACGTTGGCATTCATGTTAACGATATTGCCGTTCGTGATTGTGAAGGCGTTCGTCAAAGTGCCGTCGCTTTGGGTGACCTTAATCATGTTATTCTGGACGCTGATACCCGTCGAGGGCAGTCCGCTGATAGTCAGGAGCGTGGCGTTGGTCTGCGGCTTGGAGTAGACGATAGTCTTGCCGTCGGTGGAGGCTCTGTAGCCGGCGGAGATGTCGCCCTTCATGGTGGCGGTCGTCTTGTTGAGCGTCCACGCCGATTTGGTGACATCAGGCTCGGAAATTTCGTCGTCGGTGGCAAGCGTGTAATAGTTGCCGCTGATAGTGATGTTCGTCCTGTTGAGCGCGTCGGGCTTGACGGTGATAACGCCCTTGGTAATTTTGCCGCTTGAATCTGTCGTGTAAGAGTCCGTTACGCCGATGTCTTCCTTGGTGGCGGTCTTGCTTATGCCCTTGACTACCGCGTAGACGATGTCTTTTCTCTTGTCGTCCTTTTCGGCTACGGGCACATGATACTTGATAATATTGTTGTCAACGTCGTAGTAGGCGGGCGTCAGCTCTTTGAGGGTGGCGGTGCCGCCCGCTACGAGCCAATTCGCATCTGCCGCCGTGCCCGCAGAGGTCGAGCCGTTATAGACGAGCGAGTAATTGGTTGCGGTGCCCGTGGTATCCTTGCCCTGTTTAATCGAGACGTTGCCGGTCGTGAGCGCGGCGTCGGAGATGAGGATATTGCTGTCCGAAACCGCAATGCCGTCAACGTGCGCGGGAGTATCGGGGTCGCCGCCGTTTGAGGGCAGGAGCGTCTTGTTAAGCCCCGTGAGCGTCGCGAGGGTTGCGCCTGTCTTTTTGCCCGTGTATTTGACGGTGTTCGTGCCGCTGAGTGACCAGCCTTCCGAGGCGTCTTGCTTGAGCGTCAAGGTGCCGTTCTTGCCCGTCCAATATTCCGTAGTCGTCGAGCCTTCCACATCGCCGCCCAATGCCAAAGTGTATTTAGCCGCGCCGTTGGTATCTTTGCTGGGTGTAAACGTTACTTCGGTGGTGCCGAGGATTTCCTTGTGCAAAGTGACAACGGAACCGCTGACGCCGATATAGTTGTTGAGGTCGGTCGCCGTGACGCCGCTCTTAAGCCCCGCGATAGTGACGAGCGGCTTTTGGTCGTAAGTTTCAGCCGCCGTGTAGAGTATGCTTGTGGAGCCTGAGCCGAGCCTCCAGGTCGCGCCCTTAGTCTTGTTGTAGACGGCATTGCCTTCGCTGTCGAGGAACCACGCGGCAGAAACACTTACTCCGCCGACTTGACCGTCGTTTGCCGTAACGTCGTTGTTGCCGCTGCCGGAGCCGGTGTCGTCCGCGAGGGCAAGCGTGTAGCCCGAAACGCCCGCGCCCATGGTGAGCGTAAGTTCGTTGTCGCCGAGGACAGCGGTATCCAATTCGACAGCTTTACTGTTGAGCGTCAAGCCCGCCGTTTGGAGTGCAGTTTTTTGTTCGGCGGTTGAATAGGTGCCGTTCTTTATACCCTTAAGCCCGTCGACGGTGAAGACGGGCTTTGTCTCGGCGGCGGTGTAGCTGATAGAGCCGTCCGATTCGACAGTCCAACCTTCCTTGACGTCGTATTGATAGCTTGCCGTGCCGTCTTCAATCTTCCAGTAAGCAGATGCGCCGTCGTTGCCCGTAAAGCCGAGCGATGTCAACGTGGTGGTTGTGCCGTCGTTAAGCTTAAATGCAAAGTCTTTGCCGTCGTTGGCATCCAGGTCGGTGAGCGTGACTGCCGCCGTACCAAGCAAGCTTTCGGCTATCGAGAAGGTCGTCGTAGTACTGGGAGATGTCGGAGGCGTGACAGTGATACCGTCGATTGAGCCGTCGTCTTTGACTTTGACGCCGCTCTTAAGCCCGCGAACAACCGCAAGCTCCGCCGTGGTTTTGGGCGTGTAGCCGATAACGTTGGCGTCGGTGTCGAGCGTCCAGCCTTCCGCCGTGTCGAGCGTATAGGTCGCCACGCCGTCTTTGATTGTCCATTTGCCGTTGGTGTCTTCTTTGAAGCCAAACTTGTTATCGTTTGCCGGAGTGCCGTCGTCGCCCGTGCCGTTGTCGCCGCCCAATTTAAGGCTAAGCCCGTGATCGGAGACGTTGCCGACTTTCTTGTTGACGAGGGCGATTGTGCCTTTGCCGAGCGCGGAGGCTCCCAAAGTGATAACTCTGCTTGCGAGCGTGACGCCTGAACTTGTGGCATTGGAGCTGAGACCCGTGATTTCGGCGATGGTCTTGGATGCCGAGGCGTTATAGTTGACGCTCTTGCCGTCCTGCCCGACCGAGTAATAAGCCGCAGTGTTCTGCTTGATAGTGGCGACGCCGTTTTTAATATCGCCAATCGACGAAGCCCCCGTGAGCTGGTTGGCGGTTTGAGCTACGCTGTTGGAGCCGTTGTCTTCGAGGTCAAAAGTAAAGTCTTCATTGTCGGCAATGTCTTCAATCGAAAGGCTGACCTTGGTCTGGTTGAGTGCTCTGTTGTCAATAGTGATAACGCCGCCCGCAACGGAGACGCCGACATTTACGTCGCTCTTGAGACCGCTGATAGTCGCGAGCGGTACGTCCGTTTGTTGCGCGTAGTAGGTGATTGACGTATCGCTGTTAAGTTTGGCGTATTGTTCGGTCGTGCCTTTGATAGTCGCACTGCCGCCGCTGACAGTAACGGTGCTTGCCGAGCCGTCTATGACGTGCGCCACAGTGGCGATGTCCGAGCCGAGCGCGAGCTTATAGGTGCCGTCCGCCGCCGAGGTGGAAAGATTTACGGCGGTTGAAGTAGCACCTGACGCGGGCTGAGCGAAGACGTTCATGCTGCCGATAGTGAAGGTGCCGTCGGAGCCGACCGTTATGCCGTCAATCGCGCCGTTAACCGCATTGAGACCCGTGCTAAGCCCCGTGATTTTCGCAAGGACGGTGGACTTGGTTTTATTGGCGTCGTTGCCGCCAGCAACTTTGGAGGCGGAATAAGCAATTTCGGTAGCGGCGTCGTTGAGCGTCCAGCCTTCGTCGGTGTCGAACTGATAAGTAACGGTGCCGCTTACAGCGTGCAAGTAAGGATCGCTCTGTGCAAAGCCGACCTTGCCGTCCTTAACGTCGTCGCCTTCGCCGTCGCCCGCGATAGCCAGCTTATAGGTGCCCGCCGCCAAATTGGTGGTGTTATCGTCTTCCTTGCCTAAAGTGAGTTTGGTTGAAGCGGACGCATTGGTGGTAAGGATGCTTGTGGCGATAGTGATAGTGCCGTCGTCGCCGACCGTTATGCCGTCAATGGTGCCGTCGTTGGTGTTGACGGTGAGACCGCTCTTCAGGTTCGAGACAGTCGCCAGCGTTACGGGGTTAATGGTGTCGGAGGTGTTGTCGTCGGAGGACGCCGTGTAGACGATTTTACTTGTGCCGCTAAGTGACCAACCTGCGCCGATTTCGTGCTGATACTTGTAAGTGCCCGCTGTGGAGTCGGCTACCCACTTGTCAGCCTTTGGAACGAAGCCGACCTTGCCGTCGTTTGCGGTAACGTCGTCGTTGCCGTTGGCGGAGCCGGTGTCGTCTGCCAGCGCGAGGCTGTAAGTGGCGGCTTTATAAGTGGCGTTCAGCTTATTAAGGTCGTTGTCAGTGACTTTGGCTAGGGTGACATTGGAGTTGCCGAGGACGCTGTTGGAGAGTTTGACTTTGCCGTCGGCGGTGACCTCTATTCCGTTGAGGGTGGTATATTGCCCCACAATGCCGTCGCCGTTGGCGTCTTGGCGAGCGGTGCCCGCAGCCGTCTTGAGACCCGTGAGCGTCAAAACTGTCTTGGGCGTGAGTGCCGTGTAGGTGATAGTGTCGCTGTTAATCGTCCAACCTTCCGCCGTGTCGTACATGTAAGTGGCGGTGTAGTTGCCTGCAGAGCCGCTTATCTTCCAATAAGCCGAGCCGTCCGCGAAGCCGACCGTGTTATCAACGGCGTCTTTGAGCGCAAGGGTGTATGTCGATTGGCTATTATCTGTGAGCGTGGTTGTGGTTGTTCCGAGGACGTCTTTGGAAACGGTAATGGTTTTGCCGTCCGCGCCTACTTTGATACCCGCCGCTATTTCGGCGTCGGTGAGGTTGCTCTTAAGCCCCGTAATCTTAACGTCGACGACGGGGGAGGCATACTTGGTCGGGTCGCCGTTTTCGGGAGTGGGCTGTTGCGGCTTAACGTATTTAATCTGGGTGCCGTCGAGGTACCAGCCTTCGCCGACGTTGTGCTGATAATTAACGGTGGTTGAAGTGGTGCCGTCGACAGCAAAATACTTTTCTGCGCCGTCTTCGTTGGCGAAACCAAACGCAGGTTTGCTGTCGTGAGTGACCGTCGAATCCTTCAGCGCGAGGGTGTATTGAAGAGCGGATTGGGTTTCGCCGCTTCCCTTGGCGATGGTGACGTCCTTATCGGTCAATGCGCTTGCGGCTACGGAGACTTTTTTGCCTGTGGCGTCGAAGGTGAAATCGGACGCCGTGACGCCTGCCTTAAGCCCCGTAATGGTGGCAAGCTCTTTATCGACTGCCGAATAGTAGGTGAGCGTCTTGTCGTTGTTACTGCTGAGCCAGCCTGCGCCCAAAGTCTCTTTGACGGTGACAGTGCCGCTTGCCGCCGCGTCGAAGTTCAAAGCCGTGGTGTGCGTCGCGCTGTCGATAGTGTTACCGGCGTCAACAGCGAGCGTGTAATCGTCCACCGAAACTGTAACGGCTTGGCTGTTGGTTTCGTTGAGGACGCTCTTTTTCAAGGTGAGGACGCCGGGCTGTTCGGCGGAGGGGCTGTCGGTGGAAACAGTGATGCCGCCCGCTTTGATGTTAGTCAACAAGTTGCCGTCGTTCTTGAGCCCCGTGACAATGGCGCGTGTTTTTGCCGCTGTCTCCGCAGTGTAGGAGATTGTACCGTTCGATTCGAGCTTCCAGCCTTGACCCGTCTTGTAGGTGTAGTGAGCGGTGGTATTGGTGGAGGCGTCAATAGACCAAGTCGGGGTGCTGTCCACAAAGCCGAGCGAGCCGTCTGTATTGGTTTCATCGGCAAAGGCGAGCTTGTAACTGGTGCTTGAATCCGCGCCCGTAAGTTTTGTGACTTTAACGGGAGCACTTGCGGAAGTGCCAAGAACGTCTTGCTTCAGCTTGAAGGTATCGCCGTCGACAGTGATGCCCGCAATGGCGGGATACTTCTTGCCCGCTTCAATCGTCATAAACCCGCCGTTGAGCCCCTCGATTTTCGCAAGCTCTTTGGTTGTTTCGGCGGTGTACTTAATCTTGCCGTCTTCGACTTTCCAGCCCTTATAGTAGTCGCACTTATAAGTTGCGGTTATCGTGTCTTTGTAATTGCCATCGTCACTTACTTTGTTAAGTTCCCAATAGCCGCCGCTGTTGCCGAAGCCGTATTCGCCATTGGTTGCCCCGTCGATAGCCAAGATGTAGTTGTTCTCGCTGCTGGCGACTTGGTTGGTATTTTCAGGCAGAACGCTCGTGGGCAGTGTGACGGTATAGAAGCCCGTGGTGCTGTCCAATGTCGGAGCCCCGATAGCCGCGAGGTCAGTATCCGTGAGGCTAGCCTTAAGCCCCGTGATTTGTACGAGGACAGTGGGAGCTGTGTCATTGGAGCCGTCAGCAGTCGTTGCCGCCTTGTAGGTGATAGTCTTGCCGTCGGCGAGTGTCCAGCCTTCGCCAACGGTGTACTGATATTTCGCGGTCGTCGAGGCGGGTGTCGAGTCACTTGCCACAACGTCTACATGGTGCCAAGATTTGGTTGTACCGTCCTCGTTGTCGAAGCCGAGCTTGTTGTTGGTTGCCCCGTCGATAGCGAGCTTGTATTCCGAATTCGTTTCAGAAATCTTGACCGTGCCGGCATCGCCCGTAGTTTTCGAGAGAGCGTTTTCCTTGAGGGTGACGGTTTTGTTGGTGGTGTCGAGCGTAACGACTTCGGTGAAGTTGCCGCCCGTCGCGTCGACGTAGAGAGCTTTCGGCAGAGTTGCGTCAGAGTCGCCCGTCTGGTACTTGACGCCGCTTGCAAGCCCCGTGATAGTGGCGAGGGTGTTGTTGACAGCCGCCTTGTAAGTCAGGGTGGTGTCGCTGTCGCCCAACACATAGCCGGCATCGCGTTTTTCAAGGACGGTCGCCGTGGTGCTGTTAAGGTTGAAGCCAATCTTGTTTTCTACGCCCGTGATGTCCGTGCCAGTGCCAAGCGCGAGTTTGTAGGTGCCTGCCGCGACGCCTGTGCCCAATGTGAGTTCGGCTTTAGCGTTGTTGGTCGTGGTGAGCGCATTGCTGTCAATTGTGATGACGCCCGTTGTCTTGTTGAACGTGACGCCGTTCAGCGTGTCGTAGCAATTGGTTACAGTCGTGCCACTCGGATATTGGTGCGCAGTCGCGTTGGTGCTGGTGAGACTGTTGCTGTCGTTTTTGAGCCCCGTGATAGTGGCGAGGACTGTGCCCGTCGTGCCGGTCTTTGCTGCGGTGTAGGTGATTTTGCCGTTTTCGACTTTCCAGCCGCCGTCGGTGTCGTATTGGAGATAAGCGGTGGTGCCGTCGACGCGCCAATAGGGGCTGTCTTCGTGCGTGCCGAACCCGACAGAGGAACCTGCCGTGCCGTTTGCGCCTTCCTTAATCTGCACGGTGTAGCCCGTCGGCAACGTGACAGTCTTGCTTGCGTCGGCTTGAAGCAGGTCGGAAGAAATGACGAGCGTGCCGGTATTGCGGTCGATTGTTATGCCGTTAAGACTGGAATACTTCTCCGTTTCGCCCGTGACCAACGTGCCGCTAGGCGAAGTGATGTTGAGGTTGTCGAGGGAGAGCCATTCTTCGGCGGCTCCGTCATCTTTGTATGTGATAACGACGTTGCCGGTGCCGAGCGTCCAGCCTTCTTTGGTGTTGTGCTGATAAGTCGCCTTGCCATTGTTGACCTTCCAATAATCGCCGCTGTCTTCAAAGCCGAGCGTCTTATTAGTGGCGTTGTAGGTGGAATCGCTTTCGTCGAACGCGAGCTTAAGACCAAGCGCGGCGACATTGCCAACACTGCCATTCACGAGCGTGATTCTACTGTTGCCGAGGGCGGCTTTGCCCAAAACGATTGTGCCCGTCTGCGTTGTGCCGTCCATCTTGAAGGTGACGTTCGAGGTGTTGGCGTCGGAGCTGAGCCCGCTGATAGTGGCGAGGGTTTGCCCTGTCTGCGCGGGCGAATAGGTGATAGATTTGTCGCCCGTCGCTACGGTGTAATAAGGCAACGTCTTGCCCGTGATAGTCGCGGTGCCGTTTGAGACCGTAATCGATTTGGTGTTGTCGTTGGTGTCGACCTGATTGGCGGCGGCGGCTTTGGTGGTGCCCAAATCGCCCAGCGCGAGCTTGAAATCGATATTCCCGTCACCAGTTCCAAGACCGCTGATGCCCGTCGTTGTTGTGAGGGTTATCGTGTTGGTGCCGAGCGCGGCGGCGTCCAACGTGAGAGTTTTGTTTTCTTTGCTGAATGAGACGTTGCCGGTCGAGGCGGTGCTTGCGAGCCCTGTAATCGTCGCGAACGCGGTATCGTCCTTCGCCTTGTGGTAGGTGATAGTTGTCGGGGTGCCGCCGGTTGGTATTTCGTACCATTCAAAGGTGTCGCCCGTGATAGTCGCATTGCCGGCCGTGATTGTGGTGGACAATTTCAAATCAGGGTCGGTGTTGACGGTGAGAGCCGTCTTGAGCGTCGTTTCCGAGGCGTCGAGCGCGAGCTTCGAGTAAGTGTTACTGCCGACCGTGCCCGACTTGGTGAGCGAAACGACAGAGCCTTCCGTAGTCGTATCGAAGACGCCGGAGCTAATGTAGATTGTGCTGGTATCGATGCTCGTCGACGCGCCAGCCACGCCGAAGTTGACGCCGGTAATCGCAGTTGTGGTGGTGTTGGTGATGTCGTTTACCTTAAGCCCCGTCAACGTGATGAGCTCCGTCGTTGACGCGCCGCTGTGGGTGATTTTAGTTGTTCCGTCGAGCTCCCAGCCTTCGCCAATCGTGTACTTGTAGGTAGCCGTGCCGTCGGTTGCCTGCCAATACTTGGTCGAGGTGTCGTAGTTGTCGAAACCGACTTTGCCGTTATAATTGCCAGTGGCTGTAATCGTGTCACCCGACGCGAACGCGAGCGTGTAACTTGAACCTTCCGCGTTGGTGAGCTCGATTGTGTCGCTACCGAGAGCCGCCTTGTTAATCGTGATAGTGGTGCTTGCAACCGAGATGCCAGCCTTTGAGCCGTTATTCTTGACATTGACGCCGGAATCGGTGACGCTATCGACCTCATAACCGAGCCCCGTGATAGTGGCGAGAACTTTGGTTTCGTCGGCGGCGGTGTAGGTTATGCTCTTGCCGTCGGTGGAGAGCGTCCAGCCTTCCATAGTCTTGGCGTTGTAGGTTACAGCCTTGTTGTCGCCGCTGACCGTCTTGAAGGTGTTACCGTTAGCCGTGAAGCCGAGCGTCGACTGCCCGTCAGTGTTCGTGCCCGTGGTGTTGTCGTTGTCGCCTTCCGTGCCGTTAGCCACGAACGTGAACTTGAAGTTTGCGGGGTTGAGGTTTTCGTTAGTGGTGTCGAGGTTGCTAATCGTCACAGGCGAGATTGAGACGCCGGTCTTGCTGTTGGAGAGATTTGCCAGCTTCAGCTGAATGTTCGTCTTGGTAGCACTGTCGAACGCAATACTGTCGACGCTGGTGAGCCCCGTGATTGTTGCGAGGGTGGTATCAGCCGCGTCGTGGAAGGTGATAGTTTTACCGTCTTCGCTTGGCTCGTAATACGCCGTCAGCTTGCCCTTGAGCGTCGCGTTATTGGCGTTGCCGCTCGTCGCAGTGACCGTGAACGGCGTATTGTCCGTGGTGTCGATTTTCGGCTTGTCAGCGATTGTAGAGTTGCTACTGTCGAGCTTGAGACTGTATTGAGGATAGCCTTCACCGAGCGTTAAGCTTGCGCCGTCCGCGAGCCCCGAAAGTGCGCCGCTTTTCAGCGAAATAGTTCCGCCATCGTCGACGGTTATAACACTTGGGAGGTTTTCCTGTGTTACCGAGCTGGAGAAGCCCGAAATCTTGATTGTAGCTGTGCTACTGTTTTCTGGTGTGAACGATGCCGTTGTTACATTGCCTGTAGTTGATAGTGACCAACTCCCCGTTACTGTTGCCATGAGTTATCCGCTCCTTTCCATAAAAACCCAAAAGAACACTTCCCTGTAATGATTGTATTATAAGGCGTGCGACGAATTGGCGCAATAATTTTGTGGGGAAAAATTTTTTTAATGAAGCCTTAATAAAACCGGATTCGGCGGAAATTTTTGGAAGCTTGTCAAGCGGGGCGCGTGCGATTATTATCAAGCCGAGGAGGCGACAGATAATGGAGGAGATAGTCGGCAAGTACAACACGGCAATATCGTTCGCCAAGGTGACGGAGGACACGGCTCGCGAACAGATTAGGCGCATGTGCAATTACGAATTCACGGCGGGCAGCAAGATACGGATAATGCCCGACGTGCACGCGGGTAAGGGTTGCACAATCGGCACGACCATGACCGTCACGGATAAGGCGGTTCCCAATATCGTGGGCGTCGACATAGGTTGCGGCATGTATACCGTTAAGCTGTCCGACACGGCGATAGATTTCGCCCGCGTGGACGAGGCGGCGCATTATATTCCCTCACGGAGGAATGTTTGGGATACGCGGCAGGAGCACTTTGATTTGACGGCGTTGCATTGCTATCGGGAGCTTAAGGAGACGCGGCGGATTGAGCGCAGTGTCGGGACGCTCGGCGGCGGCAATCACTTCATCGAGATAGACCGCGCAGGTGACGGCACGTTTTACTTGGTGATTCACACGGGCAGTCGCAACCTCGGCAAGCAGGTCGCGGAAATTTATCAGCGGCTGGCGATTGATTTGGCTAAGGGCAAAGATAAATACTTCGCGCAGAAAGACGAGATTATCGCGGTTTACAAGTCGCTGGGGCGCAAGACGGAGATTAAGGCTAAGCTTGCGGAGTTGGAAAAGGAATATCGCGGCAAGAAAGCCTCCATGCCCGACGATTTGTGTTTCGTATACGGAAAATATTTTCATCAGTATCTGCACGACATGGAGCTTTGCCAAGAGTTTGCGCGTCGTAACCGTGAGCTGATAGCCAAGATACTTTTGGGCAAGGCGGGACTTACGGGCGGCGAGGCGTTCCATACGATTCACAACTACATCGATACGAGCGAGCTGATAATCCGCAAAGGGGCGATAGCGGCGCATAAAGGCGAACGCGTCTTGATACCGCTGAACATGCGCGACGGCTCAATCTTGGCGGTCGGCAAGGGCAATGCCGATTGGAACTGCTCCGCGCCGCACGGAGCCGGGCGAATCATGTCACGCGGCACCGCTAAGGCTCAACTCAGCCTCGACGAATACAAGGAATCTATGGCGGGCGTCTACACGACCTCGGTCAACGCCGCTACTCTCGACGAAAGCCCTCAAGCCTACAAGTCACTCGACGACATCCTTGACGTTATCGGCGACACCGTTGATATTGTCGAAGTAATGAAGCCCGTGTATAATTTCAAGGCGGAGGAGTGAGGCAATGGTAACCGTTATCTACCAACATTTTGAATGGGACAGCGACAAAGCTAAGCGCAACAAGATTAAACACGGCGTCAGCTTCAAGACGGCGGCGGCTGTTTTTGACGACCCTAATCGCCTTGACTTGCCCGACGGTACACATTCATTTGACGAGCCGCGTCGAAAAGTTATCGGAATGGCGGAAGGTATTTTGTTCGTCATTTAAACTGAGCGACGCGATAGGATTCGGCTTATCTCTGCCCGCAAAGCAACAGAGGACGAAAGGAGCGATTATTATGCTTACGGAGGAAAATTTGGAATACTACACACGCAAGGTTGGGGAACCCTTGACGGCGGAGGAAAAGGCTGAGATAGCCGCGCTCAAAGACCGTCCGATAGTCTTCGATGAGGACTGTCCGCCCATGAGCCAAAAGGAAAACGAGGAGATTCGTTACCTTATTCGCAAGTACAACACGCGCTACATTACTACGGAAATGTGGATGGCAGAATTCCCCGAACGTTTCAAGCGCGAAAGTGTCGGCAGAAATTTGGAGGCGTAGCAATGATAATCTTAGCGTCAGGTTCACCGCGCAGACAAGAACTACTCGGTAAGCTGTGCAAGAATTTTATCGTGGAGGTAAGCGACGCGCAGGAGGCTCAAAGTGCCGACGACCCGAAAGCATTGGCGGTAGCGAACGCTGTGCTTAAAGCTCAATCCGTGGCGGCGAAACACCCCGACGCGGTCGTCATAGGCGCGGATACAATCGTCGTGCTCGACGGTGAAATTTTCGGCAAACCCGACGGCGTGGCGGGCGCGGAGGCAATGTTGGCTCGGCTTTCGGGCAAACGCCACGAAGTCATAACGGGCTTGGCAATCTGCGCGGACGGCTCGGTTTATACGGCGGCGGAGGTCACGGAGGTTTACTTCGGAGCAATGACGGCGGCGGAGATAAAAATCTACGCGGCAACGGGTGAACCGCTCGATAAGTCCGGCTCCTACGCCTTGCAGGGCGGCGCGACAAAGTTTATCGAAAAAATTCACGGTGATTGGTCAAACGTCGTGGGGCTGCCGGTGTATCGGCTTAAGCGATTGGCTGAGGCGGCGGGAATAAATTTCGAGGAGGCAGATTAGATGATTCACGAGCTGAACAATCCGATAATCAAGCACAAACTGACGCAACTGCGCCGCAAAGAGACGCCGCCCAAAGAATTTCGGACGTTGGTCGAGGAATTGGCAATGCTGTTGACTTACGAAGCCGCTCAAAACTTCGAGACGCATTCTGCCGAGATAGAGACGCCGATAACGGCATGCCGCGCAGAGGTTTTGGACGAGGAGCAATTCGTCGTAGTGCCGATACTCCGCGCAGGTTTGGCAATGGCGGGCGGGGCGTTGAAGATTTTGCCGAACGCCGCCGTCGGACACGTGGGGCTTTATCGCGACGAAAAGACTTTTCAACCCGTGGAATACCTGTTCAAAATGCCGCCGCGCTTCGCGGAAAAGACGTTGCTGGTCGTCGACCCGATGTTGGCAACGGGCGGCTCCGCCTCCGCCGCGCTCCAAATGCTTAAGAATCACGGAGCAAGCAAGATTTACTTCCTGTGCATAGTGTCCGCGCCAAGGGGTATCGAAAAGCTTGCCGCCGACCACCCCGACGTTGAGATTTACACGGCGGCGATTGACGAGGGCTTGAACGAGCATTGCTATATCGTCCCCGGCTTGGGCGACGCCGGCGACAGAATCTTTAATACGCTGTAAAAGACAGGCGACGAGCCGTTAAAAGCCCGCCGCTTATTTTAAATTTTTATGGGAAGGGAATTTTTATGGAAAAAGTGTTTCAACGAGGCTTGGCGGCATTTCTAATCTTCGCGTGCTTGCTGACCGTTGTAATCGTCGGTGCCGAAATCAAAACTTATGACGGCGTCGGGCGTTACGTCATGAGCGACTTTGAAAACCAATAACATAACGGAGATTATCGACAAGGTGCAATACGACAACGACAGCGGACGGCGAGCCCGTAATTATCAGGACGGCAACCCTCAAGGCAAACATCGATTCGGACGGAATTTTCGAGTTCCTGAAGCGCGACAGCAAGGAGAAAGTTACAATCGTTCAGCAAAACAACGGCTTGCAAGCCGCCATTTCCAAAAACGACAAACAAGTTGAGGATTTAAAGGAACAATACAAGCTTGCCACATCTCAGACAGAGAAAAATCGCATTCGCGAGCAAATGGAACAAGCCGACCGTGATTTTTTGGCGAATCAGAAATTTGAAGAGGCTTTGAAACTTGCTTATGCCGGGGATTTTAAAGGAAGCAGAGATCTCTGCAATGAAGCTGTCGAGCTCAAGCCGAATTTTGCCGATGCATACGGTTTGCGAGCGTTTGCGCACCTTGGTTTGGGTGAAGCAATAAGATCCGGCAATCAAAGACTTTGACAAGGCGTTGGAACTCAATCCCGATTTGGCTTTATGGAATTGCTCAAAGGCAAATACGACGCGGCTCTTTCCGCCTTCAACAAGGCAACGGAACTCGCCCCTGATGACAACGACTCTTATGGCAATCACGGCGAAATTTATGCTCGAAAGGGAAATTATTCGCTTGCCCTCAAGGAATTTGATAAAGCCCTTGAACTTGATGCGGAAAACGGAGAATATTACTTTGAACGCGGTATGGTTTATGAAAAGCTCGGCAAAACGCAGAAGGCAATCGCCGACTTCCAAAAGGCTCTCGAATTGGAGTCGGATTTGTCTGCGGAATATTGTTTGCGCGGCAAAGCCTATCAAGCCCTCGGCAAGCTCGAAAAAGCTCAAGCCAACTTTGCCAAAGCCAAGCAACTCGGCTACAACGGCTGAAGTAACATTCCAAACAAAAACCGGCAAGGCAAAATGTCTTGTCGGTCAATTTTTTTCTGCAGATTATTTTTCGCTGTTTAGGGCAGTGCTCAGCGGAACAACAACTTTCTCGTCGTAGCACTTAAAGGCGTTGTCGACCAACTTTTTATCGGGAGCGGGAGTTATCGCGCTGATTATCGGCACAAGCACCAGCCCCGCCAACATGGCGAACGCGCCGGCATTTATCGGCGACTGCAAAATCGCGGGGAACGCCGGACGGATTATCATGTTCGCCGACATCAACACGGTGCCGAATATGAAGCACGCCCAACAAGCCGCCGTCGATACGCGTTTGGAGTAAAGCGAATACATGAACGGCGCGAGGAACGCCCCCGCCATTGCGCCCCACGACACGCCCATTAACTGCGCGATAAACGTCACCGAGCTTTTGTACTGCACCAACGCCAACACCGCCGAAATCGCGATAAACACCACGACCAGTATCCGAATCAGCAGGACTTGTTTGGCGTCGCTCATGCCCTTTGCGAAGTTGTCGCGTATCAGGTCGAGCGTCAAGGTCGACGCCGACACGATAACCAACGACGACAGCGTTGACATGGACGCCGACAAGACCAAAATCACGACCAAGGCTATCATGCCCTCCGATAAGCCGCTCAACATCGTCGGGACAATCGAATCGTAGCCGTTAGCCGCTATGTCGATTTGGTCGGAAAATAAGCGTCCGAAGCCGCCCAGGAAATAGCAGCCGCCCGCCACCACGAACGCAAACAACGTCGATATGACCGTGCCCTTTTGGATAGCCTGTTCGTTTTTAATGGCGTAGAATTTCTGAACCATCTGCGGCAAGCCCCACGTGCCCAGCGAAGTCAAAATCACGACGAACAGCAGATTTATCGGGTCGGTGCCGAAGAACGAGGCGAATATCCCCGGCGAGGTTGAAACTTTATCGTCGGTGATTCGCGCCAAACCGTCGAGAGCGTTGACGAAGCCGCCCTTGGTCTCCAGCACCGCGTAAATAACCGCCGAGATACCAACGAGCATAACCACGCCTTGAATAAAATCGTTAATCGCCGTCGCCATGTAGCCGCCCGCTATGACGTAAATCGCCGTCAAGACCGCCATAAGCAGAATACAAACCGAGTAGTCGATACTGAACGCCATACCGAAAAGTCGCGACAGGCCGTTGTAAAGCGAGGCGGTGTAGGGTATCATGAAGATGAAAATTATAATCGCCGCGCCGATTTTCAGCGAGGGCGAGCCAAATCGTTTTTCAAAGAACTGCGGCATGGTGGCGGTATCGAGGTGCCTCGTCATGACGCGGGTGCGTCTGCCGAGAATAAACCACGCCATGAGCGAGCCGATAAGCGCGTTGCCTATGCCCGCCCACGTCGCCGCGATGCCGTATTTCCAACCGAATTGCCCCGCGTAGCCCACGAACACGACCGCCGAGAAATAACTGGTGCCGTAAGCAAAAGCCGTGAGCCACGGACCGACACTCCGCCCGCCCAAAACAAAGCCGTCCACGTCGGTGGCGTGCTTGCGACAGTAAAACCCGATGCCTATCAGCACGGCAAAGTACAAAACCAATAATGCAACCTTCATCGAAAAACCTCCAAACAAAACCTTAAGGAGCTGACCGCCCGTGATTATCGACATGCACACGCACATTTTCCCCGATAAAATTTCCGCCGCCAGCAACGTGACGTTGCATCCAGCGGTCGCGCCGAATCCTTGCGACATTGGAAACTTCCACGCCGCGCTTTTATTGCGACGTAATTGAAAGGAGTCGCCGTCAATGATTATCGACATGCACACGCACATTTTCCCCGATAAAATTTCCGCCGCCGTTATAGACAAGCTGAGCCGTCAAGCCGGAATTAACGCCTTCACCGACGGGAGCCTGCGCGGACTTCGCAGTTCAATGGACACCGCGCAGATTGACTTATCGGTTATCTTGCCGGTGGCGACAACCGCGAGCCAAGTCGAGAAAATAAATTCGTCCGCCGCCGAGCTGACTGAACAGTTCGCCGCCGACGGGATAATTTCATTCGGCTGTATCCACCCCGATTATTCCGATTATCGCGAGGAGCTGAGCCGCCTGAAAAATCGCGGGCTAAAGGGTATCAAAATTCACCCCGTTTATCAAGATACAAATCTCGACGACGTGAAGTTTTTGCGAATCCTAGACCGCGCCGCCGAGCTTGGCTTAATCGTCGTGACGCACGCGGGGCTTGATGTGGGTTTCCCGGGCGTCGTGCGTTGTTCGCCGCAAATGGCGCGTCGCGTTACGGCGGAGGTCGGCGATTTTAAATTCGTCCTCGCGCACATGGGCGGCTGGAAGAATTGGGATGAAGTCTTGGAACTTTTGGGCGATACGAACGTCCTAATCGATACCTCCTTCTCGACGGGCAAGATAGTCCCGCGCCCTGACAGCACGTGGCAAGCCGCCGACTTGAACCTTTTGACGCCCGCGCAGTTTATGACGTTCGTTGAAGTCTTCGGGGCGGAGCGGATACTTTTCGGCACCGACAACCCTTGGAGTTCGGCAAAGACTTCGATTGAATTCATACGCAACTTGCCGCTCGACGACGACGCTAAGGCTAAAATCCTCGGCGGCAATGCCAAACGTCTGCTTGAAATTTAAATTAGGAGGTTCTGAAATGGAAACAATTAAAATCGTGAGCGTCGGCAGCGGCGCACTGAACGCCTTAAATCATATGACGAGGTATTTGGAATTGGAAAACACGGAGTACATCGCCCTCGACACCGACCCGCAAGCTCTTATCCTGTCAGACGCCGAAACCGTTATTCGGCTCCAAAAGAGCTCCTTCGAGGAAAGCCGCGATAAAATCTTAACCGCTCTGCGCGGCGCGACCGTCGTCTTTATAATCGTGGGGCTTGGCGGCAATACCGGAACAAATGCCTCCCTGCTTGTCGCCGAATGTGCTAAGGAAATCGGAGCCGTCTCAATCGCTATGGTTTCCACGCCCTTCAGCACGGAGAATCGTGCGCGTAAGCGTCGATCCGACGAAGGCTATTCCAAACTCAAGGCGGCGGTCAACACCATTATCAAAATCCCCTGTGACAAGTTTATAAATATCGCGCCGCCCGGCAGTTCGCGCAAGGATATTTTTTATCACATCAATGAGGCAATGCGAGGCACGATTAAGAATCTTGTCGACATGGATGATTTCCAAACGACCTTCAAGAAGGCGGGCGAAATTATCTTCGAGACCGACGAGGATTATCCCGACGAGTGAAGGGCGCACAACTAAAATCCGTCGTGTTACAAAGTTTTTTCATTAAGCTATGCTAAACTTGCAAAGCTTACGTAGAAAGTTTTTCACGGAGGGAAGGCAGATGTTTGAATTCGACGAAAACACGTTAGACCAATTCGCGAAGATAAAAGTCATCGGCATAGGCGGCGGCGGCTCCAACGCCGTGAATCGAATGATTGAGTCGGGCTTGGAGGGCGTGGAGTTCATAGCGGTCAATACCGATTCGCAAGCGTTGCTTATGAGCAAATCGCCCAAACGTATGCAAATCGGCGAGAAATTGACACGCGGATTGGGCGCGGGAGCACGACCCGATATTGGCGAACGCGCCGCGCAGGAAAGTCGCAATGACATCTTGGAAGCCCTGCGCGGGTCGGATATGGTGTTCATAACGGCGGGCATGGGCGGCGGCACAGGTACCGGCGCGGCTCCCGTCGTAGCCGAATGCGCCCGCGAAGTCAACGCGCTGACCGTCGCTGTCGTTACCCGCCCGTTCACCTTTGAAGGTCCCAAACGTAAAAAAAATGCCGACATCGGCATTGAAAAGCTTAAAAGGAATGTCGACGCAATTATCACCATTCCCAACGACAGGCTGTTACAAGTCGTCGATAAGAAAACGCCCATGACCAAGGCGTTTGTGATAGCCGATGATATTTTGCGTCAAGGCGTCAAGGGCATCTCGGACTTAATCGCCGTGCCCGGCGTCATTAACTTAGACTTTGCGGACGTGCAGTCGATAATGAGCAACGCCGGCTCCGCGCTTATGGGCGTCGGTGAGGCAAGCGGTGAAAATGCCGCCGTCGAAGCCGTTAAGAAAGCCATAGCCTCCCCGCTCCTTGAGACCAGCGTCGACAGCGCACGCGGTATCCTGCTTAACTTTATGGGTGCTCAAGATTCGCTGTCAATGATGCAAGTCAACGAGGCGTCCACGACCGTCCAAGAGGCGGCTCACCCCGACGCCGAGATTATTTGGGGCGTGAGCGTCGACGATTCGCTGGGCGATACAATAGTCGTCACGATTATTGCAACGCGTTTCGGCGAGGAGGACGAATCACCCGTCGAGCGTGAAGTCCCGCCGACAAAATTCTATCCGCCGCCCGCGCAGACTAAATCGCAATTCAATCCGCCTCCGCCGCCGCAATACAATCAGCCCGTGCAGGAGCCGCAGCCTTACAACAGGACGGCGCAGCCCAAGCAGGAGGAACGTCCGCAAAGCAAAAATCCCTTCGCGCAGATAATCCCCGACTTCATGAGCAATCGGCGCAACAAACGTTGAATCGACGGAGGGTGGAGGACGTGTTCGAGAATAAGTTTGTTAAGTTCAAAGTGGTCGGCGTCAACACCGGCGGCGCAAAAATATCGGGCGGGCTTTCCGCCCTTAATTGTATTATGGAGCGGAATATGGCGGGCGTGAATTGTCTGGCGGTGGACAGGCAGGACGTTGACAATCTGCGCGGTTGCAATGCCAAACATAAGTACCGCCTGCTGACCTCCGAGGACGAACAAGCCTTGACGGAAAATCTGCGCGGAGCGGATTTGCTGTTCGTGACGGCGGCGGAGGTTTGGGAAAATATAAAGTTGGTCGCGCTGACGGCTCACTGCGCCAAGCGGACGGGCGTGCCGGTGATATTCATAGCGGGCGGGAACTTCGAGGACGCCGAGGACGAAATAATCTTCGACGCGCTGATAAAGTTGCCCGCCAAAAATTTCGAGTTCGACGCGGCAAAGGTTGTGCAGAATTTCATCGAGGCGGTGACGTTGCCGGGACAGCCGAAGCTTGACGTAAAAGCGATAGCCGAGCTGATACGGGACGGCGCGGCTACGTTGAGCTACGGGGAGCGCGACGGCAAAAACTCTGTGGTGAAAGCCGCCAAAGCCGCCTTGGAGCACGCCGAGCAGTCCGACGACAACTTTAAAGCCGCCACGAAGATTTTATTCAACGTGACGGCTTCCAAAGGCAACTTGTCATTGGAGGAGGCGCAAAAGCTTTCCAACCTGTTGAAACGCCACGCGCCTCATGCGGAAATATCGTTCGGGTTTTCAATCGACGATTGGCTTGTCGATAAGGTCAAGTTCCTGCTCCTCGCCAAGCATAACGATTAAACCAAACAACAATCGCGAACTTTAGAGCCGTCATGGAGGACGGCTCGCCGCGAGCAACGTGACGTTGCATCCAATGGGACGCCCCAGCTGTTCCCCCGCTTTTAAAGCGGGCGCGAAACCACACTTTATAAAAAAGGGGGGCTACCTCACACAAAGTCGATTAGTTCAAAAATCTCAAGCGGGCTGTCAATGATAATCTGCGCCCCGCTGTCGACAAGCTCACTGCGCGGACGAAAGCCCCACGTCACGCCGACGGCAAGAAAGCCCGCGTTGAGCGCAGTCTGAATATCAACCGCCGTATCGCCGAAATAAGCCGTGTCCGCCGCCGATACGGACATTTTTTTTGCAATCGCCAAGGCACGCGCAGGGTCGGGCTTACGAGGCAACCCCGCCGCGTCGCCGCTGACCGCCGCAAACTTTATCGGAGCCAAGACCTTATCCGCAATCGCCGTCGCCGCGAAGTGTTGCTTGTTCGTGCAGACGCCCAGCGGTATTTTTTTTTCCGCCAAAGCCGCCAACAGCTCCGTGATACCCGCGTAGGGCTTAACCTTGTTCAAGCAGTTGCGGGCGTAACAGCCGTCGTAGTACGCCAACGCCGCGTCGACGAATTTATCATCAGCGGATTTATCGGCGGGCAAGCTCCGAATCATCAATTTGCGTGCGCCGTTGCCGACGAATTGACGAACCTCATCGAGCGTGCGCGGCGGCAAATCGTAATGCGCCAACATCTCATTAACGCTGTCGTACAAATCGGCGAGCGTGTCGACCAATGTCCCGTCCATGTCGAAAATCGCCGCCCCGTATGCCTTCATGTTAAGCCCTCCATTTCCTCCGAACATAGCAAGAATTTATTTATCGGCGGGCAAGCTCCGAATCATCAACTTGCGAGCACCGTTGCCGACGAATCGCCGAACCTCATCGAGCGTGCGCGGCGGCAAATCGTAATGCGCCAACATCTCATTAACGCTGTCGTACAAATCGGCGAGCGTGTCGACCAATGTCCCGTCCATGTCGAAAATCGCCGCCCCGTATGCCTTCATGTTAAGCCCTCCATTTCCTCCGAACATAGCAAGAATTTATTTATCGGCGGGCAAGCTCCGAATCATCAACTTGCGAGCACCGTTGCCGACGAATTGACGAACCTCATCGAGCGTGCGCGGCGGCAAATCGTAAT
>CALFJE010000086.1 GCA_937877545.1 uncultured Selenomonadales bacterium | reverse complement strand
CGGTCAGCGCGAATATCGTACTTGCAGACGGCAAATCCTTCCGCTTCAATCACGTCACCAAATCTTGGCAATAGATATATCGCGGCAATAAAAATTCCCCTTCCGATTTGGAGGGGGATTATTTTTTATTTCGTCATGTGCAAGTTCACGAAGTTTTTGATTTCGGTGAAGGACTTGATGCTGTCGTCGAGGTCGGGTATCAGCAGAGCGAAGTCGTGCGGCATTCCCTGATATACCGAAAGCGTAACATTGAGCTCGTCGGCAGTCGCTTTTTTGAGGAGTTCGATGCCCTCGTCGACGAACAGCTCATAACCGCCGATTTGAATCAGCATGGGCGGCAAGCCCGTCAAGTCGGCGTAAATCGGCGACAGGCGCGGGTCGTTCCAAGGAATTGAGCCGCCGTAACTCGGATTATCCAATTCGCCGTTCATGTACGGATTTATTTTGCCCAAAACCAAATCGCGCTCAAAGTTATTCTTGCGCGACGGCAAATCGGTTTCAAAGGTCGTCCAAGGCGAATTCAAAATCAACACGGCGGGTTGCGGACGATTGTTTTCCTTGAGGTAGAGCGCAAGCTCCAAAGCCAAATTGCCGCCTGCCGAATCGCCGAACACGATTATATTCTTCGGGTCGGTGCCGCGAGCCAAAAAGCTCCTCGTAAACCTGCGCGGCGTCCTCCAAGGCAGACGGGTAAAGATTTTCGGGCGCGAGCCGATAATCGACCATGAAGACTTCGCTAGCGTCAGTCAACACGGCTTGTTTGACGGCTAAAATTCTGTACAAATCGGTTAAGCCGCCTATGTAGCCGCCGCCGTGCAGTTGCAAGGCAACCCGCGCAGATTTCTTAGCCTTTGGATTGGCAAGCCGCTCGACCTTAACGCCGTTGACGCTGAACTTTTCATAAGTCCATTTGTCGGGGGCGGCGAACGTCGTCTTGATTTGCCCGTTGAAAAATTTGCCCATGTAGTCGGCAACGTAAGTTTGTTTGGCGTCGGCATTGAGAATTTTGCCGCTCGAAGGCAATTTCCACGCGGGAGTCGCATAAGTCGTGCCCGTCAGCAAGCTCAAGCTCAAAATGCCCGCCGCAATAATTTTACCTGGTTTCAAGATTTAACCACCGCCTTTAAAATTTAATCGGTCAATAGTACCATGTTGATTAACAGTATAATCATTCAGGGCGTGATTGCAAACTTTTAAAAAATTTTTATGCAGAGGGCGCGTTGCGATTTGACTTGAAATTATTGCCGGAGTGTGATAGATTGTGCGCGTTTAAAAATTCTTGGGAGGTTTTATTCCAATGGCAGTAAGTTTGAAAAAGGGACAAAAAGTTGATCTCACTAAGACAAACCCCGGCTTGAAGGAAGTTTTAATCGGGCTCGGCTGGGATACCAACAAGTACGACGGCGGCAAAGACTTCGACCTCGACAGCTCGGTTTTCATGCTCGGCGCGAACGGCAAAGTCGCAAGCGATGATGATTTCGTTTTCTACGGCAACCTTAAGCATAAAAGCGGAGCCGTCGAACACCTCGGCGATAACCTCACCGGCGCGGGCGAGGGCGACGACGAACAAATTAAAATCGACCTCAGCAAAGTGCCCGCCGACGTCGAGAAAATCGACTTCACCGTTACAATCTACGAGGCGGAAGAACGTAAGCAAAACTTCGGGCAAGTTGAGAATGCCTTTATCCGCGTCGTGAATTCGGCGACCGGTGAGGAGCTTATCCGTTACGACCTCGGCGAAGACTTTTCCATTGAGACCGCTGTCGTTATCGGCGAGCTCTATCGCAACAAGGGCGAATGGAAATTTAACGCCATAGGCTCAGGCTTCAGTGGCGGACTTGCCTCGCTCGGCAAAAACTACGGCGTCAATGTTTAAGCAGGAATTAGGAATTAGGAATTAGGGAGTAGAAATTCGGCTTGGGGAGTGGGGAGCAGTTCGGCTAATCCCCGCTCCTTTTTGCTAACGAAGGGAGAACTTAATGTGGTAAGTCTTCAAAAGGGACAAAAAGTTTCGCTCAAAAAATCCGACGGCAAAAGACTTTCGCGCCTCATGGTCGGACTCGGCTGGGACGCCAAGGAACAAAAAAGCGGTTTCTTCAGCAGACTGTTCGGCAACTCCGATAACTTCGACTGCGACGCCTCCGTTTTCCTCTGTCAAGGCGGCAAGTTAGTCGATAAGGACGACATTGTTTATTTCGGCAACCTCGAACACCGCAGTAAAGCCGTTAAGCATATGGGTGACAACCTCACCGGCGAGGGCGAAGGCGACGACGAACAAATTTTTGTCAACCTGGACGAAATGCCCGAACGCTACGATAAGCTGATTTTCGTCGTCAATATCTATCACGCCGTCGACCGTAAACAGCATTTCGGCATGATTAACAACGCCTATATCCGAATCATCGACCCCGACTCCCGCGAGGAGCTTTGCCGCTTCAACCTCACCGAAGATTATACCGATATGCTTTCCATGATTGCCGGCGAAGTCTACAGGCGCGGCGACGAATGGAAATTTAACGCGGTCGGCAACGGCACCAAGGATACCGGCTTGAGCGAATTGGCTAAGAGATTTGCGTAAATGATTAAAGAAATTCCCGCCGTCTCCGTGATTGTCCCGCTGTTCAACGCGGAGGCTTATATCGGCGAATGCTTGACGAGCCTTGCCGGTCAGACCTTGCAAGACTTCGAGATTATTGTTGTCGACGATTGCTCAACCGACGGCTCCCGCGCAGTCGTCGAGAATTTTTTTGCGCATTTCGGCGATAACCTTAAGCTCATGATGATTTCGCCAAACAGCGGTTGCGCTGCGATTCCAAGGAATTTCGCAATGGCGGAGGCTCGCGGCAAGTATGTTTACTTCCTCGACGCCGACGACCTGTTGACCGAAAACGCCTTGGCGGAGCTTTACGAGGTCGCGGAAAGTTCCAATGCCGACGTGGTTCATCCCGAAAAGTGCATAACGTTCTTTTTCGAGGGCGGGCAAATCTGCGCGGAGTCCGTCAGCTTTCAGGAAGGCGAATTCGTCATGCGTCCGACGCTTGAGACCTTCGACTTTGGCGAACGCATGGCGGGCTTTGTCAATAAGCGATACATGTGGTGGGCGTGCAATAAGCTTTTCCGCCGCCAATTCCTCCGCGATAACCGAATCGCTTTCCCCGCGCTGAAAAAATTCGAGGACTTCATCTTTGTGATCAAGTGCCTGTTATCTGCGCGGAATTATGTGCGCGTGCCGTTCGTGAGCTATTGCTACCGCCTGCGCGAGGATTCGCTGTCGCATCAAAGCCAGGACGCCGTAAGCTTTTCGCAGGACGCGATAAAACTTTTCCGCGTGCTCGACGAGTTCATTCGCGGCGAACAATTTTTCCGCGACAATCCGCAGTACAGGTATCGGCTTTTGGATTTTTTCATGCAGGAGCAACTCAAGACGATTGCGGATGCCTTCTTCGGCAAAGGGAATTCCGAACCCGCCGCCGTCTTTGAATGCTTCAACGAGCGATTTTTTTCCGCCAATCCCGAAGACAACGCCGCGTTGACGGCTTATCTGTTCGTGGCGGCTAACGTCCTGAAGAATCGATTGGAGGTTAGGGATAATCCGTGAAAAAATTTTTCGCGCTGATAATGGCGGCATTGCTGTTGGCGGCGACACCCGCGCAGGCTCAATCGTCGACCGTTCATAACGCCGATAATGCGGCTGAATTGGCGGGCGCACCCGTCGAGAAATTCTACGCGTCACTGCCCAAGGCTAAGGGCAATTACAAAAGCCGCGTGCGTCCGATTTTGATTGAGGGCGCAATGAATACCGAGACCGAAGTTTTGATACGCGCCTTGAAAAACCCCGCAGCATATCGCGAGCTGAATTACCTCTTTGTGGCGGGCACGTATGAAAATTATCCCGTGGTGGTCGTGCGTACGGAAATAGGCATGGCGAACGCGGCGGCGTCCACGGCTCTTGCGATTAAAAAATTCAATCCCGTTGCCGTCATAAATCAGGGCACGGCGGGCGGGCACGACCCCGCGTTGCATATCGGCGACATCGTTATCGGCGAGCGCACTTTCGACCAAACCGCCTATAAATCCGATTACGCGGCGGCGGGCGCGGGCGTCGATTTGACGCGGCAGGAAATGCGCGGTGCTTACGCCTACGACCAAACGAGCGGCACCTTTAAAACCCGCAAAGAATATTTCCCCGACGCGACGCTCTTGAAAATCGCAAAGGACGTTGCCGCCGCCAACGATAATTTTAACGTCGTGACGGGCGTAATTGCCACGGGTAACATTTGGCTCAGCAACATCGACTATATCAGCTTCCTGCATGAAACTTACGGCTCTTCCTGCGAGGAAATGGAGACCAACGCTGCCGCGCAGATTTGCCAAAATGCGGGCGTCCCGTTTATCGGCATTCGCGTTCTTTCCAACAATATCACCGTCAATAAGGAATATGTTCCCGCTACAGGGACAATCGCGCAAAATTTTGTTTTGCTTGTTGCGGAGGATTATATTCGCGACGTACTTAAAAAATAATTTGGAGGTATCAAATTGAAAATCACAGGTTTAACCGACGCGCAAGTTCAAGAGGCAAAGGCTAAGTTCGGCGACAACAGCATTACCGAACAAGCTCGCGAAGGCTTCTGGGATAAGCTCAAAGGAAATTTCGACGACCCGATAATCAAAATCCTAATCTTCGCGCTGGTGCTCAACGTGTTTTTTGCGTTCATGGGTAAGGCGGAGTGGTATGAATCGGTCGGCATAGCAATGGCGGTTCTGCTGGCAACGCTGGTGTCGACGTTCTCCGAATATAAAAACGAAAGCGCGTTCCAAAAGCTCCAGGGCGAGGCGTCGTTGATTAAGTGCAAGGTCTATCGCAACGGCGTCGTCACCGAAATTCCCATTACCGATATAACCATGGGCGATTGCGTCCTGCTCCAGACGGGCGACAAAATCCCCGCCGACGGCGTCATAATCGACGGCTCAATTCAGGTTGACCAGTCAATCCTAAACGGCGAGGCTAAGGAAGAATCCAAAACCCCCGCCCCCGACGCCAACGCCGACGCCGAAGCCGCGCAAAGTACCGACTTCCTCAACCCGCATAAAGTTTTCCGCGCAGCGGTAGTGGCGGGCGGCTCAGCCGTCATGCGCACCGTTACCCTCGGCGATAATACCGTCTACGGCAAAATCGCGGGCGAACTCCAAGTCGACGAAGACCGCGATACTCCGCTCAAGCTCAAGCTCGGCGACCTCGCAGACCAAATCTCCAAGTTCGGCTATATCGGCGGCGTGGCGATTGCCGTTGCCTTCATGTTCGAACGTATCGTCCTGCAACACAATTTCGATTGGGCGTTAATCAGTGCTTACTGCGCCGATTGGATGAACGTCCTTAACAGCCTCGTCGAAGCGGTTATGCTCGCCGTGATAATTATCGTTATGGCGGTACCCGAAGGCTTGCCGCTCATGATTGCTATCGTCTCCGCGCAGAATATGGGCAAGATGCTTAAGGATAACGTCCTCGTCCGCAAAATCTCCGGTATCGAAACGGCGGGCAGTCTCAATATCCTGTTCAGCGATAAAACCGGCACAATCACCAAAGGTCAGCTCGAAGTCGTGACGTTCCTCGACGGTACCGCCACCTTTACTGAAACTTTCGACAAGCTCAGCCAAAAGCTCCAATCGCTCGTTTCGCTCAGCGTCCGATTCAATAACGGCGCGGTTATCAGCGGCAATGACATAGTGGGCGGCAACATGACGGATAGGGCGTTGCTCGGCTTCATTATCGGCAAGGACACCGCCCCGAACGTCACCGTCGGCGACACCGTTCCTTTCGACAGCGCGAAAAAATATTCAATGGCTAAGGTCAGCGGCGATTATAATCTGTGGCTCATCAAGGGTGCGCCCGAAAGACTTTTGGACAAGTGCTCCTACTACTACGACAGCAACGGGCAACGTCAAGAACTTACGTCCACCGCGCAGATTAACTCCAAGATTGACGAACTTGCCAACCGCGCCATAAGGACGCTCGCGCTCGTGACTTACGACGGCGAAGTAACAGATGGCAATATTCCCGACAGCGGCTTGACCTTCGTTGGCGTGACGGGTATCCGAGACGACGTGCGCCCCGACGCCATTAAGGCTATCGAGCAAGTTCACAGCGCGGGCGTTCAAGTTGTCATGATAACCGGCGACCGCAAGGAAACCGCGCAGGCTATCGCCAAGGAGGCGGGCATTATCGAGATTGACGACGCGATTGTTATCACCAGCACCGAGCTGAACGAAATGAGCGACGAGGAAGTCAAGCAAAAGCTCCCGAAGTTCAGAGTCATTGCCCGCGCCCTGCCCACCGATAAGAGCCGCTTGGTTCGTTTGGCGCAGGAGCTGAATTTGGTAGTCGGCATGACGGGTGACGGCGTAAACGATTCGCCCGCGCTCAAAAAGGCTGACGTCGGCTTTGCAATGGGCGGCGGTACGGAAGTCGCTAAAGAGGCGTCGGAGATTGTTATCCTCGACGACAACTTTAAATCTATCGGCAAGGCGATTCTCTACGGGCGCACAATCTTTAACTCAATCCGCAAGTTTATAATCTTCCAGCTTACGATAAACGTCGGCGCGGTGCTGATCTCGTTCGTCTGCCCGCTCCTCGGACTGGAAAACCCGTTGTCGATAACGCAAATCCTCTGGGTTAATCTGGTTATGGATACGTTGGCGGCACTGGCATTCGGCGGCGAACCCGCGCTCGACCGCTACATGGAGGAGGCTCCCAAGCGTCGCGACGAAAAAATCATCAGCCCGTACATGCTCTCGGCTATCGGCACCGGCTCGCTTTGGAGCTTTGCAATGGGCTTGGTCTTCCTGCTTACGGATTTCAGCCGCGACCATTTCCGCGACGTGAATCCCGAAGGCGTCAACTTCACGTTTGGCGGCGACAGCGTTTACGTCCTGACGGGCTATTTCGCGTTCTTTATCTTCATGGCGGTGTTTAACGCCTTCAACGCCCGCACCGACCGAATCAACCTGTTCGACAACATCGGCGGCAATACGGGCTTCCTGCGCGTTATGGCTATGATTGTCGTCGTGCAAGTTGCCATGACTTACTTTGGCGGCGTGATTCTGCGTTGCTTCGGCTTGACGCCCTCCGAATGGGCTTTCGTCCTTGCTATGGCGTTCACGATTATTCCCGTCGATATTGTTCGCAAGCTGATTGTCGGCGGCTCTAAGTGAGGTACTATCGCTATCCTAACGTGACATTTTTCTTGGGCGCGGCTCAGCCGTACGGGCAACTGTTCAAGAACAATCCGAACGTGATCTGCGAAATCAATCGGCATAACAACAGCAACAAGTTCCTGGATAATTTTGACGGCTACGATTTTGCAATTTCAATCGGCGGCTCTTTGTATCAAGCTCATAAAATTGCGGACAGTCTTAAGCGCGACGTCGAATTTTTTAATCGGTTCATTGTGAACGGCAAGCCGCTGTTCATAATCGGTTCCAACTTCGACAGAAATTACGGCAACGCGCCTTATACGGAAAAAGATTTTCACGACTTGTTTGCTCGCGGCGACGGCCTGTTGAAGGTCAGTCTTCGCGATAAGCACTCGGCAAATTTTTTCCGCGACTTGGCTAACGTCACCTGCGCGCCCGACGTCATCTTCGGCTTGAGTGACAGCTTCGCGGTTCCCGAAGAGGCTCGCGCAGGTTTGGGCATATCGGTCATTTCGCCGACGCTCCCCGGTCGCGGCGGCACTTTGAAGGATTTTCACGGGCAATATCTCGACGGCATGGTCGCTTTGGTTAGGAGCGCGATAAGCAAAAATATCGGCGTCAAAATCTTTTCCTTCTGCCTCAAGGAGGACGATGCCGTTATGGCTGAAGAAATTGCCCGCAACCTCACCGCCGCCGAAAGTACCAAAGTTCAACACGTCACTTATAACGGCGACATTGAGAATTTCCTTAAGACGTTTGCCGGCATGAAATATATCGTGGCGACGCGGTTTCATGCGAACGTTCTTGCGCTAAAGTTTCGCCAAAATCTTTTCCCGATCGTTTACAACGACAAGACGCTGAATCTTTTGGAGGACTTGGGCGTTTTCACGCGGGAGGATTTTTACGACTTGCGCGACGGCAACCCCCTTGACGCGGATAAGGTTTGGCGTTCGCTCAAAAAGCCCAAAGATTGGCTCGCCAAAGTTACAGAGTATGCAAGGGCGTCCAACTTGCATTTCCGCGAATTGGATAAGTATCTTGCAACTTTATCGCGCTGAAAGTTTTATCCGACACATTTATTTACGAAGGTGATTTGATGAGCACCCCGAAAATTTCCGTGCTGATTCCTATGTACAATCGCAAGCATTACATTGAGGAATGCGTCAACAGCGTCCTCAATCAGACGTTCCAAGATTTTGAGATTGTCGTTGTCGACGATTGTTCGACGGACGGCTCGTTTGATTTTGTTCGGGAAAAGTTTGCTCCGCTGATTGAGTCGGAAAAAATACGGCTCCTGCGCAACGTCAATAATTTGACCGAATTCCCCACGTCCAACCGCCTTATGCGCGAGGCGCACGGCAAGTATCTTTGCATTTTGCACAGCGACGATTTGTATATGCCCTACGCGCTGGAGCACCTCTACGACGTGGCGGAAAATACCAATGCCGACGTTGTTCACAGCATCGGGCAATTTTTCATGCCGCATGACAGTGTTTTCAAATCGGAAAATCTGCGCCCCATGCTTCACGACGGACGCCCCGTCAAGCAAGTTTCAATCGTGCCGGAAAACCCCGAAGTCCGATTCAACGAATGGATATTGGGCGGCAGTTTCATTGACAATCAATATAATTTTTTCAGGAAGAGTTTTATCTTCGACAACAATTTATTTTTCGACCCGGCGGGCGAACAAAGATTGATGTCATTGTGTTGGATGATGAGTGCCAAAATTTTCGTCAAGACGCCCGTGCTCTTCTATGTCCACCGCGACGCTCCCGACTCAAGAACAAATGAGCGAAATATTCCTCCCGAAAAAATTGAGCGATTTGTTTCCTCCTGTATCGAACTCTCGCGCTGGCTGGAGAAACTTTTGCCGACCTTTGACTTTTTCAAGAATAATGAACTCCTTATGGACGCAGTAAGAATTCATTTACTGACGGCGCATGACTATTGGCGGATAGGACGTATCGGCGTTTACAAAGACGGCGTGACGCCCGAAATTCACAAAGTCGTTAAGGAAACGTTCAAGAAATATCTGGGCGAGGACGGCAGCTATATGGCGTTCCTCTTCCACTTCGCGCACGAGCTTCAATATCGCCGCAGAATCGAAAGCGATTTCTCAAACGTCGTGCCTGAAATGCGAGGTAACGGCGTCGCCTTTCCTTTCGGTATAGTTTAAGCAAGTTAAGGAGCCTTTGATATGAAACCAAACTGCGCGGTCTCCGTGATTATCCCCGTCTATAACGCGGAAAAATATTTGGGCGTGTGCTTGGAGAGCCTGCTGATTCAAACGCTCGGCGACTTTGAGGTTATCGTCGTTGACGACCGCTCAACCGATAACAGTCTTGCCGTTGCCGAAAGTTACCTTGAGCGATTCGGCGGGCGGTTGAAGGTTGTCACCTTGCCCGAAAACACCGGCAGCGGAGCCGTCCCGCGCAACGTCGGGTTGGAGCACGCCGCTGGCAAGTATGTTTTCTTCGCCGACGCCGACGACTTGTTGATTGACGAGGCTATCGAAACGCTCTGCACCTGCGCGGAGGAATATCGGGCGGACGTCGTTTACATGGATTGCGGCTTTATCTGCAACGAGGAGCCTGTTCCAAAAGAATTGACGCCTGCGGCTTGGGATTCAAATTTTATTGTGAACGAGCCGACGCTTGAGACCGTTGATATTGCAAAGCGCGTGGAAAAATTTTTGGCGCGTCAATGTCGTTGGCCGCCGTGGGGAAAGTTCGTGCGGCGCGACTTCCTAATCGACAACGCCATAAAATTCCCGCGCATGAGAATTTCCGAGGACATAATCTGGACGTTTGAATTGGCGTGCTTGGCGGAAAGACGATTGCGAATACCCAACCCGCTTTACGTGCAACGAGTAAACGGCGGCTCCATGACGCGGCGCGTCCGTTCGCCCGAACAAGAATTGATTTTCTGGAGCAACCCGCTGATACACGGCTTGGAGTGCTTGGAAGAGTTCATGAGCGGATTGGAATTTTTTAAGCGGAAGCCGTTCGTGCGTCTGCAAGTTTTGAACCTGTTCGCGAGTATACATTTTGATCACGTTTCAGCGGCTCTTAAAGAATTGGATTCAACAGCGGTCTATGAAATATTCCTGCGCGAATTCGCGGCGGCGGACAGCACGCAACCCGCGCTAATCGCCTACCTGCTAGTCATGACGAATCTTTATCGAAATGAGCTTAAGTCTTTGACATGACAAAGTTTTTTGCTAAAATGCGCGTGTGAAAAACTTTTCGGAGGTGAGATAATGGAGCTTGCAAAAGGACAAAAAATCCCGCTCAACGAAAACACCTTGACTATCAAGTTTGAACGCCCGACGAGCGCGTTGGAGATTGATACGGCGGCATTTCTGACGCAGGCGAACGGCAAAGTTGCGGGCGACGAGGACTTTGTTTTTTACGGGAACGCACGGCACAATTCGGGTGGTGTCACCCTAGAAAATGACGCTCTGCAAATCGACCTCACCAAAATCCCGCGCCACGTCGAAAAAATTTCTCTGACCGCCACGATTTACGACGCCGATAAACGCAGACAAAATTTCAGCATGATTCGCGGCGCAACCTTGAAGATTCTCGGCAGTCGCGGCGAAATTGCGACGTTCCCGCTGGAAAATTTCTCCGTCGAAACCGCGATTGTCCTCGGCGAAGTCTATCGCTACAAGGGCGCGTGGAAGTTCAACGCAACGGGCGCGGGTTTCAGCGGAGGTTTAGCCGCGCTCTGTAAAAATTTCGGTATCGAAGTCAAAGACGCCGCTCCGCCTCCGCCAAGCGAACCTCCGCGTCCCAAAGTCAATACTCGGCGCGAAAAAATCAAAATCCCGCCGCCGCCCGTTCGCGAGGAGCCGCCTCAGCCCAAAAAAGTTGAACTACGCAAGGGGCAAAAGGTCAATCTCGTTAAAAAAGGCTCCAACCTCGGCGAAATCGTCATAAATCTAAATTGGAGTCAGCCGCCGCCGAAAAGCGGTTTCTTCGGCAGATTTATCAGCAACGGCATCGATTTAGACCTCGCGTGTCTGTTTGAGCTTAAGGACGGCTCTATCGGCGCGATTCAAGCCCTCGGCAACCACTTCGGCGACCTGAATCGTCCGCCCTATATCGCCCTCGACGGCGACGACAGGACGGGTGCGGTCGCGGCGGGCGAAACCATTCGCGTCAACGGCAAATTCGCCGACAAAATCCGCCGCATTCTGATTTATACGTTCATTTACAAGGGCGCGGCGAATTGGGCGGAGGCTAAGGGCGTCGTGACGGTGAATTGTCCCGGCAGCCCCGAACTTATCGTGCGCATGGACGAATACGGCTCCAAAAAGCACACCTGCGCCATTGCCCTGCTTGAAAATGTCGGCGGGACGTTCAGCGTCGAGAAAGTTGTTGACTTCTTCGACGACTCCGAACAAATGGATCATGCGTTCGATTGGGGGCTTCGTTGGACTGTCGGGCGCAAGGATTAAATAAATTTTGGGAGGAATTTTTATGGCTATCAGTTTGCAAAAGGGTCAGAAAGTCGACCTCACAAAGGGCAACCCCTCGTTGAAAAAGCTTTTAATCGGGCTTGGCTGGGATACCAACAAGTACGACGGCGGTCACGATTTCGACCTCGACGCGGCGGCGTTCCTGCTCGGTGCCAACGGCAAAGTCAACAGCGACGACGATTTTGTTTTCTACAACAATCTCAAGCATAAGAGCGGCGCGGTCGAGCACATGGGCGACAACCTCACCGGCGAAGGCGAAGGCGACGACGAGGAGATTAAAGTTGACCTCAGCAAGGTGCCCGCCAACGTCGACAAGATTGACTTCACCGTCACGATTTACGACGCCGACGCTCGCAAGCAAAAGTTCGGGCAAGTCGAGAACGCCTATATCCGCGTGGTCGACGACGAGACCGGCAAGGAGCTTATTCGCTACGACCTCGGCGAGGACTTTTCGGTTGAGACGGCGGTTGTTGTCGGCGAGATTTATCGCAACAAGGGCGAATGGAAGTTCAACGCCATAGGTGCGGGCTGGAGCGGCGGCTTGGCGGCTCTCGGCAAAAATTACGGCGTCAACGTCTGATTTAACGGTTTTATCGGCTTTCCCCTCCGCACGGAGGGATTTTTTTTGCCAAATCGCGGTGCTTGTTGAATTTTTGGCGGGCAACAAATATAATTGCCGCCAAAAGGAGGATTGTGCTGTTGAAAATATTTTTCTCCGCCGGCGAGTTATCGGGCGACGTTCACGGAGCCGCGCTTGCACGCGAAATAAAAAGAATCGCCCCCGCGACGCAACTTTTGGGTTTCGGCGGCACTCTCATGGCTCGCGAGGGCGTTCAGCTCGTCCGTAATTATAAAGACTACAACGTAATGGGCTTTATCGAGGTTTTGAGGAATATTCGCAGGATTTTCGACCTCCTCGACGATTTAACCGAAATTATTCGCGCCGAAAAGCCCGATTTGCTCGTTTTAATCGATTATCCCGATTTTAATTGGCGATTGGCTAAGCGCGTTAAAAAATTCGATATTAAAATTCTGTCGTACATTCCGCCGAGTGCGTGGGCGTGGCGTAAAGGTCGTGCAAAATCCTGCGCGAAAATCGCCGACGCTTTTATCGCCATTTTTCCGTTTGAGTTGCCTGTTTATCAAGCGGCGGGCGCGAAAATTTATTTTTTGGGCAATCCGCTCGTCGATACCGTCAAAAATTCGTTATCCGAAGCCGAAACTCGCGATTTTTTTAACGTAAATGATTCGGAACGCGTAATTTTACTAATGCCCGGCTCACGACGACAGGAAATTAAACTTTTATTGCCGCCGATGCTCGGAGCCGCCAAGATTTTATCGAGGAAATTATCCGCGAAATTCTTCCTGCCCGTAGCCGACGGCGTCGATAAATTATCGTTGCAAAAACAAATCGCCGCCGCCAAACTCGATATAAAACTCGTGAATTCGTCGCGCCGCTACGATTTAATGAGCATAGCCGACGCCGCAATCGCCACTTCGGGCACCGTGATACTTGAAGCCGCATTATTAAATTTGCCGAGCGTCGTGCTGTACAAAATGGCTCCGCTGAATTTCCTAATCGGCAAGTTGCTCGTCGATATAAAATATTTCAGCCTGCCGAATATCCTTGCCGACAAAAAAATTCTGCCCGAATTACTCCAAAATGCGGTAACGCCCGAAAAAATATCCGCCGAGGTGCTTAAAATCCTCGAAAATCGGGAAATAATTACCGATAAATTAAAATCCGCTTGCAAAAAATTGGGCGAATCGGGCGCGGCTAATCGCATAGCTCGGAAAATACTGGAAACGGCAGGTGACAAATTTTGAAATTTGATTTACAATGGTTTACGGAAAAACATTTGCAAAATCAGACTCCGGCGCAACTTCGCAAGGGAATTCGCTCTTTGAACAAAGATTTTCAAAAATTTTACCGAATCTATTCAATATCGCGTCGAGGAACTTGAGAAAAGAGGCGAAAATTATGAATGAAAGAATAGATATTGACGACGTGAAATACATAATCGGCAGTGTAATGGAATATGCCTACGAAGCCCGCGAAGATGCAATAAAAGACCCGGATTCTTTTGAAAAGGGACGCAAACAGGCTTACTACGAGGTTTTGAACACAATTTATAATCGTCTGTACATTTGCGAGCAAGATCCGAAGGATTTTGGCTACTCTGAAGACTGGGAACGAAAATTTTTGTCCAATGAAAAATTATAAGCGACTTTTAGCGTATATAAAACCATATTTAAGTTGGTTCGGGCTGGCAATAATCTGCATAATTTGTGCATCGGGCGCGAATTTATATTTGCCGTGGATAATTAAAGACATGATAGACAAAGTGCTCGCCGAAAAAGATATGGCAATGTTAAATTTTATTTCGGTGAGTATCGTGGTAGTATTCGCCTTCCGAGGGATTTTTTATTACGGACAATCCTATTTGGTGTCGTATATCGGGCAAAGAGTGGTCGTGGACGTGCGCGAAGTAATGTTCCGCAAATTTCAGCGAATGCCAATGGAATATTTCGATAAACACCAAACCGGCGAAACAATGAGCTATTTAACAAACGATGTCGGCGCAATTCAGTCGGCATTGGTCGATAATTTAATCGAAATGTTCACGGAAGGCGCAATTTTAATCGGCTCAATCGGCATGATGCTTTATTTAGATTGGAAATTAACGCTCCTGACGCTGATAACCGTGCCTTTGGTCGGCTCGGCAATGCGCATTTTCGGGAAAAAAATTAAGTCGACGGGTACCGTAATTCAAGAAAAATTAGCCGATATAACGTCGCTTTTGCAGGAAAGTATATCGTCAATTCGCGTCGTGAAGTCATTTGTCCGCGAAAAATACGAGATTGAACGATTTAAAGTGGAAAATGAGCTTAATTTTAAAGCGACGATGGATAACGTAAAATTAACGAGCTTATTGACGCCGACGGTCGAATTTTTGGCGGCAGTGGCGGTAACTTTAATCGTTTGGTTCGGCGGCTACGAGGTCGTAAACGGCATAATGTCGGCGGGCGCACTGGTCGCATTCCTCACCTACGCCGTAAATTTAGCCAATCCCGTAAAAAGATTGTCGCGAATATACGGGAGACTTCAAAAGGCAATGGCGGCTATCGACAGGATTTTTTTCGTGTTGGATTTGCCCGAAACGGTAAACGATAAGCCAAACGCCGTAGAATTGCCGCGAGTTAAAGGTCTGGTTTCGGTGGAAAATGTGACTTTCAGCTATGACGGCGTGCATAATGCGCTGGAAAATGTTAATTTCGAGGTAAAACCGGGGCAAATGATCGCATTTGTCGGCTCAAGCGGCGCGGGAAAATCCACAATCGCGAATTTAATTCCCAGATTTTACGACGTAACGGCGGGCGCAATAAAAATCGACGGCTTCGATATTCGCGACGTAAAAATAAATTCTCTGCGCGAACAAATCGGTATCGTGCCGCAGGAAACGCTCCTTTTTTCGACGACGGTCATGGAAAATATCCGCTACGGACGCCTGGACGCGACCGACGAGGAAGTAATCGCGGCGGCTAAGGCGGCTAATGCCGACGGTTTTATTCGCGAATTGCCGAACGGTTACCAAACGCAAATCGGCGAACGCGGCTTGAATTTGAGCGGCGGGCAACGTCAGCGCATGGCGATAGCAAGGGCTATGCTCAAAAATCCGCAAATTTTAATCCTCGACGAGGCAACTTCCGCCCTCGATACGGAAAGCGAAAAAATTGTTCAAGCCGCCCTCGATGATTTAATGGTCGGGCGGACGAGCTTCGTTATAGCGCACCGCTTGAGCACCATTTTCGCCGCCGATAAAATTTTCGTCATCGATAAGGGGCACATTTGCGAGGCGGGCACGCATAAGGAGCTTTTGGAGCGCGGCGGCGTCTACAGCAACCTTTATAATATTCAGTTCAGCAAACTTTAAGCGATTTCCAATGACAAAGCGGATTTTCGTGATATAATTGCGGAAAAAATTTGGAGTGATACGCATGAAAAAACTTTTGAGCGGCTTGATGATCGGCGCGTTTGTCTTCGGTCTCGGCGCGGCGGATATTCAACCCGTCAGCGCGTCGTCCGCCGATAAGGTCAAGGAAGTCAAGCAAAAATACGACAAGGCTAAAAAGACTAAAGAAAAAATCGATAAGGCTAAGGATAAAGCCGAACAAATGCTCGACGGTGACGGCATGACGCGCAAGGCTCCTCCGTCCGACGGCGACAACTCCAATCGCCCCGAACCGCCCAAAGATAAAGACGGTAACCCCATGGCTCCGCCCGACCGTGACGGCGATAACTCCAATCGTCCCGAACCGCCCAAGGATAAAGACGGTAAACCTATGGCTCCGCCCGACCGTGACGGCGATAACTCCAATCGCCCCGAACCGCCCAAGGATAAAGACGGCAACCCAATGGCTCCGCCCGAACGTGACGGCGACAACTCCAATCGTCCCGAACCGCCCAAGGATAAAGACGGTAAACCTATGGCTCCGC
>CALFJE010000085.1 GCA_937877545.1 uncultured Selenomonadales bacterium | reverse complement strand
TCCTCGGCGGCGCGGGCAACGATAAGCTTTACGGCTACACAGGCAACGATACGCTTATCGGCGGCGCGGGTAATGATTCGCTCTGGGGTCAAGCGGGAGCCGATACGTTCATCTACAACAGCGGCGACGGCAAAGATATGATTTTCGGCTTTGACGATTCGGACATGCTTCAGATAACGGGCAACTGGACAGCCTCCTACTACAGCGGGTCGGGTCGCGTCGGCTTTAAGGTCGGCAACACCTACAGCGCGATCATTCTCGACAGCCCAACCGCTACAACGTTTAACATCAACGGCACGGCTTACCAAATCAGCGGCAACACCCTCGCAAAAAAATAAACTTTCACAGAAACCTCAATCAGCTCGCCGAAGGGCGGGCAATTTTTTTGCATGAAGTCTTGCGATACCCTCCAGAATCGTATATTGTAAACGTATAAAAAAATTTCCTTTGGGTTAGCGATAAGGAGAGGATATTTCATGAGCGTAAAAAGAAACACCGCGTCCAATACCGTCATATCGGGGACGGCGGACGCCGATTCAATCGTCAGCGTCGGCGACTCCGTGACGGTCAACGCGGGCGCAGGTGACGATACCGTTTACAGCAAAGGCTCACCGGTCTCAATCAACGGCGGCGCGGGCAATAACTTCATATCGCTTGCCTCCGACGGATACTTGAGCGTCATTGCAGGCACGGGCAATGATACCGTCCATTTCGGTGACGACGACGAGCTTGCCGAACAACAATTCCACAACTTCGCGAGCATAAGCGGCGGCAACAACTACATTTCCAACGCCGCAGAGCTTTCCACGATAGTTGCGGGCGCAGGCAACGATACAATTATCACGGACGGCGGCGAAAAAGTCTGGGGTAATGTTTACGACCGTTGGGAAGATTTGTATGTTTCAGTCGTGGCGGGCGCAGGCGATAATCAAATCACCGTCAGCACCTACATGAAGGAGGGCAAGATTAACGCCAAGGGCGGCGCAGACCTCGTGTCAATCGTCGGCTCCGATAACTCGACTATCAACGTCGGCGCGGGTGACAATTCCATTACCCTCAACGGCAACGGCTCAGGCAACAGCATTGTCGCGGGCAAGGGCAACGATTACGTTTCAATGGAAGCCGGCTCGTCGGGCAATGAGGTTTTAGTCGGCAACGGCAACAATACCGTCTACAGCGAGGGCAAAAGCCACAGCGTCTGGTCGGGTGACGGCGACGACTTCATCACATTGGGCAGCGGCTACGTCAGCGCGGGCGGCGGCAAGAATAATGTCTTCTTCACAGAGAGCGGCTACTCAACCGTCATTGCAGGCACGGGCAATGATACCGTCCATTTCGGTGACGACGACGAGACCGCCGAGCAACAATATCACAACCTGACCAGCATAAGCGGCGGCAACAATTATATTTTCAACGACGCTGAACTCTCCACGATAAGCACGGGCGCAGGCAACGATACAATTATCACGGGCGGCGGCGAAAAAGTCTGGGGTAATGTTTACGACCGTTGGGAAGATTTGTATGTTTCAGTCGTGGCGGGCGCAGGCGATAATCAAATCACCGTCAGCACCTACATGAAGGAGGGCAAGATTAACGCCAAGGACGGCAACGATACCGTGTTGACGGCGGAAAGTACCAACTCGACAATTAACGTCGGCAACGGCAACAACATCGTCTCGATAGGCGGCGGCGGTTCGGGCAACAACATCGTCGCGGGCAAGGGCAACGATTTGGTTTCAATGGTCAGCTCCTCGTCGGGCAATGTGATTTCCGTTGGAAGCGGCAACAATACTGTCTATGGCGCGGGCGATAATCAAAGCGTCTGGGCGGGCGACGACGATAACATCATCACAATCGGGAGCGGCTACGTCAACGTCGGCAACGGAAAGAACAATGTCTCCGTCATTTCAAACGGCTACAACAGCGTCATTGCGGGCAACGGCGACGATACGATTAACGTCGGCGACAACCGGAGCGAGACAGCCGCAAAGCAATTCCACAACCGCATAAGTGTAAGCGGCGGCAACAACTACATCTCCAACGCCGCAGAGCTTTCGACGATTGAAGCGGGCGACGGCAACGATACGATAATCACGGGCGGCGGCGAGAAGACCGGTTGGGATGACGGCTACGGCGGTAACGGGCGCAGTGGCGGCTGGAGCACCTCAATCGTGGCGGGCGCGGGCGACAATCAAATCGTCGTGACGAGCTACGTAAGCAACGGTGACATAATCGCCAAAGACGGCAACGACGTTGTTTCAATCGAGAGCGCGGATAATTCACTGATAAACGTCGGCGCGGGCGCGAATACGATTATCGCCGATAACACCCTAAACGACGGCAATACCTTCACGGCGGGCAAAGGCTCAGATGTCTTCTTCATGAGCGGCAAGAATAATTTCGTCAACGCCGGCTCCGGGCGCAACAACGTATCGCTTAACGGCGGGCAGAATAATACGATAGTCACGGGCGCGGGCGACGACTCAATCACCCTTGGCGACAACGCAAGCGGCAATGTTATTGTTTTCGGCGGCGGCTCAGACCTCGTCTTGAACTACCGCGCAGGCGATACCGTGGCGGCGACGGGCTCGCTCACTCAAGCAACCGTCGGCTCGGATATAGTGCTCAGCGACGGCAACGGCTCAATGACTCTCCAAGGCGCGGCAGGTAAAATTATCAACACAGAAATTCTCGCCTCCTCCTCCGACGCCTATAAAGCCCTCGCGGCGGATAAGACCATTGGCGACATAACCATCCCCGGACTAACGACCGCAACCGCGCTCAACATTAACAACACCGTCAACAACACGCTAATCACGGGCACGGCTTACGACGACACCGTAACAAACAGCGGCTCGACCGTCACGATTAACGCCGGCAAAGGCGACGACTCCGTAAATACCAAAGGCGACAGCGTCACCGTCGACTTGGGTGCGGGCGACGATTATATTTACAAGACGACAGGAGATTTCGGCACGTACGACGCCGGCGCAGGCAACGACACCATTACGGGCGATTATATAGTTTCGACGCTCCTGGGCGGCGCAGGCGACGACTTGCTTAAGGTCGACCTCGTGTATTTGGGCAACAACGCTGCCATTCCCGTCCTCGACGCGGGCGACGGCAACGATACCATTGTCAACAACGGCTACGGTATTTGGGCTTCGGTCAACGCGGGCGCGGGAGACGACTTTATAAACGTCGGCGATTACCATTACGACAAAACAACAATCCTCGGCGGCGCGGGCAACGATACCATGTACGGCAGTCACGGTATTGTTTTCGAATATTCTTCGGGCGACGGCAACGACCTCATTTACAATTTTGGTAAGGAGGACAATCTCCGAATCGGTAACGGCACGGGCACCTACTCGACACAAACAAGCGGCTCCGATGTTATTGTCACCGTCGGCGACGGCTCAATCACCCTAAGCGGCGCGGCTAGTCTTTCCGCCGTCAAGATTACGGGCACCTATAAAAATCCGTTGCTTATCACGGGCACGGCTTCGGCTGATTCGATTAAGACGACCCTCGACGGCGCGACCGTTCGGGCTTACGGCGGCAATGATACCATTCGCGCTTACGGCGACGATACCTCAATCGACGGCGGCGCGGGTAATGACTCAATCCGCAGTTACGGTGACAACGTTACCATTCTCGGCAATGCCGGCAACGACTCCGTCCGCAACTACGGCGATAATGTGACGATTAAGGGCGGCACAGGCAACGATACCCTCCTAAATTATGGCAACAATGTTCTTTTCACTCACGCGGCGGGCGAGGGCAATGATGTTATCATGGGCTTCAACGAAA
>CALFJE010000084.1 GCA_937877545.1 uncultured Selenomonadales bacterium | reverse complement strand
CAGTCGCGCCGCCCGATTTTGAAGTCGGATCGATTGTGCAACGGAGCTCGACAACCTCGCCCGCAGAATTTTTAATGACTTCCTCGCACTTGATGATATAGGCGTGCTTGAGCCGAACCTCGCCGCCGGGCTTGAGACGGAAGAATTTCTTGGGCGCGTCTTCCATGAAGTCTTCACGCTCAATGAAAATTTCTCTCGTAAACGGCACGAATCGACTGCCGCCGCGATTGGGGTGATTCTCCGCCGTCAAGTACTCAACCGTATCCTCTGCGACGTTCGTAAGGACAACCTTAAGCGGGTCAAGCACAGCCATAACCCTGTCCGCCGAATCGTTCAAATCTTCGCGGACGCAGTGCTCCAACATTGCAATATCGACGAGGCTGTTTGACTTCGCCACGCCGATACGCTCGCAGAAGTCGCGAACAGCCGCCGGAGTGAAGCCGCGTCGTCTAAGCCCGCAAAGCGTCGGCATACGCGGATCGTCCCAGCCGCGCACGTAGCCCTCCTCAACCAATTGCCGCAACTTCCGCTTACTGGTAATGGTGTTGGTCACGTCGAGGCGGGCGAATTCGATTTGACGGGGGCGCGTGTTCGGGTCGAAGCCCAGCGAATCCAACAGCCAATCATAAAACGGGCGGTGGTCTTCAAACTCCAGCGTGCAAACCGAATGTGTAATACCCTCTATGGCGTCTTCAAGCGGGTGCGCAAAATCGTACATGGGATAAATCAACCAATCGTCGCCGGTGTGATGATGTGTCGAGCGCGTGATTCGGTAAATGACGGGGTCGCGCATGTTGATGTTGGGGCTTGCCATGTCGATTTTCGCTCGCAGGACTTTGGAGCCGTCGGGGAACTCGCCCGCCTTCATGCGCGTGAACAAGTCCAAATTCTCCTCGACACTGCGATTGCGCCAAGGGCTTTCCTTACCGGGCTCGGTCAGCGTGCCGCGATAAGCCCGAATTTCCTCCGCGCTCAAATCGTCGACGTAAGCCAGCCCGCGCTTAATCAGCTCAACCGCATAATCGTAAAACTTGCCGAAATAATCCGAGGCGAAAAACTTCCTGTCGCCCCAATCGAAGCCGAGCCACTTAATGTCCTCCTGAATCGAATCGACAAACTCCACGTCCTCCTTAGTCGGGTTGGTGTCGTCGAAACGCAAATTGCACAAGCCGCCGTTATGAATCGCAAGCCCGAAGTTCAAGCAAACGGACTTGGCGTGCCCGATATGCAAGTAGCCGTTGGGTTCGGGCGGAAAGCGCGTGTGTATGCCCTCGGTATACTTGCCCGCCTTCAAATCGTTTTCAATCTCTTGCTGAACGAAATTTATCATATCAAGACTCCTTTAACATTTTATCGACGTGCAACCTCAAGCGGCGGACGCCCTCGGCGATACGCTCGTCCATGGGCAGGTTGGCGACGATTTTGTCAATGTAGCCGCGCTCGACAATCTTGCGCATCGTCCACGAAAAATTAACGTCATAAATCCACATGAGCCGCACGATTTTGCGGTCGCCGTTGGTGCGTATCTTTCGATAGTCGGCTTGATTGCCCGTCACGAAATTGTCCACGAAGTCGGGGCTTATGTCGGCAACCAAATTTCCGGCAGACTTAATGAAGTTCGGCATTTTGTCGGCGTTCGCTTGAGCAAGGAACGGCTCCAGCACGCGATAAATATCCAACTTGTCGGCGTCGCGAATAATCTTGGCGAACAGGAGCTTGCGAGCGTCGTCGGTCGGCGCGATAGTCTTCTTGTTGTGATTTTGAATCGCGAACCGCACAAGCTCATAATCGGGCGCGGAAAGCTCCTTGAAGAATTCCAACTCGTCAATGACTTTGAGCGCAAGGTCGGCGTGATCCTCCGAATCGGCGTCGTTGAACGTTTTATAAATGCTGTATTGGCGGAAGCGTCCCACGTCGTGAAACAGCCCGATAATCTCGGCAAGCTCGGCGTCATGCGTCGGCAACTTGAGGAACTTCGCCAGCTCAATACAATTCGCCGTCACGTAGCCGGTATGCTTTTCCTTAATCAAGATGCCCCGCTGAACTTCCGCGTCGTCGGAGTAGAAACTTTTCATGTAGCGCGACATCCACTCGTGCATTCGCTTAAGCAATTCGTGCATTCAATCACCTCCCAAAGGTTAAAATTACATTAGCGGGATTATACAACCCGCCGCGCCTTTAGGCAAATAATGTTGGTGATTTATTGACGGGCAAAAGCCGCTGTGTTAATATGTGCGCGGTTTGCAGTAAAATTTTTTTGGAGGGATTCTTAATGAGTAAAATCGCGGTCGTGTTCTGGAGCGGCACCGGCAATACCGAGGAAATGGCGAACGCCGCAGCCGAGGGCGCAAAATCGGCGGGCGCAGACGTTGAGATTTTCCAGGTCGACGACTTCAACGCCACCGACATGGCTGATTATAACGGTTTCCTGTTCGGTTGCCCGGCAATGGGCGACGAGGTTTTGGAGGAGGATTCCTTCGAGCCGTTCTTCACCGAGGCGGAGACCAGACTCAACGGCGTACCCGTCGGCTTGTTCGGCAGCTACGGCTGGGGCGGCGGCGTTTGGATGGAAACTTGGAGCGAACGCACCAAAGAGGCGGGCGCAAAATTTGTCGGCAGTGTTATCGCGGAAAATGCTCCCGACGAAACCGCCCTTGAAGATTGCCGCAAGCTCGGCGAGGATTTGGCTAAGGCTGTGTAATAATTTTCCGTCACAATAAAAAATCCCTCGCGGAGTATGCGGGGGAAATTTTTTTCGTTCAATGACGGGCAAAGTATTCGCGGTCTATCATGCCGAGGACGATTAAGTTTTCCCAGACGCCGTCGGTCAAGATAATTTCGCGGAGGACGCCCTCGCGCACGAAGCCCGAACTTTCGTAGAGGTGAAGCGCAACGGCGTTGTATTCCTTGCAGTCAATCCACACGCGATGATACTTGCCGACCGTGAACGTCCAATCCAGCAGAAGATTCAGAGCCTCGCGCCCGTAGCCGATACCCTTCTTGCCGATTATGACGTGCGTGTACTCCGCGCAGGGCGAATCCATTTCGCGGAGCAGGAAGTAGCCGACGGCTTGATTCGTATCGCGCTCCTCAATGATGATGTCCAACTTTTCCGAGCCGTCCGAGCCGATAATCGCACGGTGATAATCCGCGTCGAAAGGCACGATGAACTTCAAATTTTCGGGCGCGTGTTGCAACGCCATGATGTAATCCAAATCCGCACCGGTCGCCCGCCGCAAACGCAGACGCTTGCCTTCAATTAACGTTTCCATGTTATCAACTCCTTGCGCTTAATATATCATTGGCAAAAAATTTTTCAAGTAGAGGTGTTTTGTTTGGAATATCTGCAAAATATTGATTGGCTGGCATTGGGGCAAAAGCTCATAGTGCCGGCGTGCATACTGGCGTTTTCGTTCTTCGTGGGCGTCGCGCTCAATCAAATGCTCGTGCAAAAATTGGAGCGGCGCGTCAAAGCCCGCGAGTCGGAGATAATGGAAATATTCTTCAGAGCAATGAAAGGCGTACCGGTTTCCCTCTGCCTCGTTACCGGTCTTTATTGGAGCGTCACGACCTCGGACTTGCCGCCCGGTCTGGAAAGAATCTTTTCCTATGTGTTGTTTACGGTCATCGTCTTTTCGATAACGCGGGTTTGCGAGCGGACGCTGTCGGGCTTCATACGCCTTAAGTTTTCCGGCAGCAGCGACATGACGCAATCGACGCTCCTCGATACGATTTTCCGCGTGGCAATTTACGCGTCGGGCGCACTGATTGTTCTGGACTACTTCAACATTTCAATCGCGCCGATTATGGCGGCAATGGGCGTCGGCGGTATGGCGGTAGCTTTCGGCGTGCGCGAGACTTTGGAAAATATCTTTTCGGGACTTCAACTTATCGTCTCCAAACAACTGCGCGTCAACGACTACATCAAGCTTTCCACGGGCGACGAGGGGCGCGTCACCGACATCAACTGGCGATATATCACCGTCATGCCGCCCACCGAGAGCAACGTCGTTGTCATTCCGAACAAAGTTATCGCCAACGCCGTCACCACCAACTTTTCCCAGCCCCGCGACGATATTATTGTCGTCGTGCCAATGGGCGTTTCCTACGACAGCGACCTTGATAAAGTCGAGGAGGTGACCGTTGAGGTTGCCCGCGAACTTATGACCAAAATCGACGGCTACAAACCGCTTTTCGACGAGGCGGGCATTGACCGCAACAAGCTTGCGCCCGTCGTTCGTTTCCAATGTTTCAACGATTCGTCGATTGACTTCAACGTTGTTATGCACGTCGTGGTTTTCACGAATCAATATCTGCTTAAGCACGAATTCATCAAGGCGATTACGAAGCGTTACCGCGAGGAAAACATCAATATTCCGTTCCCGATTCGCACGCTCGATTTGCCTGACGATAAAAAAATTGAGTTGAGGAAGTGATTGCTTATGGTTGTTGACGGCGTAAAGGTAAGTTTCAGCGGCATTGACGACGCCACACGCGAGGAGGCAGCGAATTACGTTGCTTACGTGCGCGGGCGGGTGAGCGAACCCGTCAAGAGTATTAACGTCAAGCTGTGCGACGACGGTTTAGTTGATGTGAGCTACACGGCGCGAGGCGAGAAGTTCGAGCGCATCCGCAGGATCACGGGTTAGAGGATAGCCGTCCGCCGTCAAGCCGCATGAAGACGACGGATTATCAGCGCGGTAAAAATCAGGGAACTCTCTTTGAGACAACCTGAGGTGAAGGCATAAGCCAGCCGCAGAGCATAGGCGGTGAAATAATCCGCCCACGAGACCGCGCCGCGCACGGCTTAAAGCGCGAAAAGATATGCCGAACTGCAGGGCGACTTGCAGAGGGCGGGATAAAAAGCCCGTCGATAACATTTTGTATCTTGTAGGCACAACCGACCGTTGGAACGACGCAAAAAAATCCGAGGAACACGACAGAGTTAAGCATAACATTTTTGAGTAAAGCTCAAGCGGAGCCGACAATTCAAGTCGGCTCTTTTGTTTTGCAAGCGGAAACAATTATGTTATAATCAGCGGCAGATTTGAAACTTAAGGAGCAGTGACAATGAGCAAGATTCAAGAGGCGTTCGCGCACGGCAAGGCGTTTATCCCGTTTATCACGTGCGGCGACCCGAATTTGAAGACGACAGCCGCCGCCGTTCGTGCCGCCGTCGCCAACGGTGCCGACCTCGTGGAGCTGGGCATACCCTTTTCCGACCCGACTGCCGAGGGCGTCGTGATTCAAGCTGCCAACCTCCGCGCCCTTCAAGGCGGCGTCACCACCGATAAGATTTTCGACCTCGTGCGCGACCTGCGCGGAGACGTCAAAGTCCCGCTGGTCTTCATGACCTACGCCAACGTGATTTTCTCCTACGGCGCGGACAAATTCATTTCAACCTGCGCGGAAATTGGAATTGACGGCTTGATTCTGCCCGATTTGCCCTTCGAGGAAAAGGACGAATTCCTTCCCTACTGTCGCAAGTACGGCGTCGATTTGATTTCGCTTATCGCGCCGACGTCCGAAAATCGAATCGCAATGATAGCGCGTGAGGCGGAGGGCTTCGTCTATATCGTGTCGAGCCTGGGCGTGACGGGCGTGCGCTCCGAGATTAAAACCGATTTGAAGTCAATCGTCGCGGCGGTTCGGGCGAATACCAAAATCCCTTGCGCTGTCGGCTTCGGCATATCCACGCCCGCGCAGGCTAAGCAAATGGCAAGCCTCTCTGACGGCGCGATTGTCGGCTCGGCGATTATCAAGTTGCTTGCGGCGCACGGCGAGGCGGCTCCAAAATTTATCGGCGAATACGTCCGCGACATGAAAGACGCCTTGCGGACTGCAGAATAATTTACTACGGAGGATTGAGGTCATGTTCAAAAAACTTTTAACGGCGACGTTGCTCCTCGTGATGTTGTTATTGACGGGTTGCGGCGGAGGACAATCGGGCGACGCGGGCGGCGCGGATAAGAAAAATTCCGCCAACAAGCTCGTCATTTACACCTCCATGAAGGAATCGCTTATCGGCGGCATCGTCGAAGGTTTCAAGGCTCAAAACCCCGGCGTCGAGGTTGATTGGCAATCGGCGGGCGCGGGTAAGATTATGGCTAAGCTGGAAGCCGAACGTCAAAGCGGACACCTTATGGCGGACGTCATATGGACGAGCGAAGTCCCCGACTTCTACCAAATGAAAAACGACGGCTTGCTTGAACAATATCAGCCCGCCGGTTTCGACGAACTGTTGAATCCCTTCGACGACTACGACGGCTCCTTTACCGCTGTCCGCCTCGGCACGCTCGGTATCGTCATTAACACCAACAAGGTTACGACCGAACCCGCCGGCTGGGAAGTAATAGCCACCGACCCGCTCTATAAGAATTCGTTTGGCATAGCCGACCCCGCGCTGTCCGGTACCGCCCTCATGAGCATTGCGCTCCTCGAAAAGCAATTCGGTTGGGACTATATCGTCCGCCTGCACGATAACGGTGCGACCAAGAGCAAAGGCTCCGGGCGCGTCATAGACGACACCGCCGACGGTGCGCTCAATGCCTGCCTCGGCGTCGACTACATTACCGCCGGCAAAATCGACAAAGGCTCGCCCCTTAAAATGGTTTACCCCAAGGAACTTTTGATGGTGCCCAGTCCCGTTGCCATTTTCAAGGACGCCGACCATAAGGATAACGCCAAGAAATTCCTTGACTACATGGTAACCCAAGAGGCTCAGCAAATGGTTGCCAATGCGGGTACCGTGCCCGTGCGTCGCGATGTCGATATGCCCGAACGCTACAACCTGCCCAACCCCGAAGACGCCCTCAACAACGGTATCAAAATCAACTACTCCGAGGTCATGGAAAACAAGGACGAGACCGTCAAGAAATTCTCCAACCTCTTCAAGTGAGGCTCAAGCGATAATAAAAATCCTCCGCCCGTTCGAGTGGAGGATTTTATTTTGCGCAAAAAAAAATCGCCGACACGTTTAATCGCCCGCTGTGTCGACGAGGAGTTTTGCAGCTTTATCGAGCGTCGCCTGCTTTTTATTCGTTTCGGTCATCTTGCCCGCGATTGTCAAAAGTTTATTGCCGAGTTCATAATTGGAAACCGACGGCAAGGAACGGACGAATTTATCAAGAGAGTCGATAACTCTGCACACCGCCGCGTAGTCGACATTAAAAAATTCCCCTTTCACTTTGAACGGGGAAAAAATTTCGTGGCAAACCTTTTCAATAGCGCGAGCAATTTTGCGGGACATCAAAGAGGTGTTATGGGTGTCTTCGACGGTCAGCTTGTATTGGTTCCTAATGCGCGGCTTGCGGGCGTCTATGTCGTGACAGTTTCCGATTTTGACAGTACCGTTGCTCATTTTGGCGGCATAAACGCAGGCGTCTGCGAGCTGGGCGGCGCGACGTTTGGGATTGGGCGTGCGCACGGGCGCGGGGCTGGTCGCGGGGACGAGTGAATAGTAGCCGTACTTGCGAATGGCGGGCAGAACTTCATGATATACCCAATGCTGAAACTCCTTGGCTTCGGGCTTACGGCTGGTGAAGATGAGATGATAGAGACCGGGCTCGTTGACGACGTTCACACGATTTTCGAGCCAGCCGGAAGTCGCGCCACTAATACCGTCGGCGACACCGACGCTATTCGTTACGCCATTCTTCACTATGATGATTGAACATTTTTCATCGTCATTGAGCCTTGATACTGCATCACGAGGATTTTTAATTTCGAGAGCGCGGCAAGTGTCGATAGCAAAAAAACGTGGATTATTCTCAATCATGACGACATGCATCTTACCGAAAACCGGATGCTCGAAGACTTGAATCTCACTTTCCATAACTTCTACAACTTTCATATACAGGACTCCTTTCAGCGGCAGTTGACAAGCCGCAACCCTTTGGTTATAATTCGCTACAGCAAAGCTCTTCGGTGGCGGCGCGTCTTGCGCTTGTTGTTAGGGAATATGTACGAAACGAATTATAACAGCGGGCGAGACCAAAGTCAAGGACTAAGTATGGTTCTTCGCCCGCCCAAAGCGGCTTTTTGCTTTTACGGACAAAATAACTCCCGCAGGAATGAACTTGCGGGAGTTTTGCTTTTGGTGCGGAACTCGGAAAAGTCTCCGTCGTTGAAACTAAAGCCGAAAAATTTCTGCGTTCACGTTAAGCCTCCAACTTTTTGGCGAGCAACTGATTGACGAGCTGAGGATTAGCCTTGCCCTTGGTGAGCTTCATGACTTGCCCGACCAGTGCGCCGATAGCCTTTTTCTTGCCGCCGCGATATTCCTCGACCGCCTTTGGATTTTTGGCAATGACTTCGTCGACTGCGCCCTCAATCGCGCCGGTGTCGGTGATTTGCACCAACCCCTTATCCTTGACAATCTGCGCGGGGGTGGCGGGCGACTTCCACATTTCGGCGAAAACAGTCTTGGCAATCTTGCCGCTGATGGTGCCGTTGGCGATAAGCTGAATCATTTCGGCGAGGCGTTTGGCGTCCACGGGCGATTGTTCAATCGTCAAGCCGTCGGCGTTGAGGTTCTTGGACAGGTCGCCCATAATCCAGTTGGCGGCAACCTTAGCCTCCGCACCGCCCGCTACAACCGCGTCGAAGTACTCAGCCATAGCCCGCGAACTCGTGATAATCCCCGCGTCGTATTCGCTCAGCCCGAAAGTTTTAATCAAGCGTTCGCGTCGGGCGTCGGGCAATTCGGGCAAGGAGGCTCTGAACGCCTCAATCTCCGCGTCGGTCGTGACTATCGGCGGCAAATCGGGTTCGGGCATGTAGCGATAATCGTGCGCGTCTTCCTTTGACCGCATCGATTGCGTTATGCCCTTTTCGGGGTTCCAAGTGCGCGTTTCCTGAACAATCGTACCGCCGTCGTCGAGGACTTCCGCTTGACGCTCAATCTCGTAGTTAATCGCGTCTTCCAAAGCCTTGAACGAATTGATATTCTTCATTTCGGTGCGCGTGCCAAGCTTATCGGAGCCGACGGGGCGCAACGACACGTTAATATCTGCGCGGAGGTTGCCCTCTTCCATGCGGCAGTTGCTCACGTCGATATACTCAAGGATAGCCTTGATTTTTTCCATGTAGGCGCGGGCTTCGGCGGCGGAGTGCATATCGGGTTCGCTGACGATTTCAATCAGCGGAACGCCCGTGCGATTATAATCGACGTTGGAGCTTGACGAATCCTTAATGGTCGTGCCGCTGTGGACGAGCTTGCCGGCGTCCTCCTCCATATGAATTCGCGTCAGGCGGACGGTCTTGCGCACGCCGTCAACGTCAATCTCCACGTGCCCCGCGTAGGCTATCGGCAAATCGTACTGCGACGTCTGCCAATTTTTGGGCAGGTCGGGATAATAATAATTTTTGCGGTCGAACTTGCTGTACTTGTTGATTTTGCAGTTGGTGGCAAGCCCGGCTTTGATGGCGAACTCCACCACGCGCCGATTAACGGTCGGCAAGACGCCCGGCAGTCCCAGGCATACGGGGCAGACGTGAGTATTTTGCTCCGCGCCGAAAGTCGTTGCGCAACCGCAGAATATTTTCGTCGCCGTCTTAAGTTCGCTGTGAATCTCCAAGCCTATTACCGCTTCGTATTTCAAACTAATCACCTCAAAGAATTTTTATTCGCGGCAGATTTTACAACTTCGCGCCGCTTAACGCAACAGAAAAGCCTCGGCAACTTCGCCAAGGCTGATTTTTATTCGAGCGTAATTCATTCGGGAAGAACCTCCAGCCAGTAGCCGTCGGGGTCTTCGATAAAGTAAATGCCCATTTCCTCGTTTTCGTAGCAGATACAGCCCATAGCCTTATGCCGAGCGTGCGCCGCGTCGAAGTCCTTGGTCGTGAACGCCAAATGCACCTCGTTATCGCCCAAATCATACGGCGTAGTTTTTTCGGCGAGCCACGTCAGCTCCAACTTATGATGACTGCCGAACGAATCGCCCAGGTAAACGATTTTGAAGTCGTCGCCGCCGTCTATGCCGCCGACCTCGTGCAAGTCCAACGCCTCCGCGTAAAACTTCTTGCTGCGCTCCAAATCCAACACGTTCAAGTTGTTGTGCGCAAATCTGAACATAAAAATCACCTCGAAACTTTAACGTTGTCGCCGTAAATCGTCTTAAAGTCGTCGCGCATGGAAATTTGAATCCAGCCGTTCTTGTCGGCAAGCTTACGGCAACCGTCAGCCTTGTTATCATTGCCGAGTTCGCGCTCCGTGTCGTCGCAGATAACGAAGAAGCTCAAACTCTTATACTTGTTGCCGGCGAGCGCGTAATTTAGCATGGAAGTATCGCCGCCGCTGTTGCCGAACGCCAGAACGGGTTGCTTGCCGATTTCATTTTCAATCGCGGCGACTTTGTTCATCTTGAGATTTTTGGTCGTGAGTTGCCCGCGAATCAGATAATCGTCGCGGCGATAGGCGTAGTTGTCCGAGGAGGTGTCGCCCTGATTCGACGCGAGGACTTGCGGATTGGTGCCGATAACGTGATTGGTCGGTATCTTGAGCAGGTCGCAAGCCATGACGCGCATTGCGGGGCGGTCGGAGCCCGTCACTATGTAAACCGTGAAGTCGTTCGCCTGCAAGTACTTGATGACCTCAACCATGGGCAGATAGAAAGCCTCGCCCCATTTGAGATTCGTCAGCCCCTCGACGGGCTTGTTCATGAAGTTTTTGACGTAGGCGGCATATTCCTTGGGCGTCATGCCCGCGAAGACCGATTCTTGCGATTTAGCCTCGCCAATGTCGATACCTTTGGGGAATTGCCCCGTCATGAAATGATCTGCGCGGATTTCAGCCTCAACCATTTTGGCGTACTCCAAATCCTCAGCCGACGGCGTATAGTTATCGTCGTAAAGGGCACGCTCAAGATAAAGCATCCACTCAAAATAGCAGGGAGCCGTTTCGCAGATAAACGTTCCGTCCATGTCGAAAACCGCCAGCCTGTCCTCGACGGGGATAAAATTTTTACTGCGCTTATCGGTCACGTCGGCGACGTATTCGACGAGCCGTTGTTTGGCGGCGGCGTCCTTAGTCCAGAACTTAAAATCCTTAGCCTTCTTGACTTGAATGGCGGCAATTTCGTCGCGGGTGGCGGCGTCGGAAGTCGTAAACGGAGCAAACGCGATTAAACCTGCCGCGAGAGCCGCCAAAATTTTTTTCTTCACTGTAAAGCCTCCTTAGCGGTGTTAATTTTTCAAGGCGACGTGAGCAACGTTATCTTGATAATAAGGGTCGGTGACGGCGACGCCGGTCGGAACGTCGATATTCGCGGGCAAAAGCAAGCTGTCTTTGGGGACGCTGACCCAAAAGACCACGTCCGCGCCCTGCGAGGAGAGAATCGAGGCGCGTGCGGCACTGTCGACGTTAATCAGCTCAATATTTTTGCCGATACGCTTAGACACTTCCGCCAAAACCGCCGTGCTGAATCCTGCGGGCGTCCCGTCCGCCAAAATCATATCGAACGGCGGCAAATCGCCCGTGACGGCGACTTTAATCGTATCCGCGCCTTCGATTTGCGTTATCGGGACGGCGGGCGGCTCCGCGCCGCTTTTTAAGTCGGTGATGTATTCTTTCGACAGCTTGGCAAGCGTTCCGTCGCCGGTCATCGCCTTAATCGCCTTGTTCAGCTCGTTTTTGAGCATGGCATCGCCCTCGCGCACGGCAAAGCAAAATGAATCGGACAAAACGCGTTCGGAAGGAAGAATCTCCTTGTTATCGGAGCGTTGAATCATATAATTGGCGACGTTTTGATAAGTCGACAGCATATCAATCTGCCCCGCTTCGAGCGCGAGCTGCATATCGTTCATTTTGTCGAAGTACTTATAATCCGCGCTGAGATTAGCCTTCGACGGGCGATAGGACTTCTCCTATTTCTTCATGTATTCGTTGTATTCGATTTCGCTGGTGTTAAGGTGAGAAATTACGCCGATAGTCGTCTTGCCGGCGTCATCTGCGGGCTTTTGAGCGGAATTATCGCCGCCGCAACCCGTCATAAGCAAGCCGACCGCGCAGATTGTTGCCAAAAGTTTCTTCAAGTTAAATCCTCCTTACGTTGTCGCCGTAAATGGTTTTAAAATCGTCGCGCATGGAAACGGGAACCCAACCGTTGGCGGCGGCGGCTTTACGCATTTTTTCTGCAGAAGCGGGCTTGCCGAACTCGCGGACGGTATCGTCGCAGAGCAAAACGAAAATTTTCGTCTTGTACTTCGGATTGGTGGCGGTGAAATTGAACATGCTCGAATCGCCGCCCGAATTGCCGAACGCCAACACGGGTTGCTTGCCGATTTCGCGAGCCATGAGCGCAACTTTGTTCATGTTAATATTTTTGCTGACGAACGCGCCGCGCACAACGCTATCCTCGGCGGAAAAAATGTAGTCCATGCCGTCGATATCGCCCTGATTCGCCGCGACGTAGCTGTAATCGGTGCCGATTATGTTATCGCTGTCGACGCCGAGAATCTCCGCCGAAATGCGCGTGTATTCGCGTTCCGCGCCGCTTACGAGGAAAATTTTAAAATCATTCGCCCGCAAATAAGAGACGACCTCGACCATCGGCAAATAAAAAGCCTCGCCGACCTTCAAATTGCTGAAGCCTTCGACGGGCGTGTTCAGATAATTTTTGGTATAAGCGGCGTACTCGGCGGGCGTCATGCCGGCGAAGACGTTGGCGTTCGATTCGCAATGCTTTCTGCGCACGTCGTTGGTCATTTTGCGATTATAAATGGCGTCCTTGACGGCTTGCGCATTCGATTTATCGTGTTCGGTCGCGATATAATCGGGGTCGTCCAGGGCGCGGTGAACGAACATCATAAAATCGAAGCAAAAGGGCGCGGTTTCGCAAACCAAAGTCCCGTCCACGTCGAAAACGGCGATTCTGTCGGCGACGGGAATAAAATTTTTACTGCGCTTATCGGTCACGTCGGCGACGTATTCGACGAGCTGTTGTTTGGCGGCGGCGTCCTTAGTCCAGAACTTGAAATCCTTAGCCTTCTTGACTTGAATGGCGGCAATTTCGTCGCGGGTGGCGGCGTCGACGGCTCCGAACGAGCTTAAAGCCATAAGCCCCGCCGCCAGTGCCGCCAAAATCTTTTTTTTCATGACAAATCCTCCCTGTTATTTGTGCAAACGCAGTTTAGCAAAAAAATTTCTCTTGTCAACGTGCAGATTTTTCAAAGGCGTATGTTATAATTACGCGGTTGAAAATCGCTTGCGAACGGAGGATGATTTTATGCCGACGGAAAATAATGAGACTTTCTACCGCAAAATTATCAGCGGAATATCGAACGGCGTTATTTATGTGCAGAAGGGAAAAATTTTGTACGTAAATCCGGCGACGGCGGAAATTCTTTGCAAAAACGAATCGGATTTGGTCGGTAAACTTTTTGCGGAATGTTTTTTCGAGTACAGCGAGAACGACGATTTTAATCAAATGCTTTTGGAAGTAATTTACGATTCCCGACGCGAATACGAAAAAATTGTCCCGTATTTTACCGGCGCGGAGATGAAACATCTCCATATACGAACGTCCTCGTTAAAGCTCGATACCGAAATGATTGGCATAATAATTTTGGTCGACGACGTAACGGAATTGATGAAACTGCGCGGCGTTGCGCTTGATTTGGAAAACATAAAGGCGATAAATCGGCAACTGAGCGAATCGCGGGATTTTTACAAACGAAATGCCGAAACGGATAAACTCACGGGGCTTTTAAATAAAATCACGTTTGAAAACAGGTGCACCGAATATATTCAGAGCCTCGCGGCGGAAAAAATTGCGGCTATGTTCGTTGTCGACCTGGATAATTTCAAAAAAGCCAACGACACATACGGACACCAATTCGGCGATTTGATTTTAATACAATTCGCGGACGGACTGCGCAATATTTTTAACGCCGACAGCATAATCGGGCGATTCGGCGGCGATGAATTCGTTATTTTGCTTAAGGACGTTACCGACACAAATTTTGTGGCGGAAAAGGCGCGAGTCGTAATAAAAATGGCGCAAAGCCTGCATTCGGAAAAAAATATTCAAATTTCGGCGAGTATCGGGATTAAAATTTTCGACGGCACGGAAAAAAATTACTCAAAAATCTTTGCGGCGGCTGATAAATCGGTTTATGTGGTTAAAACGCACGGTCGAAACGGCTTCAGCATTAACGAGGCGGCAAGGCAGACCATTTGAGCAAAAAAAAATCCCCGCGTTATCGGCGGGGCAAATTTTTTTGTTCAGGATTCTCTTTGTACGTTGTCGCCGTAAATCGTCTTGAACTCGTCGCGCATGGAAATGGGATTCCAGCCGCGCTTGAGAGCCAAAGCCGTATCATTTTTTGCACGCGTCGGGTTGCCGAGTTCGCGCTCCGTGTCGTCGCAGATAACAAAGAAACTCATCGAACGATATTTGTTGTCCTGCAACGTGTATTCGAGCATACCGCTGTCGCCGCTTGAGTTGCCGAACGCCAGCACGGGCTTTTTGCCGATTTGATTCAGTATGGAAAAAATTTTAACGGTCTTGGCGTTTTCTATAAACCAATTGCCCGAAATAACGATTTTCTCCTTGTTGCGGTCAAAGAAATGTTCTTTCGGAATATCTTTGCCCATATTCGTTGACGTGTAATTGAAATCGGTACCCAAAATCCTGTCGAATTGAATGGGAATGACGCCGTTGACAAGTTCGCGGGTGGTGCTGACGCCGCAAGCCGAATCAATGTAGACGTTGAAGCCGTTATTGGTGAGGTAGGAAATAATCTCGACCATGGGCAGATAGAAAGCCTCGCCGCGCTTAAGATTCGTCAAGCCGGTTTCGTTGGTTTGCATGAACTTGCGGACGTAGGCGCGATATTCTTCGTCGGTCATGCCGGCATAAATCGCGGTAAGCCCTTCAAGGTACAATTTACTTTCGGCGGGCGTCAATTTTTGTTTGGCGTAGACTTTGGGCTTAATTTTTTTTGCCAGCGCGAGAAATTTCTTGGGCGCGGTGTAGGAGCTGTCCTCAAGCACGCGGTGCAGGAACATTGCCTCTTGGAAGTAAATAGGCGCGGTTTCGCAATAAAACGTTCCGTCCATGTCGAAGGTTGCGATACGGTCTTCGGGCGGAATGTAATTCGCGCTGTAAGGATTGGTCACGTCCTCCACGAATTCGATAATCTTCTGCTTGGTGGGCGAATCCTCGTTCCAATATTGGAAGTCCGCCGCCGTCTGGACGCGAATTGCGGCAACCTCGTCGCGAGTGGCGGCGTTGACGACACCGAAGGAGCTTAGAGCCATAAGCCCCGCCGCGATAGCCGCGCAGATTTTTTTACGCATGATAAAGCCTCCTTAACCGATTTTGACGCTGTGAATAACATTATAGCCGCGAGCTTTGAGGATTTTTTTAACGTCCTCAAGCGCGTTGCTTTCGTCCAGGCGCACGACCAGCTCATAGCGATTATTTTTGTGGCGGCACGTGATGAAGCTGTCGATATTTATGCCGTTATCGGCGAAAATTTTAGTGATGTCCGCCATGACGCCGACCTTGTTGTCGACTTCGAGGGTCAAACGGGTTTTGCCGCCGATTAGCCCCATAACCTTGATAAACGTCTTGAGAATATCGGTGGCGGTGATGATGCCGACGACCGCGCCGACGTCCGAGACCACGGGCAAGCCGCCGACCTTGTTGTTGTACATGATAAGAGCCGCCTCTTCGAGCGTCGCGCCTTCGTTGACGGTGATAACCCGCTCGTGCATGATGTCCTTGACGGAAATTTTATCGAGCAGGGAACGAATCTCAAACTTGGATAGGGTGGTGGCGGGCGAGGGCGCAACGCGCATAATATCGCGGTCGCTGAAGTAGCCGACGAGCTTGCCGTTGTCTATGACGAGCATTCTGTGGAAATTGTGCTTCTTCATGAGACGGTCGGCTTGCTGAATGGTGGCGTCGCTGGTCACGGACACGGGGTGCTTGGTCATTCGGGACGCTACGAACATTTTACAACCTCCTTATCAAAAATTCTGTGATAACGTCGAAAATCTCTTGTTGTTGCCAATAATCATCGGCGTGATTGGCATTCGGCACGATATATCGCTCAGCCTCGACGCCGTGATTTTTTAGGGCTTGGAAAAGCAAATCGGTCTGCGCGGGCGATACGATATTGTCTGCGGAACCGTGCATAAGCAACATAGGCGCGGAGTTTTTGCTGATGTAATTCAGCGGATTTGTTTCCTCGACCGGCACATTCAGCGATTCCAACATTTGCGGGAAGGCTTTCAGCGATTTTATATCGACAAAACCAAATAAATTCACTGCCGCCGCTATTTCGCTCGATTGGTCGAGATTGTCGCCGACGTTGAAAATTTTATCGCCGTTGGTTACAGCCGCAAAAGCCGTTAAGTATCCGCCCGCGCTGTCGCCGATAAGGAAAATTTTTTCCGCGTCGACGTTGAATTTCTGCGCGGAGGCTTTCAGGAAACGAATTGCGGATTTAACGTCCTCAAGCGGCGCGGGAAATGTCGAATTCGGTACCGTGCGATAATTTATGCTCGCCACGACGAAGCCGCTTTCGGCAAGGTGCATACGCAGTTGCGGCATACGCGCCCGATTAGCCGAGATAAATCCTCCGCCCGTGACGAAAATGACGGCGGGCAATTTTTTTGGAATTTGCGGGATAAGCAAGTCTGTTTGCAACGGTTGAATCGGCTTTTCAAAGGTCGGGACTTGCGCGTAGACGACATCGGGCACGAAATGAATTTTCGGGCGTTTCAGCGTCACATTTAAAATTTTGCTTTCGTAAATCACGATTTAACCTCCCAAAAATTTATCTGCGGGAATTTTTCTCGAAAATGATTTGCAACTCGTCGAAGGGCAGAATCTCAAGGTGCGCCAGCTTGTTGCGAATTTCGCGGTAGCTCAACAACTCGTCCCAATCGGGCTTGTCGAACCAGAGGCGGCGTTCGCTGACCAAAAATCTGAGCGTCCCCAATTCGGCTTGTTCGGGCTTTTCAACTTCAAAGTAGCCGGAATTGCAGGGCAGAGCGGCGGCGACAGCTTGGTAATACTTTTTGATTAGTTGGCGGCGAAACGTCTCGACAAGCGGGAAAATCAATTTTAATTGCGTCAAGCGGATGTCGAAGTCAATATCCTCGTCGGCGCGGGGCGGGAAATCCAATTCGGCGGCGATGGTTTTGAACATTTCGCGAGGATTTTTAAGGAATTCGATACTGTGTTGCAGGCAGGCGGCACCAAGCTCAACGTTGCCGTCAATGAGGCGCGTAACCAGTTCGGCAAGATATTGTTTGGTAAGATTGTTCGCCTTGCAGAACTCCGCCGCCGTCAAAATATTGAACGCAAAACAATCGTACTCGGAAATTCTGTCGGCATAGGAAAAAATCTCGATACCGGCGCAATTTTGAGCGGCAAAATCGTCGGTCGCCTCCAAAATGAAGACTCCGCCGCCTCTGCCGTCCAAAAAGCGATGATAGTCGGCGATAAAGTCGAACCACTCGGCGGCTTGAGCGGCGTCGGCGTTTTGAATCCAAAGGCAACGTTCAATCAGCAGAGTATTGGGGCTGTTCGCCAGAAATTCGGCATAAGCCTCCGCGCCGTAGGGTCGGAAGCCCTCCTTATCGGGGCAAAAATTATTCATTATGAATTTTTGAGGAGCCTTGAAAATTTCCTGCGCGTCGAGGATTTCTGTTTCGCGGACGCCCGAAAATTTTTCGTTGAGCAAGCCCCAAAGTACCTCGCGCATGGTATCGCGCCACGGGACACGTTCGGGCAAACTGAACACGACGCTCCGCCCGCCGCTCAAAACCTCCGCCGCCTCCGATAAAAAGCGGCTTGCTCCGTCGGTTTTCTTCCACCAAATTTTATCCATTAGCCGCCTCCGCCATCAAATTAAAAAGCTCGTCCTCGACCTTCTGCCGCGTGCCCATGTAGTTGAAAATCCGTTGACGCGCAAAGAAATACCTGCCCGAATCGCCCTTGCGCAGGATATTCAGCTCGCAAAGCTCCGTCATTAGCGCATCAATCTTCGACTCGTCCTTAGGCAAATACCGCTCCTTAACCAGCTCAAACGACTTGGCGCAAGTCAGAATATCGGCGGGCGAACAGCCCTCGACGTTAAAGTTTTCGTGATACAAATGCGCCAAAATCTGCGCAATGACGTAATAATATTTGTCGTCGCCGAGGCGCAGGGTAATTTCGATTTTGTCCCTGATGTCGCGGAGAAATTCCTCGTCCGCCAAAACCTTTTTGATATGCCCCTCGGTTATCTCGTAGGGCGGGGCGTTTTCGCCGTAGCTCGTGTTATTCGGATCAAACAGCGTCAGCAAGAGTTTTTCGCAGAACAACTGGATTATGCCGGGGAAGTACAGCGCGGTCTCGGCTATCGTGAAAATCAACTTGTCGTCGGCGAAGCGCAACCCCAGGCAACGCAACGGCACCTCCAAAAGTTTCCGCGCCTCCTCGAACACAAACGGCTTTATCGTCAGCGATTTGAGCACCGGCAATATCGGATTGTCGCTTTGAGCGCGTTCCTTCTCGAAACGGACGATGTTGCGCAAGCCCGCTATCACGAACTTAAAGCGACTGCCGTTATAATCGGTCTGCTGAATCCGCGACAGGGCGTCAATCGGCGCGTAGCGGACCGCCGCGCAGGTGTCGATAAATTTGTCCGCCTCGTCAAGCATGAGCAGGAAATACGGAATTTTATTGGGCGTATCGCTCGCCAAACGTTTTTTAATCTCGCGGGTCAAAACGTCCCAATCGTCGGTTTCAAGCGGCTCCGTGAAAAAGTTGGCGTCGGTAAGCTCGCGGCTCGTATACAACGCCGCCGCCCGATAATCCCTGTTGCGTATCTCGACGTAAATCGCCCGCTGATTCTTGTTGCCGTCAATCTCGCGGCAAGCCATTTTCAACAGCGCGGACTTGCCCAGTTGACGCCCGCCGTAAACGATATTCACGCCGTCGGGGTTTTTGACGTTATACATTGCGTCCTCGCGCCCGATAAACATTTCCGGCGGCAACAACTTTTGCGGATCCCAAATGTACGGCTGGCAACGGCTGAACGGCATGATAAGCGACATGAGCGTATCGTTTATGCGCTTCGTGCCGATTTGCTCCGCGCAATGCTTCATAAGATACATCATGACAACCCTGTCGACGACCGCAAAAATGTGCATGAGCGAACGGTCGCTCTTTATGGCGCGTGCCAGGCGTCTGCGTTCCGGCAATTTGAGCGCGTGATCCAAAAGTATCAGCGTGTTGCCCGCGTCGAGTTTCTTGAAGTAATCGATAAGATTTTCCTGCGGGAATTGCCCGAATAAGCACGTCACGCGGAAGCCCGCCTTGCCGACCTCAGCCTCCGAACCGAACGCCGCTATCGGGTGCGTGTGCATCATTTGGAACGATTTTTTGAGCTTGACCGTGAACGTCAGCGATTTGGTATCGGTGTCGTCGGAAAGCGTCAGGGAATCCACGTCGAAGCCGAGCAACTCCAGCAATGCCCCAACGCGGTCGAGATATTTTTCCTTGCCGCCGGTCGAATCGGGCATACCGTTTGGCAGCCAGCTGTCGATAAGCTCGCCACGCGCCTTGTAAAATTTATTTTTGTCGACGCTCTGCTTGGCAAGCAAATTCTTCAGCGACGTGCCGATATTCTGAACTTTGCCGTAGCACTCGCCGTAATCGTCGATAAAGCGGCTCAGCGTCAAGTTCTCGCCGACGGGCTTTTTATACGGCTTGCCGCGACTAAGCTCCGAAATCAAAGTCCGCGCCGCCGCAAAGTTCCCCGCCGTCAAGAGCTTTTGAATCTCCTCGACGCTTTCAGCCAATGCCGCCGAATCAAAATTTTCGTCGTGTTGCTTGAAATCCTCCGTCGCCCGTTGCAAGTCATCTTCAAGGAGTTGCTCAAACTCGGTGGCATTTCTCTTAATCCCCTCCTCCCAAAATTTCTTGACGCGGAAAAACACGCCGTAATTGCCGCTCGCCTTGGCATACGCGCAACAGTTATCGACCACGCGCAGAATTTTTTCCTTAACGTCGTCGCTGTTCAACTGCCCGTGAATTTGCGCCAACTCCACGCCGCCCTTGAACTCCTCCAGCTTGCGCTCAACGTCCTTGCCGACGCCCGCAATACATTCCTTAAGCGCGTAATTTTTCTTCGCGATAAAGGATTCGCCCGTCGTAGCCTTGAGGTAATCGTCAAGCATCTGCGCGGAGCCGAAATCGTCGCCGTGCTTTTGGAAAATGTGTTCGATACGTTTCTCGACGCTCGGCAACTTTGAATCGGCGTGTTTCAAAATTTGTTCGGCAAGCCCGTCGCCGGTGCCGTCGGATATGTTCAAGTCCAGCCTGGGCAAATAATTTTCGTCGAGGATAACGTAATCGCCGCACAGAAATTGCACATAGAAATACTTGCGTTGCGCCGCGTCGTAGGAGCCGCCAATCCGCGCAGATATTTCCTTGAGCGTCCGCGCCAAGACCATAAAGCTCGCCGTATCCAACGTCTTGCCCTTGAGCTTTTTGCCAAGTTCTTTATACGCCTCCTCGGACCTCATCATCATATTCGCGAAGGTTTCCGCGTGACTGTTATCCTGCACCGCGCCCGTAAGATTTTCCGCGCACTTGACCCACGTGCACATTATCGCGCCGGCGCGTTCCAAACTGCTGATTAAATTGCTGCGCCTGTCGCCGACCATGCTGTTTTTGTTCTTTTTGGACTTGACCTCGTTCCAGCAACGCTCCACCCAATCCAAAAGCTTATCGCTGTCGATATTGTCGATGTTGAGGGCGGCTTCCTTGCGAATAAAATTCTTCGCCAAAAAGCCCTTAACCGTGCTCAATGCCTCAGGCGTGTATTTCTCAATCGGAGCCTTCATCAGCTTAAACGTCGCTCCAAAATCGTTGTTGATGTCGAAAAGTTTCTGCTTGGTCTTGACGGTCGTGTAACCCGTCTCACCGCGAAAATCGCCTTCAAAAAATTGGCGGTAGTAAGTCGCGGCGTCGCTTATCACCTTGCCGAATTCAACCGCCGCACGACGATTCTTCGCCACGCTGTCAACGAAATAATTCGCGCCCTTACGGTTGGCAATTTTAAAATCCTTAACGTCGCTAATCAGCTTATACAGCGGTATATTTTCGTCGAGGAGCTCAAAATAATCCAAAGCGTCGAAAAGAGCGGGGATGTCATAGTCAAACTCAACGTCGTTGTAGAAAAAGGCTCGCAACGCGGCGGCGATTATCAAAGTTTCGTTGAAGGGCGTATTGTCCTTTGCAAAGAGCGTCGAAATCGCGGCGGCACTGTAGGGTTCGTCGAGGAGCGGGTCGTCAAGAGCGAATGCCACCTGCCGATAAAGCAATTCAACCTCCGAAAATTCCGCACTCCGCGCCTTCAAGTATGCCGTCGCGCAATAGAATTTCTCGCTCAAAAGCAAGCCCTTGACTTCATGTAAAATGTAATCGTCCTCGTCGGCAGGCTCCTCAAAATCGTAAACTTCAGGCTCGTAAATATCGGGCTCGGTTTCGACGATTTCAACTTCGGGCTCGTCAAAGGGTTCCTCAACGTCGGGCTCCTCAACGGGCTCTGCGGAATCATCTTCGGGCTCGGAGTCGTCGGTATCGGCTTCGTTATCGTCAAAATCCTCGTCAGCCCAAAAATCGTCTTCGGCATCGGGCGCGGACTTCGCCAAAATTTCCTCCGTCATGACGGGCTCGCCGGTTTCGCTGTTATAAAAAGTGTTATCGTTGAACGCGTAAAGATAATAATCGGCGTCTTTCGGCAAGACGTCAGCCAAAACCTCCGCCAAAGCGTCGGAAATTGTCATGGTCTGCTCGAACGTAATACCCGCCACGAACACGCGGGCGAAATTCTTATGCTTAAGGTACGCCGCCAAATTCTTGATAAACCTGTCACACTCGTCGGCGGTGTCCCAAAAGCAACCGATAAACAGATTGTTGTCATCTTTGAGGTCGAACTCGGCATGAAACGCCTGCGCGAAGAAATCCATCCTGTAGAAGTGATTCTTATCCTCATTGACCTTTTCGTACAACAGACAACAAATCAGCCGCGTCAAAGCGCACTTCATATCCTCGCCGACAAACGCCCCGCCGTTCAAATCCCACTTATCGGGCGGTTTGGGGCGAAGGAGCTTTTTGCCCTCGTCGCTCTTGAGCAAATCGTAAAAAGTTTTCGTAAAGCTGTAAAAACTGCCGTAGCCCTCGAACGTGTACTTTTGAATATAGCCCTTGGAATGCAACAGCTGAATCGCGTTCTGCAGGATATTGAGCGTGACATTTTTAGGGTAAAAGGACGTCGGCGACAGTATGCCGTAAATTTCGATATAGTATAAAACCAGCTTCAAGGTTTCGGAAGTTTTACCGCTCTTGAAGTCGCGCTTAAAGTTGATTGCGGTGCAAGGCTTGTTGCGCTCGACCTTATCGATGTTGAAAATACCCCGCCACCTGTCGAAGTCTTTATCGCTCAAAAGTGCACGTTTGGATTGGAGAATCTTCACGAAGTCGCTTTCGGCGGGCGGAGTCGGTGGAGCGATTTTTTTCTTTGGAGCTTCAACGGGTTTATCGGCGTCGAGGGTCGCCATAGTCAATTCGCCGCCAAAAATCCCGTGCCAAATCAAATCGTTGCTGAAGTAAGCGCGGAGTCCGTCACTTAGGGCGAATTTCTCGACGCTGTTTTTTTCCTGCGCGGCGCGGACAAATTTGGCATAAGGCTCAATGGCGGCTTTCAACTTATCGTCGCGCCGTTTGCTTGCAAGCAATTTCTTAAGTTTCGCCTGATGTTCGCGCAAAACTTTTGACAACTCGACGTCCTCGGTTAAGAAGAGCATAAACTCTTCCGCCTGCCCCAAGATTATCGTTTCGTGGATTTTTTTCTCCTCGGCGTCCAGAGCCGCTTCCGCCGCCGAAATTTTATCGGGCAACGGCTTATTGAACAGCTTACTGTGCAACTCGTGACAATCGGCGGATTTGGTCAGCCACGCGATTAAATCTTCGCCCCAAGCTTTTAAATCGTCGAGGGGCGCGAAACTGTCCTTATCGATGACGGTTGCGATTTTGCCCAAATCCCTTTTGACAAGCACGTTGCGCCCGCGCAGTTCGGTCAAGACGTTGCGGAATTCTTCAATCGTCTTCAATCTGTCCATGAGAGTTCAACCTCCCAGATAAGCTTTGCGAATGTCCTCGCTGGCGGCAAGTTCCTTGGCGTTGCCCGAAATCGTGATTCGTCCCGTCTCCAAAACATAGGCGCGATTTGCTATCGACAACGCCATATTTGCGTTTTGCTCAACCAGCAAAACCGTCGTGCCCGTCTTGTTGATGTCGACGATGATGTTAAAAATTTCCTTGATGAGGAGCGGCGCGAGTCCCATGCTTGGTTCGTCGAGGAGCAAAAGTTTGGGGCGACTCATTAAGGCGCGTCCCATGGCGAGCATTTGTTGTTCGCCGCCCGACAGCGTTCCCGCCAATTGGAGCCGCCGTTCTTCAAGGCGCGGGAAACGTTTAAAGACCATTTGCATATCGGCTTGAATTTCGTCCTTATCGGTGCGCGTGAAAGCTCCGAGTTCCAGATTTTCCAGCACGGTCATTTCCGCGAAGATTCGCCGACCTTCGGGCACTTGCGATATTCCCTCGCGAACTATTTTGTGCGCCGGCATTCCCGCGATATTGTTGCCGAGAAAATTTATCGCGCCGGTTTTTGGCTTGAGCAACCCCGAAATTGTTCGGAGCGTCGTCGACTTGCCCGCGCCGTTCGCGCCTATCAGCGTGACTATTTCGCCCTCCTCGACCGCCAGGCTGATTCCTTTTATCGCATGAATCGCCCCGTAGTAAACGTTGATGTCCTTGACCTCAAGCATTGCCATAAGCAAGCCTCCTATCTGTCGTGCAAAGCTATAAACTTATCGATGTCGTTGAAATACTTAAAGTTATCGTGAATCTTGTCGAGGCTCCAATCCCACCACTTAATCCTAAGCAACGCCTCTATGACCTCCTCGGAAAAACGGAACTTGATAATCTTTGCAGGGTTGCCGCCGACAATGGCGTAGGGCGGCACGTTCTTAACTACCACGCTGTCGGAGGCGATAACCGCGCCGTCGCCGATAATCAGCGGCTTGTTAGGATTGGTGCACTTCAAGATACAGCCGCGCCCTATCCAAACGTCGTTGCCGATATTGATTCGACACGCTCCCGCTTGCTTATAAAAATCGGCGGGGGCAACCCAATCGTACCACCACAAATCAAACGAGGCGACCTTTTTATAATCGTGACTGCCGTTCATGCCCAGCTCGAATCGGATATGTTGAGAAATGCTCGAAAAATTTCCCGTCGTCACCACGCCGCTTCCGTCAACCGTCGAAAAAGACGCAATGTAGCTCTTTTTGCCAAGCGCAACTATGGAGGGATTATTCTTAATGCTGTAGTGTTGCGGATAAATCGTATTTTTGCCCGCGCCGAAAGTTGGGGTGTCAAGCACGCCGTAAGCGACGCCCTCTTTGAGCAGGCGCGGAAAATCCAAGTTAGGCACCTTGAAAACTCTGCCGTCAATGATTCGGTTACGCGGGACGCCTTGAGCCTCCAAGAACTTCATACGCTGATAAAAACTGTAGTGCGCGGAGATTATCGTCAGTTCAAAATTTAAATCCCCCTCCCCCCCGTCTACCTGCGGCGGGGAATATATTAACCTTTCCGCTTTCGAGGACGGCAAAGGCTACGATGTCCAAGTTGCCGCGTTTAACTTCGCTCTCGTAGCAGGGTTTCAGCTCGTTAAACAAGTCGTCCACGCCGAAGATTAAAGTTTTAAGTGCCATAAGCTTACTCCTTAATAAATTCAAAAGTCACGGGGAATTGATGCTTACGCTGAGCGTCGCGGCAATAGCGCGAATACGTGCGGGCGATTTTCTTTTGCTCGACCTTGGAATAATCGCCGACGATTTGAATATGCGCCTCGACGGGGAAACGCTTAATGGTATCAAGTTCGCCCAAACGCTCCTCGATACACTCCTGCGTTGACAGCGGAAAGCTCGTGCCGTGCAAGACTTTGAACAGCTCGCGGATATTGCCCGTAGCGGCGTTAAAATCGCAACTCATGGAAAGATTGCCCTCGCCCGACATGTACATACGCCCAAAACCCGCCGTGTCGACGCCCGGCGTAAGGAGCGAAGTCCGATTGCCGTCCGCGTCGATGACGAAAACTTTAGCCTTGCCAATCTCGGCGTGCCAATCCTTGGCGGGCGCAACGTAAGAATCAAAATCAACCTCGATGACCTCGCCGCTCTGCGTGTAGGGATATTGAGCCGCCTCGCGATTGGCGTCACCCAAACGCAACGCCGCCGTTACCGCCGCACTCCGCGCCAATGCCTCGCGATTAAATACGTAAACCGTCCGATTATCGCGTTGATAAGTCGCGCCGTCAGTCCACGTCGATTTGTCGAAGTAAATCTGCGCGGAGGGGAACTTCTGATTGTACAGAGCTACGGCGGCGTCAATGCGATTGAAACAATCCGTCCACTGCTCCCACGAGGTAAGGTCGCGGACGCCCGAACAACTCTTGCTGTGCGTCATGCAAGCCAGCGCAACCGCGTCGGCGTTGACGCCCAAAGCCTCAATGTAAGCGCGATTTTCCAAAACGTGAATCGCCGAGTTCAAGGAATGATCCTTGCGCAAGGCGGTGCCGTCGGTGTAGGTCTTGAACGCGCCGCCGTCCATACCGGTATCGTGCATGTAAGCCGCAATTTCCAGCTCGCGCCTGTCAATCGCCGAGTACCACACATTACCTAAGCCCGCACGCTCAATGGCGTCCGCCGCCTCCGCAGACTTGACCGCTACCAACGCCGCATGATGCGTGCCGTGATCGCTGTAAATCCTAAGCTCCGCGAATTCGTGCGCTCGTGCCCGCCCCTCGGCGTAGTATCGCGCCGAAAGCGTTTCGATTGATTTAACGTCCGCCGCCGAGACGATTTGCGTAAATATGAACAGCCACGCGAACAGTGCCGCGCCGATTAGCTTCCTAAGCATAAAGTCAACTCCTGTCGTGCAATGCGATAAACTTGTCGATGTCGTTGAAATACTTAAAGTTGTCGTGAATCTTGTCGAGACTCCAATCCCACCATTTGATACGCAACAACGCCTCGATAATGTGCGGCTCGAACCGATACTTGATAACTTGCGCGGGGTTGCCGCCGACAATGGCATAGGGCGGCACGTTCTTAACTACCACGCTGTCGGAGGCGATAACCGCGCCGTCGCCGATAACCAGCGGCTTATTCGGATTGGTGCATTTCAGATTACAGCCGCGCCCTATCCAAACGTCGTTGCCGATATTGATTCGACACATGCCCTGCGGCGGATAAAATTCCTTTGGGACACCCCAATCAAAATGACTAACCCCGTAGCTGTTGACGTTTCGATAGTTGTGGTCTGAACCGCCCACCATGTTGAACACCAGATTCCACGATAGCGAAGAAAATTTGCTGACGGAAATTATCCCGCCCCCGTCTATGGTTGATTTATTGATATAACTTTTCGTGCCGAAGGTGATAGCTGCGCCATTTCCAAAATATACTCGCGGATATATCGCAAACGAAATGTCCTCAAAAGATTTTTTGTCAAACGTCCCGTAAGCGACGCCCTCTTTGAGCAAACGCAGGAAGTCCAGATTCGACACCTTGAAAATACTGCCGTCAATGATTCGGTTACGTGGGAAGCCTTGAGCCTCCAAGAACTTCATACGATTATAGAAGTCGTTACGCGAAGAGATTATCGCCAGTTCAAAATTAAATCCCCC
>CALFJE010000083.1 GCA_937877545.1 uncultured Selenomonadales bacterium | reverse complement strand
CACTGTATAAATATGTATCACTTCTTTCAATTTTGTACATATTTATCGTAGCGGAAGGCGACCTGGAAACGGGCTTGGAATAATTTTGATATAACGACGAATCTTTGGGATAAACTCAAGCAGGACAAATATTTTAAAAATATTCTCAGGAAATACGATCGCATTCGATTAACTAAAGAGTATCAATCTGCTTATGAGGGAAAAATTGACACGTGGGATTACATGTGGAGCGTTGTTTGTTTTGCCAATAATGCTTTGCATGTGGTGCCAAAGGTTAATTTGGTGCGAAATATCGGCTTTGAACTCGGCGGAACGCACGTGGCATATCCAACGATTGATCATCTTTACATAGACGAGGCGATTGATTTCCCGTTGACGCACCCCGATATAATGTCGCCGCTCAACAGATTGTTTAAGCCGCCGACCGTCCCCGAAAAGCCTGCGGAACAAGCGGAGTATCAGAAAAAGCTTGAAGCGATATTGACGGACTACGACGGCATGTTTAAGGAATTTTTGCGTCTCGGTCAGTATCACGCCGTAAAAATCCTGTTCAAGAAATTATTGCGTGACGACAGGCTCCCGCGCCTCTTGACGCAGTATCATCTGAATTTCAGCCATTACGTTGCGCTTGCTTACTTCAATTTGGGCGACTACGAACACACCGAGGCTTTGATTAACATCCTTTTGGCATTCAGTCCGCGCAATGTCGACTTGCTGTTGTTTAGGGCAAATACATTTGTACACAGGAATGACCTCGGCAAAGCTCATGAGATATTCAAGACGCTGACCGCGCTTAATGTCACCGACGGCAGGCAAAAGGCTGAAATTGCTCGGCTCGGTCAAACTTTATCAAAAGGACGTTTTTGTCGTTATTAAAAAGTTTCTTATCGCTTTTACTTTCTTTTTTTCTAGTGCTAAGCTCGCAAATCGTAATCGCCACCGCCATCTTGAATGTCCCGCAAGCAGTTAAACTCGTCGCACGCTCTACAGGGAACAACTGATTTGCGAAACCGCCAACTCAAAAACTGTAGCAAAATCACGAAAAGTGGTTGCCAAATCCTTTTCGGTTTGTGCTAAAACATATCGAAAACTTTTTGGGAGGAATTTTTGTGAGAAAGTTGGTTATTATTTCCGGATTCAGTTCGACAGCCTTATTTGTGTCTTCAAGTGCCAAATTATTTTGCGCTATGTTCAAATAAACCATGCCGCGAGCCATATACTCCCTAAAGTCGTTCGGATTGAGTTCAATCGTCTTGTTTAAGTCTCTTTGAGCCAAATGCTTCGTATTGGTATAAGCACTGCCGCAGCTGATGTAAGCGTCGACGTTATTTGGAGCGAGTTCGAGAACTTTATCGCAGTCTTTAATCACGAGGTCTTGGTTGCCGTGCTTGCAATAAAAATTTCTGCGATTGAATTCGCCGCGCAGATTATATTCTGCTACTTTATTGAGTTTCAACGCGGAAATTTCATCAAGAAGATAAATCGGCGGCAAAACCGGCATCGAGGCGATAAACAACCTCATCACCACGCGAACAAATATTTTCTTGTATAATCTTCCTTCCAAAAATTGTAATTAAGGAGGCAGTCACTCCCGGTTTGGAGCAACTGCCTCCTTTTTTTACCATATTTTGAGCTTATTTGAGGGTTTTACCGCTGATTTTGTAAGTTGCGCCGTTAATGTTGAAAGTATCGGTCGCGCTGACGTTATCGAAGACGATTTTTCCGCCGCCGGACACGGTGAGAGACAATTTTCCGCCGCTGAAGGAGGATTTTGTAAACGAACCGCCTGCCGTGCCGTCCGATTGAAGAATTTGCAACATATCGCCGCTTTGGTAATCGAAAATGGTATCCGTACCTTCGCCGGGCTTGTAAATAAATGTATCCTCGCCGTCGCCGCCGTACAAGGTATCGTTGCCTGCACCGCCCCAGAGCGTATCGTTGCCGTTTTCGCCATAAATTATGTCGTTACCCGCGCCGCCGACCAAACAATCATTGCCGTTTTTGCCGTAGAGCGAATCGTTACCGCTGCCGCCGAGAATTGTATTGGCTTTTGCATTTCCGACGAGTTCAATAGCTTTAGTGCGTTCGGAGGCGTCGCCGATTTCACGCCATGAGGCTAAAGTTGCACTGGATTCTGAAGTATCGTCAGCCAAATATGAGCCGCCGACAATCGTCCGAGCCGTTCCGTCCGCTTTGATGAACGAAAGTTCCTTACCCTTGCCATTTTTGACAGTCAAATGCCCCGAGCCGATTTTAAACGTGGCGTTGGCTCCTTTTACGGAAGAATCACTTATCGCCGCTTTGATTGAAATTCTGTCGCCGGCTGCATAGTCGATGATAATATCACTTCCGCTGTGGTAGGCGAACAAGTCATTACCCGCACCGCCGATAAGCACGTCGTTACCTACACCGCCGATTAGCGTATCATTTCCCGCTTGTCCCCAGAGTGTATCATTACCGTTGCCGCCGTACAAAATATCATTACCTGCGCCACCGATAAGACTATCCTTGCTCGTTCCACCCGTGAGCTTGTCGTCGCCCGCGCCGCTCAAAATCTTGTTGTTGCCCGAACCACCCGTAATTGCGATTTTTGTAGCTGCCAAGCCATTGATGACAATATTTTCCTCTACTTTCTTCGCATTTACGCTCTTGATACTTGCCGCCGCCTTGTAACCTTTGCCGGCGTCATAGCTTGCTGTTATCGTGACGGCATTATTTTTCGTATTGGTGAGCACGCCTGCCGCCGCTTTGTACACAATGCCCTTTGCCGTGACCTTGACGGTTTTTTTAGCCGCCCCGGAGACCGTTAAGCTTTCTTCGCCCGCAGTGAGGACGAGATCATTGTCGGAAGCCGCCGCATTCGTCAACGCCGCACTCATTGTGATTGCATTCGTGTAAAAAGTGCCGTTGGCGTCGATAACTTCCGTATAGCCCGAAGGAGCCGCCGCCGTGTAGGTCGCAGTCGTTCCTTCCACAACTCTGACCTCAATGCCGTATTCCGCATGGGCTTCGGTAAATTTCGCGTCTTCTTGAACGTAATAAATCTTTTTATCGGAGCCTGTAGTCTTGATGTAACCGTTCGGCAAAGCTCCGTCCGTAGCGAAGTAATAATTTGCTTTTTTAGCCGTGCCGTTGTCGGAAATGATGACTTCGGACAAGCCGTCGGTCGCCAAAGTGTAACCGCTCGTCTCAACAGATACGGCAGTGCCGTCCATAGGTATAGCGTTCTTGCCGAGCGTTATCGTATTGCCTTCAACAGTGATGTCGCTTGCCGTCGCGCCGTTCGCCAAGCCGCTGAAAGTTATTGTCTTGCGATTTTTGGTGAGGTAAGAAATTTTGTTGTCGACAAGTTTGTAACCGGTCGTTTCGACACCGGCAGTGGTGTATTCGCCGGTTTGGAGCGTTGCCGCCGATTCAACCGCCGCCGTAACATCAGAGCCGAGTTTGAGTGTGTAGCCGTCGCTGATTGTCACGTCGGAAGCGTTGAGGTTAGCCGCGCTCAAAGTCACCGTCGTGCCGTCAACTTTTATTCCGCTCGTCGATTTTATTCCGCTGACCGTAAACGATTTAGGATTGGTCGCCGCCGTGTAGCTCACTTTGTTATTGGCAAGAGTATAACCTTCGGTCGTGCCGGCGGACGTGTATGTCGCCTTGCCCGAAGAAACTTCGCTCCAATTCGCCGCTGTTTTCTTGGGATTAAGAGTGCTTGCCAACTCCACCGTGTAATTATTCGTGGCGGAAATCGTATTGCCGTCTTTGAGCAGTGCCGCGTCGTTAATCGTAAGCTTCTTATCGCCGACGGTGATATTGGAGGAGCTGGGCGTGCCGTTCAAACCGCTAATTTCAAATGCAGGAGCCGTTGCCGCTATTTGAGAGACCTTGCCGTTACTGAGCGTCCAACCAGCCGTCTTGTAGCCCGCCGTCGAATAGTAACTTGAGCCTTCCCAGCCGACGCTTACCGAATTGCTCGGCTTAAGGCTTGTCGCCAATTCCACCGTGTAATTATTCGTGGCGGAAATC
>CALFJE010000082.1 GCA_937877545.1 uncultured Selenomonadales bacterium | reverse complement strand
CGGCTCAAGTCGTTTCCGTCAAATCGATAACGCGGCATTGATACGCTCCGTGCACGCGGGGAATATCCTTGGCGGGTTGCCCGTAGGCGTTCAGCAATTCGTCAACATACCTCATCACGACGGCGACGGGGATATTCTTCATGCAAGCGAGGTTGTCGGAGCCTGCGCGTGGGCAAGTGTGGTTGCCGCAAGGGTGGCAAGCTTCGGGCGACTTAATCAGAATGTCCTTGGCGTCGTAGGGGTAAAAGCCCGGCACCGGCGACGCGCCAAACATCGTGACAATCGGAATATTCCGCGCAACGCCTATATGCATCGGTCCGGAGTCGGTCGTAAGAAACAGAACGCAATTATCCAGAAAGCCCGCCAGTATCGCCAACGAAAATTCTCCCGTGAAAATCTTAAGCCGCGCAGATTTTTTATGGCGCATTTTCTCCACGCAAGACGCAACGATTTCCTTATCCATAGTCCCGCCGAGGAACGCCACGCCGTAGCCGCGCTCAATCAGCATGTCCGCGCATTCGGCGAAGTATGAATCAAGCCAACGTTTGGTCAGCCAACTCGCGCCGATATTGAACGCCACGACCTTTGTATCGCCGAAGTTGTCAAGGAAAATCCTTTCAGCCTCGCGGGCAGCGGAGTCGGGTATCGTCATTTCCAAGCCGTTATCGTAAATTTCTTTAACGCCGCAAGCTTGCCGCAGAACGTCGAAGTGCGAATGGACTTGATGTTTAGTGCCGGGCAAGTATTCGGTTTTAAAGCCGTGCTTGATGTGACGGGCAATCGACGGATTGGGCAAGACCTTATCGAACAGGCGGGCGAATCCGGGCTTGGTGTAGCCGACGATTTTTTTCGCGCCGCTGAATGCCGCCAATGCCGAGGCGCGTTCGTTGCGGTGAAGATTTATCACCAGGTCAAATTTCATTGCGCGGAGCTTGAATATAAATTTGATAAAGCTCGGCAGATGATCATCGACGCCCTTTTTGTCGATAAGGAGGCATTCGTCGAGGTTTGGGTTGTATTGCACGAGGTCGGCGAGCTTTTTATCGGCGAGCAACGTCAAATGCGCCGTCGGGAAATTTTTCCTGAGCGTCGTCAACGCGGGCGTCACCAACATCAAATCGCCCAGGTGCATTAAATTTATCACAAGTATTTTCATAGTGCGGCTAATATATCAAGGACGCGCAGATTTTTCAATAAAAAACTGATTCGATTCGCGCAAAAGTGATTCGCAAAACGGCGGCGATTTGTGCTTTAATTAACATAAAGCTGAACGGAGACGATTTCTCGTGAATATTGCCATAGTCGACGACGAGCGAATTGAATTGGAGACCACCGAGATTTTTCTGCGCGTTTATATCAAAAAATTTTGGACGGATTACGAATCTCAAATCCATATCGAAACTTTCCGTTGCGCGGGCGATTTTCTGACATTCTTCAGCCCGAAAATCTATCGGCTCGTAATTTTGGGCAAGAATATGCGGCATATCGTCAAATTTATTTGTGCGCACGACGTTAAAATTCTTTTGCTTACAAGTGAGGGTGACCTATGAATATCGCCATAGTCGACGACGAGCGAATTGAATTGGAGACCACCGAGATTTTTCTGCGCGTTTATATCAAAAAATTTTGGACGGATTACGAATCTCAAATCCATATCGAAACTTTCCGTTGCGCGGGCGATTTTCTGACATTCTTCAGCCCGAAAATCTATCGGCTCGTAATTTTGGGCAAGAATATGCGGCATATCGTCAAATTTATTTGTGCGCACGACGTTAAAATTCTTTTGCTTACAAGTGAGGGTGACCTATGAATATCGCCATAGTCGACGACGAACGCCGCGAGGTCGAAGCCGCCGAAACTTACCTTAGAAAATATTTGCACGAACATTGGGCGCAAGAGGAGCCTGACATTTATATCGATACGTTCAATTGCGCCAAGGACTTGCTCAAAATCTTCAAGCCCGGCATGTATCAGCTTGTGATTATGGATATTTGTATGCCCGAAATTAACGGCTTGCAAGCCGCGCAGATTATACGTGCTCGCGGCGATAACGACGTTCAAATCGTTTTCCTCACCGGCAACGACGATTATATTCTCAACGGCTATCGCGTGTTCGCGGTCGGCTACTTCATGAAGCCCCTTACCGATCACGCCGACGAATTCGCCAAAACTTTCGAGCACATTTTTCCAAAGCTCTGCAGGAATAATCCCGAACTTATTTTGAGCGTCGACGGCGCGGAAATTTCCGTCCCCTATAGAAATATTTTCTACGTCGACATTGACGCGAATCATAAATTGTGCGTCCACCTTGCAGACAGAAAGTTTTCGACGGCGAACAGTTACGCCGAGATTTGGGAAATTTTATCGCAGGACGAGCGTTTTTCGGAGTGTTATCATCGGATTATCATAAATATGGATTACGTCAAGGCAATGAAGGAGGACGATTTCATTTTGCTCAACGACACCTTGATTCCGATTAGTCAGCGCAAAAAGAAGGCGGTTAAGGTTCAGTACATGCGCTACTTTGCACATAAATAAATGTTTTGGAGCCGGCAAAAGAACGTTGATTGAAGTCCACGCTTTGGCAAAGGGGGGATTAGTCCCGCCAATACAGCGACAGACGCACACGATTATCCTCGCAGGAAAAATCGACGTAGGCGTCATATTTTTTTGCGAAGGTCTCAAGGGAACTCATACCCAACCCGTGCCCTATCTTCGACGTGTAGGGTAAGCCGTTATCGCCGAGCTTTATCGGGAAGTCGTAGCGATTGGCAACCTCCAAAACGTATTGCCCGCCGCCGTATCGAATTATCACCGACAAATCCCGCGCCGAAGGCTTTTGCTTTTCGCTTGCGGTTATCGCGTTCTCCAAAAGATTGGACAGCAATATCGCCAAATCGCTCTCGTCCGTGGAAAATTGCGCGGGCAAATCTATCTTGTGCCGAACTTTGATTCCTACCTCCTCGGCGCGTTTGAAGTAAATGGAAAGCGCGGCATTAACCAGCGGCGCAAGGCAGAATACTTTAATCGTCGTCGCGTCCAAAAGATGAGCCTGCCGCCGTATGTGAGCCATCGCCTCCGAAATTTCGCCCGCGTCGAGCAATTCGTCTATTACCCGATACGTCCGCCCCAAATCCTCCCGCAAGGCGACGACCTCCCGACGGCTTTTCTGCATGAGCGCGTTGTGTTCGCGTAAAGATTCCGTTTGCCGCCTCAATAAGCGCACCCGTTGCTCTTGACGTTGCACCTCCTCCACTTGGCGCGTCGAGGTATTGATTGCCCGATACATCAGCAGAAAAAATATCGGCAGGCATATCCGCGAAAGTCTTTCCTTCCACGTCGTCACAAAGGTCACGTCGATTATTGTTATTGCCGTGCCGATGAATATTGCCGTCGGCAAAATCGACATGTACCACTTGAGCGAACTATCCTCAAAGATTTGCGGCGCGGGCAACAGTTGTGTGAAGAATTTCCGCCCGACCCTAAGCAACGCTGCGAATATCAGCAAGTAAAACGTCAGCTGGAGCAGTATGTGCTCTTCCGACATTGTCCCGTAAATCAGCGCGACGCCCATGCCCGCAAACGCGTGCACCGTAAAGCTCCACGTGCTTTGCATTCCGAAAACGAAGACGTGTTGCGCCGCCCGCGAACGAATCACCGTCGTTGACAGCAAGACATACGGGATCCAGCCGATTAACAACGCCGACAGCTTGTAAGCCCGATAACTTACTCCGTCGGCGGCTAGGAATACATTTATCGCGAAGCCCGCCACGCTCCAAA
>CALFJE010000081.1 GCA_937877545.1 uncultured Selenomonadales bacterium | reverse complement strand
ATTTGCGTCACGCAAATGCGCCGGCGGCGGAGCCGTCATCCATGACGGCTCCAAAATACGCGATGTTTTCTTTATAAAGGAGAATTTGATGCTGAATGAATTATTGGCGGAAGCGGTGCGCCTCGACGCGTCGGACGTTCATCTGACGGTCGGGCAGCCGCCTTTTTTTCGTGCGGCGGGCGAATTGTTTCAACGCGGCGCGGCATTATCTGCGCGGGAGGTCGAAGGCTTTCTGGCGGAACTGTTGACGCCGCGACTGCGCGAGGAGCTGGATAAAAATTTGGCGGTCGATTTCTCTTACACCGTCGCCAATCGCCGTTTCCGCGTCAACGTCTATTATCAGCGCAAAGCCCCCGCCTTAGCTCTAAGACTTATCGCCAAGGATATTCCTACTCTCGAACAACTCGGTGCGCCGTCCGCGCTTAGGAAATTCTTTACAGCCGCGCAGGGTTTAATCCTCGTGACGGGGCGGACGGGTTCGGGCAAATCAACGACGCTTGCCGCCTTCCTCAACGAACTGATAAAATTGCGCCCGTGTCACCTGCTGACGCTCGAAGACCCGATAGAATTTGAATACTCGGCGGAAAGGTCGTTCGTGAGCCAACGGGAACTCGGACAAGATTTTTTAGACTTCGCGGCGGCGATACGGACGGCAATGCGCGAAATGCCCGACGTGTTGCTAATCGGGGAGATACGCGACGCGGCGACCATGCACGCGGCACTTGAAGCCTCGGCGGCGGGCGTGCTGGTTTTGGCAACGTTGCACACGCGTTCGGCGGCGGAAACGGCTATGCGCGTCGAAACCATGTTCCCGCTTGTTCAGCGCGACGCAATACGCGACCTTTTTGCCGACGAATTCAGCGCGATAATTTCTCAACAGCTGGTCAAAACGGCGCGGGGACGAACCTGCGCGGCGGAAGTCTTAATCGCGAATCCTGCGGCGCGTTCGCTGATTCGGCAGGGCAAATACGTTCAACTTCCAAACGTCATGATGAGCGGGCGGGCGCAAGGTATGCAAACCATGGACGCGGCGTTAAAGGCGGTCGGCTATGAAAAAGTTTAAGTATCGCGGCTACGACTCGGCGGCGATTGAACAGGTCGGCACGCTGGAGGCGGAAAATTATTCGGAGGCTTACGCCGCATTGAGCTATCAGGGCGTGACCGTCGTCAAGTTGGAACCGACGGAGGCAAGTCCCGCGCAGATTTTGGCTAATCTCTACCTCAAGCTGAAAATCGGCGGGCAATGGCGGGCAGTCTTTTTCCGCGAGCTGAGCGTTATGCTGGGCGTAATGACGTTGCACGATTCGCTGAAGACTTTGGCGGGCGCGGCTAAAAATCACCCGTCGAAAAAAATCTTAACGGAATTGGTGGCAGCGGTCGGCGAGGGGCAAGCCTTTTACGAGGCACTTTCCCGCTACGAAATAATATTCGGCGGCGACGCAATCCAATCGGTTCAGATAGGCGAGGCAAGCGGCAACCTCCAAGACGTGACGGCGCGATTGGCGGCGCAACTGGAACGCAACTACTCCACCGAGAAAAAAGTTCGCGGCGCAATGTACTATCCCGCGTTCGTATTGTTGGCGGCGTTCGCGGCGACGGTCGTCCTAATCAACGTGACGTTGCCCGTCTTTGAAGGTTTCTTCGCCGAACAGGGCAATGACTTGCCGCCCCTTACGCTGATACTCCTGCGCGGCGGCAAAGTGTTGGCGGAGCATTGGCTGTTAATCGTGTTCGCGCTGACGCTTAGTGGGATAATCTGCGCGGCAACCTTCCGCAAAGTAGCGGCGATACGATTCATATTCGACAGGCTCAAGCTCAAGGTAAAACTCCTGCGCGAAGTCGAGCTGAGAAATTTCTTCGGGCGATTGAGCTTCCTTTTGGAGAGCGGCGTGACGCTGGACGAGGCGATTCAACTCTGCGCGGCGGCAAGCAAAAATCTGGTCGTGCAGAAAACCTTGACGGAGATAAAATTTTCGGTGGAGCGCGGCGAAAGTTTTGCGGCATTGGTCGCCAAGAGGCAATTCCCGCCGTTGTACGTCGGCTTAATCGTGACGGGCGAGGCGGGCGGCGCACTCGTCAACATGTTGCGTCAATGCGAATCTATGGCGGACTTCGAGGTCGAAGAAATCTTGCGCACGTTGCCCGCCAAGGCTGAAATCTTCGGGACGGTAATCGCGGGCTTAATCGTGGCGACGCTGGTTTTCGCCGTCATGCTGCCGATTCTGGACGTGTCAAGCCTGATTTAGCCGCTGATTGACATTCGCAAACGTGCGTCGGGCGGCGCACTCGTCAACATGCTCCGTCAATGCGAATCTATGGCAGACTTCGAGGTCGAAGAAATCTTGCGCACGTTGCCCGCCAAGGCTGAAATCTTCGGGACGGTAATCGCGGGCTTAATCGTGGCGACGCTGGTTTTCGCCGTCATGCTGCCGATTCTGGACGTGTCAAGCCTGATTTAGCCGCTGATTGACTTTCGCCCGCCATTGCTTATAATGCAAGCGATTATTGACGTTTTGGGGGTAGCGATGATTCATCTCAAGAACGTAACGAAAATTTACAAGGAAAATAACGTCCTCGCGCTCGACAAGGTAAGCCTCGACATTGAGCGCGGCGAATTCGTGTTTATAGTCGGCACGTCGGGCAGCGGCAAGTCCACGCTTATGAAGCTCCTCATGCACGAGGAAGTTGCCACGTCGGGCAGCGTCATCGTCAACGGCAAGGACGTTACCAAGCTCAAGCCTAAGGAAGTTCCTTACCTGCGGCGTTCGCTCGGCGTCATCTTCCAAGATTATCGCCTGCTGGAGGATAAGACCGTCTACGAAAATGTCGCCTTCGCCATGCAGGTTATCGAGGCTCCGCGCAAAATCATGCAACGCAACGTAAACGCCGTGTTGGATATTGTCGGGCTTCGCGATAAGTTTAAGAGTTTTCCCGCGCAGTTATCGGGCGGCGAACAACAACGCGTCGCTATCGCCCGTGCGATTGTCAACGACCCGCACATCGTCATTGCCGACGAGCCGACCGGTAACCTCGACCCCGAAACCAGTTGGGACATCATGGACATTTTCCAGCGGATTAACGCGTCGGGCACCACAATCGTTATGGCGACGCACGATAAGACTATCGTCGACCAAATGCAACGGCGCGTTATCGCCATTGAGGGCGGCAAGATTATTCGCGACGAGGCTCGCGGCGTCTACTCCGAGGATCCGCGTGACGATATGCTTGATAAATTTTACTACAGGTGACGCAATGCAAAAGGGCTTCGCGACTTTGGAACTTGTAATCGTCACAATGATAATCGTAATTTTGATAGGCGCGACAGTCCCAAACGCTGTTCGCCTCCTCAATAAAGTTGCGCTGGACTTTGAGACCAAACGCCTCTACACCGACCTGCGCGCCGTTCAAGCCTTCGACAGAATGACCAACATGCGCGACAGTCACTTCAAAACGGCTTATGACGAATCGGTAAGGCTGGTCGTCTTTACCGACAAGTACACCATTGAGAAAAATGCCCTCGATGTGACCTACGCGACGCATTACTTTTCAAACGGCGTGACGGCGGATAAAACCAAGATTATCAAGTTTGACGATATGGGCAAAATTACTCCCGCGACGAGCGACCACTTGACGTTGAAGTTGGGGCGCGACGCCAATTTTTATATTTACTTCAACAGCGTCGGGCGATTCCGTCCTTCCCGCGAAGCAAGAGACGAATGATGAAAACTATCCTCCGCAACGAACGCGGTTTCATGTTGCTGAACACGGTATTTCTGACGCTGATAACGGCGTTCGCGGCAACGATTTTACTCAACGCCGCGCCTCGCGTAAAAAATCCTCAATCGGTGTTGCGGCTGACGGCAATTCATTTGGCGAACGAGCAATTTGCGCTTATGGAGAGCCGAGCATTGGCGGGCGAGCTTGAGGCGGGCAATTATCCGTTCGCGGGCAATGACGCCGACTTGACGACCGAAAACGCCGGCGCGGGTAAGCCCGTAATCTTTGACGTGGCGACGCGAGTAACAGATAGCGGTAACCTGCGCGGAGTCAAAGTGACGGTAAGTTGGACGTTCGGCGGAGATAATTTCATGTTCGCGGAGGAAAGGACGATTCGGGTTGATTAAAATTCGGAGCGGCGGGTTCGCACTGATAGAGTTCGCGATAGCCCTGCCGCTTTTGATTTTGTTGACATACGGGCTGGCGACGGTCGGCGGGAAAATTTTTTATTTGGGGCGAATTCAGCTTGCCGATTACGTTTTGGAGGAGGAAGTGCACGACGTTTTATCGCGCCTGATTTACGACGCCCGCGCCGCCAAGAGCGTTGAGGCTTTCAACTACAACGGCACGGTGACTTTCGCCTACCGCACGATTAACGAGAGCACCAAGGGCGTTATCGCGGTCAAATCGGCGGAACGGGTGTATCTTCTTTACGGCAAGCTCGGCGCGGAAAATTCCAAGGTGAACTATAAACGCGTCGAGGAATTTCTCAGCAGCCCCATAACGGGCGATAATTATTTCGGCAGGACGCGGGTCACGCAATTTTTCTTCAGCAAGCCCGCCGATAATGTTTTGCGAGTTACGTTGGAGATGCAAAGCGAGGTCAGCGGGCACAAAATAAAAATCAGCACGGCGGTCTGTATGCCGGGCTGTGAAAGTTTTGAGGTGCATTGATGCGGGAAAAGGGCTTCGCGACGATATTCGGGCTGTGCTTGATATTGGCGGTCGCGTTCGTGGTCAAGGGGATACAGGCGGCGGAGGCGAATCACGCCCGCGAGGTCTTGAGCTTTGAGCTGGAGCAAATCCTTCAGAGCGCGGCGGAGAGCGGGATTATCGAGGCGTCCGCAACCGGCAACGATACCTTGAGCAAAACCGTGACGCTTGAACGCGGCGGGCAGACAATTGCGATAGAGGTCGAAGTTTTGAGCGACGCGGGGAAAATTTATTTCGGCAGCATTCCCAAGCGGGGAAAGTATTTCATGAGCCGCGCCATGACGAAGAGCCCGTTTTGGAGTGAAAACATTTATCGCCGCGCCTATGCCTATGTGCTTGACGGTGAGGCGACGATTCACTTCATGGAGTTGCCTTAATTATTCGTAGCGCAGAGCCTCAATCGGGTCGAGCCGCGCCGGTTACTTTTGAAAAGTAACCAAACAGCAAGCGCGTTGAATCGTTGCGATACTTGAAACTGAGGCACCGCGCCTATGCCTACGTGCTTGACGGTGAGGCGACGATTCACTTCACGGAGTTGCCTTAATTATTCGTAGCGCAGAGCCTCAATCGGGTCGAGCCGCGCCGGTTACTTTTGAAAAGTAACCAAACAGCAAGCGCGTTGAATCGTTGCGATACTTGAAACTGAGGCACCGCGCCTATGCCTACGTGCTTGACGGTGAGGCGACGATTCACTTCACGGAGTTGCCTTAATTATTCGTAGCGCAGAGCCTCAATCGGGTCGAGCCGCGCCGCTTTCCGCGCAGGTAACATTCCAAAAAATATCCCGACGAACAGCGCAAAGCCGAAGCTCGCCGCTATGCTCAGCCCGCTGATTACCGTCGTGAAATTGCCAAACTTCGATATGGCTTGCGCCGCGCCTATGCCGATTATAATTCCGATTGCACCGCCGATTATGCTTATCATCGTCGATTCGATAAGGAATTGGAGCATGATATTGGAGTAGGTCGCGCCGATAGCCTTACGTATGCCGATTTCCCGCGTGCGCTCCGTGACGCTTGCCAGCGTGATATTCATAATGCCGACGCCGCCGACAATCAGCGAAATGCCCGCTATCGCACCCAACAACAACGTTATCATGGTCGTGGTTGAGGTCATGGTTTCCATTAAGCTCGTAAGGTTGCGGACGTTGAAGTCGTCCTCGGCTCCTTCGCGTATCCTGTGGCGTTGGCGGAGGAGCTTTTCTATATTGCTTTGAACTTCGTCCATTTTATCGGCGTCGGAGACTTGAACGTTGATTGAGCGCACGTAGGTTATCCCGATAAGCCGTTCCTGCGCGGTGGTCAAGGGGATTAAAACAACGTCGTCTTGGTCTTGCCCGCCCGTCGATTGCCCCTTGCTCTCCAGCACGCCGATTATCGTATAGGGCGCGTTGCCTATGCGAATTTTCTTGCCGACGGGATTGACGCTTGCAAACAGATTGGTCGCCACGGTTGAGCCGATAACCGCCACGCGATTGCGAACGTCCACGTCGTGCTCGCCGAAGAAAAGCCCGCTCTTAAGCGTCAACGATTGAATCGCGACGTATTCGGGGATAACGCCCGTGACGGTCGTGTTCCAATTCTCGTGCCCGTAGACAACTTGATAGCTGCCCTGCACGGTCGGCGACACGTATTCGACATTTTTAATCTTATTTTTGATAGCCTCGGCGTCGTCGAAGGTCAAGGTTGTAACGGAACCCGCCGCCCCCCTCGGTCCGCCGCGATTGGCACTGCCGGGCATGACGATTAACATATTGGAGCCGAGGCGCGAGATGTTATCGATAACATTTTTTTTAACGCCCATACCCACGCTCACCAGCGCGATAACGCTCGTCACGCCGATTATCACGCCCAACATCGTCAGGAACGTCCGCAATTTGTTCGCGGCAAGACTGCGCCACGCCATCTTTAACAGTTCGGTAAAAAGCATTCAATCCTCCAAAATTTAAGCCTTGGAAATGTTCAGCACCGTGGCAGGTTGTCCGCAAAGCGCAGCGTGTACCCAATGGAACAGGAACGTCGGGAACGCGGCATCCTTACCGAAATGCTCTCTGAACGCCGCCTCAACCGCCGCGTGCAATTCGGGGGTGATTCCGTTCCTGTAGACGACATGCTTGTTAATCCAACGATTATCAAATATTTGGAAAAAATTACTCCGTGCGAGATATTGAAGCTCCGGATTGTCTTTGAAAAAGTCATCCATAGCAAAATATTCGTCCAAGTGACGCGACAGCTCAAATTGGTGAGCAATGTATTTGGCGACGCGTTCAGGCGGAACTTTCGAGCGTGATTGCGAGTCGGGCGAATCGCGATATATGTAAATTGAAATTGGTGTCTTGACGAGAACCTTCGCTCGCATGAGCCATTTAAAAGCCAGAAGCCGATTGCCACCGAACGTTTCAAAGCACAAGTCGTTCTCCAAGATGAATTGACGATTAAAGATGTTGTGTTGCGCGTCAATGCCAATGTCGGCGAGCCACATGCTAAAACGTACGGCGGGGTCGGTCGGCATGACGGTCACGTCTTTAACCTGCAGCTTGTCATAATAGGAAATTTTAAGCGGCGTGTCTTTCTTGATGACGCCGTTGAAGTCCGTGGTCAAGTGCTTGCATTCGTGGACAACGTCGGCTTGGAATTGTTCGGCAATCTTGTACATATGTTCCAGCGCGTAGGGCAGATACAAATCATCACTGTGAAGAACCATAACGTACTTGCCGGTCGCCTCGCGCAGGAGTCGGTTATCCGTCAGAAACTGCCCGATATTTTTTCCGTTGCGGCGGAGTTTGAGCTTGCCCGACTTAATGGCGTCGGCGTATTTTTCCGCCACGAAGTCCGCCGAGCCGTCGGTGGAGCCGTCGTCGCGCACGATGAGCTCAAAATCTTGAAACGTCTGATTAAACACGCTGTCAATAGCTTGCGCGATATAATGCTTGCGATTGTACATTGGAATTAACACGGAAATTGCCGACATGAAATTTTCCCCCTTAAACAATGTCGATAACTTCGTCGGTGTGGGCGGTTATGATGTCCTTGGTTATCTTGCCGTCCTTGACGAGGATTTGACGGTCGGCGGCTTGTGCAATGTCGGGTTCGTGCGTGACGAGGATAATCGTGGAGCCGGCGGCGTGCAGGTCGCGAAAGATTTGCATGATTTCCCCCGTCGATTTGGTGTCGAGGTTGCCCGTCGGTTCGTCCGCCATGAGAATTGCCGGCTTCATTGCTATTGCCCGTGCTATCGCCACGCGTTGACGTTGTCCGCCCGATAATTCCCCCGGCAAATGTTCTGCGCGGTCGGACAGCGATACCTTTTCGAGAGCTTCCCTTGCCAAGGTGAGCCGCTCCTTAGTTCCCAACCCCGCGTAGACCGCCGGTAATGCCACGTTCTCAAGACCGGTGAGCTTCGGCAACAGGTTGAAGTTTTGGAAGACGAATCCGATAGTTTTATTGCGGATTCTTGCCAAAGCGTCATCACTAAGCCCGCTGACTTCCTGTCCGAGCAATTTGTACGAGCCGACGGTCGGACGGTCGAGGCAGCCGAGGATATTCATCAGCGTCGATTTGCCCGAACCCGACGGTCCCATCAGCGCGACGAATTCTCCCGCGTCAATGCGCAAGTCCACGCCGTTGAGCGCGGCTACCGTCTCCGAGCCCATTTTGTAAAGTTTCTTTACGCCCGTTATCGTCACCACGTTTGCCATTGCGCCCACCTCCCAAAGTGCTTTCATGATAGCAAAAAAAATCCTCCGCCGCAAATTTCGGGTAGAGGATAAAATTTTTTTCTTTATGGTAAGACGAAGCCTCAAGCTGTCTCCTTGGACAGATTAACCTCTTCAAGCGGGAAGATTTTCGGCTGCTCCTCGCCCAATATGCAAGCCTCGGTTATCACGACGCGGCGCGGCTCGTTGGTCTTCGGGATTTCAAACATCACGTCAAGCATCACGTCTTCGATTATGCCCTTGAGCGACCGCGCACCCGTCTTGCGTTCAATCGCCATTTTCGCCACGCGACGCAACGCCTCCTCCTCGAACTCCAGCTTAACGTTGTCCATCGCCAAAAGCTTTTCGTACTGCTTGACGGGCGCATTTTTCGGCTCGGTGAGGATTTTGAGCAACGCGTCTTCGTCCAGAGTTTCAAGCGTGCAGATAACCGGCAACCGCCCGATAATTTCGGGGATAATCCCGTACTTCATCAAATCTTCGGGGCGCACCTGGTGAATCAGCTCGTTGAAGCGTTTATCAATGTCTTCCTTAGGCGGAATTTCGGAGCCGAAGCCTATAGCCGTATCGCCCTTGCGGATTCGTTTCTCGATAATCTTTTCAATGCCCACGAACGCGCCGCCCACGATAAACAGGATATTGCGCGTGTCGACCTTAATCGTCGGGGCTTCGGGGTGCTTACGTTGCCCGCGCTCCGTGAACTCGACGACGCTGCCCTCCAACATTTTAAGCAAGCCCTGCTGAACGCCCTCGTGACCGGGGTCGGCGGTTATCGAATTGTTTTCGCCCGACTTACGCGCTATCTTGTCGAACTCATCCAGATAAATAATCCCGTGCTCGGTCTTTTCGATGTCTCTGCCCGCCGCGTAATAAAGATTGCGAACGGCAACCTCCACGTCGGAACCGACAAAGCCCGCTTCCGTCAGGCTGGAGGCGTCCGTCACGGCGAAGGGTATATCCAACAACTTCGACAGGTGACTAAGCATAGCCGTCTTGCCGCAACCCGTCGGTCCCATAATGATAACGTTCGACTTGTCAATTTCATCGTCGCCGCCCGTGTTGTCAAAGTCGTATTTCATGCGCTTATAATGATTGTAAGCCGCAACGGACAGGATTTTTTTTGCTCTGTCCTGCACGATGATAAATTCGTCCAGATATTCCTTGATGACGTGCGGCTTATTTTTAGTTAAGAGTTCGCCGAGCGCGTTATTGAAACTTTTCTTGCTTGAACGCGACTTGCGCCCCTCCTCGTCCTCTATGTAGTGGTAAATATCTTTGATACAGCTCTTGCAAATGCCGAAGCCGGTATTGGGGTCGAAGACGGGCATATCCAGGTGGCTCTGCATCTTGATTCGCTTGCCGCAAATACTGCAATGGAAACTTTCAACTGCCATGAAGAATTCTCCTTTGTAAAAAGCCTTGCAATAAAAAATCACAGCGCGTATAATACACCCTGCGCGGTTTTCGCGTCAACTTAATTTAGCGGCGGTGATTGGAGATAACGGGCACGAGTGTTTTCGACGACGAGTGGTATCCCGAATTTTGCTACTTCGCCTCGCGTCACGAAGACGTTTTCAAAAATTTTAAGCGGCACCCGATTTATACGCGGGTGGTTGAGTACATGTCGCCGGAATTCGGGCAGGAGTGCTTTGAATACATTTTGAACAACTCCGCGCTCACCTTAACGGAGGACGAATGGCTTTTCTTCCTGCAAAACGATTCAGTCGGTAATCCGTTTATCGCCGAATACAACTTTGGCGGCTCCAAGGTTATCGCCTCGCCCACGACGCTCCGCTATATCAAGGTGCTTGTCGACATTGTGACGCTCTTCGACGTGCGAAAGCTTGAAACCGTCACGGAGGTCGGCGTCGGCTACGGCGGGCAGTGTCGTATCCTAATGAACGCCTTGCCGATTCAACGCTACAACCTCGTCGACTTGCCCGAAGTTCTCGCGCTCACGGAAAAGTTTCTGAACGCGTTCAATCAAGCGGGCGACATTCGTTATATCGACGGCACGCACATTTATCACGACGCGCCCTGCGACCTGTTCCTCAGCGACTACGCTTTTTCCGAGCTTGCCAAATCCGCGCAGGACGTTTATATCGACAAAATCATCAGCAAGGCTAAGGCGGGCTACGTGACGTGGGACGGCGACTTTTTCGCAAGCGTGGGCATGTATGACGGCTACACCCTCGACGAATTCGTTGCCATGGTTCCCAACGCCAAAATCCTGCCCGAAAATCCCGTAACCACTTCCCCCGACAATCGCCTTGTCGTTTGGGGTTGCAAATAGAAAGTGAGGTGTATCGGCATGAAGGAGAAAATTCATCCGCAGTACTTCGAGGCAACGGTTACTTGCGGTTGCGGCAATACTTTCAAGACCGGCTCCACCAAAAAGGAGTTGCGCGTCGACGTTTGCTCGAAATGCCACCCGTTCTTTACCGGTCGTCAACGCGACGTTAAAGCGGGCGGACGCATTGAGAAGTTCAATAAGCGTTACAAGAAAAGCTGAACAAAAATCAGCGGGCAGGGTGAGCAATCGCCTTGCCTGCTTTAATTTTACCAGAGGAGAATCATGGACAGAATATTATTTTTAAAGAAATTCATTGACGAGCCGAGGAAAATCGGAAGCTTGACGCCCAGCTCCAATTTCCTTGCCCGCAAAATGCTGAATGCTCTGCCGTGGGAAAATTTTTCGCACGTCGTGGAGTTGGGCGCGGGCACGGGGTCTTTCACGAAACAAATCGTCAAATACAAACCGTCGGACTGCAAATTTTTGGTCGTCGAGCAAGATTCGGCAATGCGGCATTTGCTTGAAGAAAAATATCCCGATTTGATTTTCGATTCATACGCGGAAAACTTGAACGCGAGCTTGCGAAGGCTGAATTTCCCGCAGACGGATTGCGTCATATCGGGCTTGCCGTTCGCGAACATGAACGAGACTTTGCGGCGGCGGATAATTGACAACGTTCACCGCTCCCTGAAACGCGGCGGCGTGTTCGTCATGTTTCAATATTCCACGCAGATGAAAAGTTTGCTGAACGAATATTTTTCCTCCGTGGAAATTGAATTCTTCCTGTTGAATTTCCCGCCGGCGTTCGTCTACTTCTGCCGAAAGTGAGGCGGCGCATTGAGGGCTTGGGACAAAATTTATATCACCGTCTCTGATTGGCTGATTCGCGTCGTCACGGAAAACAAAAGCCTCTTGGTTTTGCTGTTCGTATTAAATCTGACCTGCTTAGTCAACTTTTACATGACGATAGATTTTCGCGGCAGTTCATTCGCGGATTTGAATTCGTTCGTTTCGTTGACACTTTATTTGTTGTTTGAAATTTTCGTGTTAATATCGATACTCCATAACTTACCGAAAATATTCGCCAGGCTCTTTGTCACATTGAGCGTGATATTTTTTTGCGTCGACGCTTTTACGCTGATAATGTATCGGAGCGTCTTCGATAAGGGCATGTTCCAAATTATCCTCGACACGAACCTTCAAGAGGCGGCGGAGTATGTCGCCGATTATTCAAGTTTGCTCGCGCCGAAATTGCTTTATGTCTTGTCGCTAACAGCTGTGCTCGCGCTTTTGATTAAGGCGGGGATTGTTCTCGCAGATTTTCTGTTGCGGCGGCGAATCAGATTCTTGCGTTTTATCGCGTTCATCTTTGCGCTCGTCGGGTTGACTTTGATGATTGGCGCGAATGCAGATTTTTTCGTCAAGAAAAATCCGGTATCCGTGTTCCGAATCAGTTTCCTTATCCCGCGTGCCTTCAATGAGATTCGGGAGTATCGGGAGGTCTATAACAATCTTGACGCCGCGCAGATTGAAATCACCCGCAACGACAGCGAACTGCCTTGGGTGATTTTTATCCTCGGCGAATCGACGAACCGCTACCACATGAGCCTTTACGGTTACGATAAGCCCACGACGCCCAATTTACAGCGACGCCTTGAGCAAGAAGGCTTAATCCTCTTCACGGACTGCATAAGCGGCGCGACCGAGACCATGCCCGCTTGCCAACGCCTGTTCACGTTCTACGCTAACGGGGGGGGGGGTAACTGATAAGCCTTGGTATCGTTACGCTAATCTGTTCGACATCTTGAAGGCGGCGGGCTACCATACGGCTTGGCTGTCCAATCAGGAAGTCACGGGCATTTACGGCAATGTACCTCGCGCCTACGCCGACCGTTGCGACGAAAAAAAATTTACGACGATTCACGACACTGAGACCACCGTTTACGAGTTCGACGAGAAAATCCTGCCGCTGCTGGACGACAGCTTGAGTAAAAATTCTTCCGCGAAAAATTTTTACGTCCTGCACCTCTTGGGCACGCATTTGAAGTATCGGGCGCGTTATCCTGCCGAGTTTGAAGTCTTCAAAGCAGACGAGGAACCCGCCGCCGAAGCTTGGCAACGAGAATATCAAGCCGCGTACGATAACGCCGTGCTGTACAATGACTTTGTGGTTGACGAGATAATCAAGCGTTTTGAGGACAAGGACGCGGTTGTAATTTACGTCGCAGACCACGGCGAGGATGTTTTGGAGGACGGCGTTCATTTAGGGCACGGACCCATGGGCGGGGCGCGGCAATTTGAAATTCCCATGACCGTTTGGCTGTCGGAAGCTTGCAAGGCGAATCACCCCGACCTTGTGCAAAAAATTTCGGAGGCGAAAGATTTGCCCTTCATGACCGACGACATGATTCACGCGCTCTTAGACTTAATGGCGATTGAGACGGCGGATTTTGATTCGCGCAAGAGTTTGTTCAGCAAAGACTTTGACGCCACGCGCAAGCGGATTTACAAGGGCAGAGAATACGTCAACGGAAAGATGATTCCTTTGGGGAGTTGAGTAAATGGATAAGCCAATCGTCGGCGGGCAGGCGGTTATCGAGGGCGGCAACGTGACGTTGCATCCTGCAAGCGCGTTGCACCGTTGCGATAAAGGCAAGCAGGTCGCCGCGTTTTAACTTTATCGGAGGTAAGTTTTATGGGTAAGCCAATCGTCGGCGGGCAGGCGGTTATCGAGGGCGTAATGATGCGCGGCTTCGGCAAGGTGGCGACGGCTGTGCGCGAGCCGAACGGCAATATCAACGTGCAAGTCAAAGCCGTCAGCTCAATCGCCGACCGTTACCCCGTGTTGAAGTTGCCGATACTGCGCGGCGCGGTAAGTTTGTTCGAGTCGCTAATCTTGGGCATGAAGTCGTTATCGTTTTCCGCGCAGGTTTCGGGCGAGGAGGACGAGCAACTTTCCGACCGCGAACTAATCGGCACGATAATTTTGGCGATAGCGTTGGCGTGCGGCTTATTCTTGGCGATACCGACCTTTGCCGCGAAATTCTTCCATACGCTCACCGACGCCCCAATAGCTTTGAACTTGGCGGAAGGATTTTTGCGGCTGATAATTTTCTTGGCGTATCTGTTCGCAATATCGCGCATGAAGGACATCAAGCGGACGTTCCAATATCACGGGGCGGAGCATAAAACAATATTTTGTTACGAGGCGGACTTGCCGTTGACGGTCGAAAACGTAAAGAAATTTCCGCGCCTGCATCCTCGGTGCGGGACGGCTTTTCTGCTGATTGTCATGCTGGTAAGTATCTTCGTGTTCGCGTTCCTGGGCTGGCCGGAGCTGTGGATTAGGATTTTGTCGCGGATAATTTTGTTGCCGTTGGTGGCGGGGCTGGCGTATGAGATAATCCGTTATTCCGCCCGTTCGCAGAATTCAATCGTCAAGCTGGCGACGTTGCCGGGGCTGTGGCTCCAATACCTGACCACTCAGGAACCCGACGATTCAATGATTGAAGTCGCGATAAAGTCATTGGAAGCAGTCATGCCTGAGAATTAGTATCGGCGCGGCGATAATCTTGCCAATGTCTAAACGGTTCGGCGCGTCTGCTGTTTGGTTACTTTCTAAAAGTAACCCCGATGATTCAATGATTGAAGTCGCGATAAAGTCATTGGAAGCAGTCTTGCCTGAGAATTAGTATCGGCGCGGCGATAATCTTGCCAATGTCTAAACGGTTCG
>CALFJE010000080.1 GCA_937877545.1 uncultured Selenomonadales bacterium | reverse complement strand
AAGGCAACCGCGAGCTTTTGAGGGCATTGGACGGCTTGAAGGAACGCGAACGCCGTATCGTCGAATTGAAATTTTGGGGCGAGCTGGATTCGCGCTCAATCGCCGAGGCTTTATCCATGACGGAGGGCAATGTCCGCGTCACGCTCCACCGCGCACTTGCCAAACTGAAAAATATTTTGGGCGAGCCGTAACGAATCGCCATGTGCGCCGTATAAGTTGCAAGGATAATTCAAGGGGTGATTGAAATGACGACCGAAGACAGATTGGCGCAAACGGACTTCGCGCAATTCAGCAAAATAAAGGACAGCCTCTTGCTGAAATTAAAATTGCGTCGACGCGCAATCAATGAGGAAATGTCTCTCGACGAACTGGACGAAGTAGCCGCCGCGGGTATGACAATCAAGCCCGATGACCTGAAAAATTACCCGCCGCGAGCTTAAAATTAAACCCCGCCAAATCAAGCGGGGGATTTTTTTTGTGCTATAATCTGCGCGGGAGGCGATTTTTTATGAATAACGACGCCGCCAAAAATTTCGCCAACGAGTGGTACGAGCGCGGCGGAGAAATTGGCGAATATCAAATCTTTTGGCTGACGCTCCTGCGCGACGTGTTCGAGGTTGAACGCCCCGAACGTATCATCGAATTTCAAAAGCCCGTCGGCGGCAAACATATCGACGCCTACATTGCCAAGACCCGCGTCCTTATCGAACACAAAGGCGGCGACCTTACCAAAAAATATCCGCAGTCCGACGAGACGCTCCTAACGCCCTACGAACAGGCTCTGCGCTACGCTGACGCCTTGCCCGACGCCGAAAAGCCCCGTTGGATCGTCACGTGCAATTTCGCCGAGTTTCGTATCCATAAGCCCGACCGCGACGAGCCGACCGTTATCAAGCTCCGCGACCTGCGCTATCAGTATGAGCGGCTTAAATTCCTTATCGACCCGCAAGCCGACGACGCCCCGCCCGACGAAAAAATTTCCAAGGAAGCTCTCGGCGTCATCGATAACATTTATAAGGCTTTCGCCAAAAATTACGAGCGCAACAAAATCGCCGACTACGAGGACGCCCTCAACAAAATCTGTACGCGGCTGGTCTTCTGCCTTTATGCCGGCGACGCACACCTGTTCGACGCCAATCAGTTCTTCGGCTACCTGCAAAGTTTCGACGCCGACCAACGTAACACAGCCTTGCAAAATCTGTTCGACGTGCTCAACACGCCCAAAGACAACCGCGCAGGTTTCGACGACTCACTGAAAAATTTCCCTTACGTCAACGGCGGGCTGTTCGACGAGAAAATCACGCTCCCCGAATTCAACCGCTTTATCGGCGACCCCACCGCTGCTATCGGCGCGTTCAACGTCCGCAAAAAATTCAGCTGGCACGAAATCAGCCCGCCCGTCTTCGGCGCAATGTTCGAGTCCACCTTCAGCAAGGAAAACCGCCAACGCGCAGGCGGCATGTTTTACACCTCCGTCGACAACATCCACAAGATTATCGACCCGCTGTTTATGGACGACCTTAAAGCCGACTTTGAAGTTGCCAAACGTAAGCAAATTAAAAATCGCGCCGCCGCTCTGTTCGACCTTCAAGACAAGCTCGCGTCGCTGACCTTCCTCGACCCGGCTTGCGGTTCAGGTAATTTTTTAACGGAAACTTATCTGAGCCTGCGCCGCCTCGAAAACGAAATCCTTGAGGAACTGCGCGGCTTGAACGTCGCCCTGCCCGATAATCCCGTCAAAGTTTCTATCAATCAGTTTTACGGCATCGAGATTAACGGGTTCGCCGTAGCCGTGGCGCAGACCGCCCTTTGGATAGCCGAAAATCAAATGCTCCAGGCTGCCGAAGCTGCGATTGGTAAAGACCTCCAGGCTCTGCCGCTGAAAAGCTACGCGACGATTATTCGCGATAATGCCCTGCGCGGCGACTGGAAAAGTATCATCCCGCACGTCGACTATATCATCGGTAATCCGCCGTTCGTGGGCGCGAGGCTCAAATCCGCCGCTCAAGCCCGCGACCTTCAGACTGTGTTCAGCGGCTGGAAAAACCTCGGCAACCTCGACTACGTGACCTGCTGGTACAAGAAAGCCGCCGACTTCATGACGGGCAACGCCGCTCGCGCCGCCTTCGTCTCCACCAACTCCGTCTGTCAGGGCGACAGCGTCGGCACGCTCTGGAAACGCCTCTTCGCCGAAGGCAACCATATCGACTTCGCGCACAGAACTTTTAAATGGCTCAGCGATTCCGAAAATATGGCGCACGTCCACTGCGTCGTTGTCGGCTTCAGCTCCGCGCCCAATCCTAAGCCTAAGCTCATCTTCGACGACGGCAAAGTCACTGTCGCCAAGAATATCAACGCTTACCTCGTCGACGGCGAGGATATTTTCGTCGAAAGCCGACCCGCCCCCCTTCAAGACGGCGTTCCGCAAATCGGTATCGGCAACAAGCCCATTGACGGCGGCAATTATCTGTTCACGCCCGAAGAGCGCGACGACTTCATTAAACTTGAGCCGGCTGCCGCAAAATATTTTAAGCCGTGGTTCGGAGCCGAGGAGTTCATCAAGGGCAAGCGGCGTTATTGTCTGTTGCTCAAAGATTTATCGGACGCCGAGATAAAAAAAATGCCGCTCTGCGCGGAACGCGTCGAGGCTGTTCGCAATTATCGGCTGGCAAGCAAAAGTCCCGGCACCCGTAAGTTCGCCGATAAGCCCACGCGCTTTCATGTCGAAAACTTTCCCGTCGGCAACTATATCGCGATACCCAAGACTTCTTCGGAACGGCGATTTTATATTCCAATCGGATTTATGGACGATTCGGTTATCTGCGCGGATTCGTTGCGATTAGTCGCAAACGCGACGCCGTATCACTTCGGCGTTTTAACCAGCTCAATTCACATGGCTTGGACGCGGGCGACTTGCGGGCGTTTGGAAAGCCGATACAGCTATTCAAACAATGTGGTGTACAATAATTTTCCGTGGTGTGAAGTTTCGGAGCGGCGGCGGCGCATGATAGAGGAGACGGCTCGGAAAATTTTGGACGTCCGCGCAGATTTTGCGGGTTGGACGTTTGCCAAGTTGTACGACCCTTTAACCATGCCCGACGAGTTGCGGGACGCGCACAAGCTCAACGACATGGCGGTAGCGTTGGCATACGGCTTCGAGGCGTTCATAGCGGACGAGGCGCGAATCGTGGCGGAGCTTATGAAACTTTACGCAGCGTTGACAAAGAGTTGAGGCTGTGATAGATTAACGACGTTGATTTAAGGCAACAACTGCAGTGCGCGAGACTCGCAGTTCTAACATGTTCTCACAAACGAAAAACCCCCGCACAGAATGGGTCAACTGTACGGGGGCTTCGTTTTGCCTAACCGCCGGGTCTAGCGATTGTCAGGGACACCTGGTATGATGCTCTGCCGCTCAACGACGTTTGTTGATAATGTAATCGAGGATTAACCCGCCGATAACGATAGCAACGACGTCTAAGCCGACTTGCGCGAGAGACTCTAACATATTCCCACCTCCCTCCTCAAGCGTAGAGTTACCGCTGTGGAAGGTGCGGCATTGGCGCGATTATAGCACGGCGGTTTTTGCCTTGACAAGGCGACGCGGCTGTGATAGATTAACGGCGTTGACGAAAGGCAACAACTGCGTAAGGCTCGCAGTTCCGGCATATTATCACCGAACGAAAAACCCCGCACAGCTTGGCTAACTGCGCGGGGCTTCGTTTTGCCTAACCGCCGGGTCTAGCGATTGTCAGGGACACCTGGTATGATGCTCTGCCGCTCAACGACGTTTGTTGATAATGTAATCGAGGATTAACCCGCCGACCACAATCGCCGGAACGTCCCAGCTGAATTGCGAAAGGCTCTCCAGCATGATTATCACCTCCTTCCTCAAGCGTAGAGTTACCGCTGTGGAAGGTGCGGCATTGACGCGATTATAGCGCGGCGGTTTTTGCCTTGACAAGGCGGCGAGCGTATGATAGATTAACAACACCGATTTAAAGAACTGAACGGAAATCGGATCTCCATGGTTCTCACCACAACGAAAAACCCCGCACAGCTTGGCTAACTGCGCGGGGCTTCGTTTTGCCTAACCGCCGGGTCTAGCGATTGTCAGGGACACCTGGTATGATGCTCTGCCGCTCAACGACGTTTGTTGATAATGTAATCGAGGATTAACCCGCCGA
>CALFJE010000079.1 GCA_937877545.1 uncultured Selenomonadales bacterium | reverse complement strand
GACACTGCCGCCCGCAACGGTTATCGTGCTTGTGCCGTTAATTGTGACGGTGCCGCTCGTGAGGGTCGCGTTGCCGTTGGCGGTTTCAATCGTTAAGTTCGTGCGCCCGATAAAGGTCGTGCCGTTAATGGTGTAGGTGCCCGTCGTGGCGGTGGTTACGGTCGTCTCAAATTCGGTGTTGAGGCTCCGAACAGCCGCGCTCAGTTTGACGGACTTAAGCTCGTCGACTTAACTGCCCGCGTTGCTCAAGGTGTAGCCGCCGTTTGAGTAAGTCAAGGTGGCAATGGGCTTGGTCGGGTCGGCGGAGCCCTTATTATCCAAACCGACAATCAGAGCCGTGTAGCCGTCATTGCCAAGTTTGCTCGTGAGGTCGAGCACGCCGTTTGAATCGGGGGCGATAATGTACGTGACTTCGTCCATAAAGAATCATCTCCTCACTTAGAATTAAAAGACTTTATGAGGATTATTATAGTTGTATTTTTTTTTCAATTCCCGCCGCGAAAGTTTAACAAAAAAATCCCCGCCGCTTTGACGGGGATTAAATGTGTCACGTTGCCCGTGCAGGTTTATTTCTTGGTAAACTTGCCGTCGCTTATAGCATAGCTGTCGCCGTTTACGTTGAAGGTCGTCGCGTCCGATTTCTCGACGATTATTGCGCTGTAAGTGGAGCCGACCTTGAAGACGACGCGCCCCGAACCGCTGTAGTAAGCCGCCGTCCAATCGCCCATGATTTGGAGCATATCCGAATCGTCGAAGCCGCTGATAACGTCTTTGCCGTCGCCGGGGTTATAGATGAAGGTGTCGGCACCCGCGCCGCCGTAGAGAGTATCGTTGCCGGCTCCGCCCCAGAGGGTATCGTCGCCGTTGCCGCCCCAAATCTTGTCGTTACCTGCGCCGCCGTTGATTGAATCGTTGCCGTTTAACGCCGTGATTTGGTCGTTGCCCTTGCCGCCCAAGACGATATTGTCCGAGCTGTTGCCGACGATTGTTATAGCCGTGGTGCGCTTGGAGGCATCAGCCGAAGGATACGACGCGGCAAGCGTAACTTTATTGCTGCTCTTATCGACGAGGCTGACGGTCTTGCCGACGCCGCTGACTATCGTCGACAGCTCGGTACCTTGCGCGTCAATCAGGTTGAGCGTTTTATCCTTGGCATTCTTGACGGTGATAACATTTCCGCCGACACTCAACAGCACGTCCGAATTGAAAGCCGTCGCCTTTACGGAGTCTGCTCCCAGGGAAATCTTATCGCCCGCCGCGTAATCGCTGATAACATCATTGCCCGCGCTCCAGACGAAGAGGTCATTACCCGCGCCGCCGCTAAGGGTATCATTGCCCGCGCCGCCCCAAAGGGTATCGTTGCCGTTTTGCCCCCAAAGCTTATCGTTGCCGTCATTGCCGTTGAGAATGTCCGCTCCGCCATTGCCGAGGATTTGATCATTGCCTGTGCCGCCGAGGATTGAGTTATCCTTAAAATTGCCGACGATGATTATCGCTTTGGAGCGGGTGGAGGCGTTCGCGCTCTTTATGTCCGCGCCGAGCGTGATTTTGGCGTCCGACGTGTCGTCGACAAGCAGAATAGTCGGATCCGATTCGATACCGTCAATGTTCATGGCGTCCAAACTTGCCGCGCCCGTGAGGGTTATCTTGCCGTTGCCGACCGTGACAACTATATCGGAGCCGCTTGCCTGCGTGGCGTAGGTGCCCGTGCCGTCGCCTATGCGCAGGCGCGAGGTCTCGTTGAAGCCGCCGATAGTATCGTTGCCGTCGCCGTTGGTGTATTTGAACAGGACATTGGCTCCGGCGTTGGAAATGTAATCGTCGCCTTTGCCGCCCTCAATGGTGGCGTCGTCGCCGATCAGCGTTATGGAATCATTTCTGCTAAGGCTTACGACACTGCTGAAGTTGATAATGGTATCGTTGCCGGCTCCGCCCAGGATTGAAGCCTCCTTGCCGCCGCTCTCAATGGTATCGTCGTCGTCGCCGCCGTCAATGGTTACCTCGTCGGCGTTGTTAAAGATATAATCGTTGCCCTCGTCGCCAAGGAGCGTGCTGTACTTGCCCGCGTGAACACTGCTTGAAGCGACCGTGTCGACGTTGCGGATTGAGTCGTTTCCCGCGCCGCCGCTGATTGACATATACCAACCCGAATTCGAGTAAATGGAATCGTTATCGGCTCCGCCGTCAATGGTTATCTCGTCGCCGTAGTGATTATAAATGGTGTCCTCGCCGTCGCCCGTCATGATTAAGTTGCCCATGCCGTTGTGAAGAGAGACGTTATAATCGTCGTAGTTATAGACGGAGTCATTGCCTTTGCCGGTGCTTATGGTGGCGTTCCTGCCGTAGCGACTTGAGTTGATAAAGGCGGTTACGGTATCGTCGCCCTCGCCGGTTTCGATTGACGCGCCCTCGGCGTAATTAAGGACGGAGTCGTTGCCGGTGCCGGCGTCGATTGTGGAGTTGGTTGCCGTTGCGTAGTTGTTGACGGTATCGGCTCCCGCGCCCGCATTGACGGAAGCTCGCACGCCGTGATTGTTGATTGTGTCATTGCCCGCGCCGCCGCCGATTGTGACATAGGAAGCAAGCGAATGGTTGTAGATATAATCGTCGCCCGCCTCGCCGAGAATCGTGGAATACGCGCCGTTGCCGTTGTTGTAAATCGAATCCTTACCCGCGCCGCCGAGGAGCGAAACGTATTGAGCATTGTTGGTTACGGTGTCGTTGCCGGTGTCGGTGTTTATGGTGGCGTATTGCCCGCTGTTGTCGAGGAAGTCGCCCGAACCGCCGCTGAGGATTGAAACGTTTTCGCCGTCGTTGGTTATGTCGTCGCGAGCGTCGCCCGTGATTATGACGGCTCTCCTGCCGTGATTCTCAACGGTATCTCTGCCGTCGCCCGTGTCGATTGTCACGTTCATACCGACATCAACCGTAACCGAATCGCCGCTGCCGTTTACCGTGACCTCGTAGCCGATATTCTTAATCGAATCAGCCTCGCTTGTGCCGCTGAGGAGGGTGTCGTTGATTTTGTTTTCCAAGACGTAGGGCGGAATCGGGTCGGGGGCTTCGGTGCCGACGATATTGACGGACTCAAGGCTTGCGGCTCCGAGGAGGGTTATCTTGCCGTCACCGACGGTTACAACAACGTCCGCGCCGCTGACTTCGGTCGAATACGTGCCGTTGACAATGCGGAGTGTCGACGTGGCGTCAAAGCCGCTTATGGTGTCGTCGCCGTCGCCGGGCGTGTACTTGAACAGGACGAAACTGCCCGCGTTGGCAATGGTATCGTTGCCCTTGCCGCCGTCGATTGTGGCGTCTTCGCCCGTGTTGGTAATGGTATCGTTGCCGGTGCCGCCGACGATTGAGACTTCCTGCCCGCTGTTCTCGACGGTATCGGCTCCCGCGCCCGCGTCGACCGTTACGGTGTCGCCCGTGTTATAGATGAAGTCGTTGCCCGCGCCGCCCGTGAGCGTGTCATACTTGGCATTGACGGTGAGCGTATTGTTTACCTGATAGCCGACGTTGCGGATAGTATCATGCCCCGCGCCGCCCGCGATTGAGACGTACCAGCCCGCGCTTGAGTAAATGGAATCGTTATCGGCTCCGCCGTCAATGGTGACGTTATCGCCGCGATTGTTGAGGATAGAATCTTCGCCCGCGCCCGTGACGATTGAATTGTTCATGGCGGTATGAATCGAGGCGTGATATTCGTCGTTGTTGTAGACGGAATCGTTGCCCGCGCCGGTGTTTATCGTGACGTTTCTGCCGTAGCGGTTGGAAGCCATATGGGTTGTGACGGTATCGGCTCCGTCGCCCGCGTCGATAAAAGCACCTTCGCCGTAGTTGAGAATCGAATCGTCACCTGCGCCCGCGTTGACGGTAGAATAGCTTGCTGAGGCGTAGTTGTTGACGGTATCGTTATCGGCTCCCGCATTGACGGAAGCACCCGTGCCGCGATTGTCGATAAGGTCGTTGCCGTCGCCGCCGCCTATCGTCACGTAGCTTGCCAGCGAATGGTTGTAGATGTAATCGTTGCCCGCCTCGCCGAGAATCGTGGAATATGCGCCGTTTCCGCTGTTGATAACCGAATCATTACCTGCGCCGCCGAGGAGCGATACGTATTGGGCGTTGTTGGTTACGGTATCGTTGCCGGCGTCGGCGTTTATGGTGGCGTATTGCCCCTTGTTATCGATGATGTCGCCGCTCCAGCCCGCGTAGATTGAGACGCGCTCGCCTTCGTTGGCTATGGAGTCCTTGCCGTTGCCCGCGTCGATGACGGCGTTTTTGCCTTGGTTGACAATGGTATCGTTGCCCGAACCGGTGTCGATTGTGACGTTCCTGCCCACGTCGACGGTAACCGAATCGCCGTTGCCGTTGACGGTGACGATATAGCCGATATTTTTAATGGAGTCCGCCTCGGTTGTGCCGCTCAGGAGCGTATTGTCCGCCTCGTTTTCCAATATCAATGCGGAGGTCGGGTCTTCGCCTGTAACCTCTATGTTGACGGCAGAAAGGCTTGCCGCGCCCGCCAACGTTATCTTACCCTCGCCCACGGTGACAACAACGTCCGAGCCGCTCTTTACGGTGGTGTAGGTCGTGCCGTTGACTATGCGCAAAATCGACGTGTCGTTGAATCCGACGATGGTATCGTTGCCGTCGCCGGGTCTGTACTTGAACAGAACGAAGTCGCCCTCGTTGAAGATAGAATCATTGCCCGCGCCGCCGCTGATTGTTACGTCGTTGCCTGTAGCTCCCGCTATCGAATCGATTTTTTGATTGATAATGGTATCGTTGCCGTCGCCGCCCGTGATTGAAACTTCCTGTCCGTTGCTGTTGATTGTATCGTCGTCCGCGCCGCCGTCTATCGTGACGTTATGCCCGTCGTTGTAGATATAATCGTTGCCGGTGTCGCCGCTTAGCGTGTTATATTCGCCGTATATGCGCAGGGTGTTGTTGGCTCTGTAGCTGGTATTGCGAATGGTATCGTTGCCCTTGCCGCCCGCGACCGATACGTAATAACCCGCCTCGGAGTAGATTGAATCGTTATCCGCGCCGCCGTCTATCGTGACGTTATCGCCGTAGCGGTTATAGATGGTGTCGTCGCCGTCGCCCGTGACGATTGAATTGTTCATGGCGGAGACAAGCGAAGGAGTTATGCTGTTGTAGTTATAAACGGAGTCGTTGCCCTTGCCCGTGCTTATGGTGACGTTTCTGCCGCGCCCGTAGCTTTCCACGTGATTTGAGACGGTATCGTTGCCCTCGCCCGCGTCGATAAAAGCACCTTCGGCGTAGTTTTTAATGGTGTCGTTACCTTTGCCGCCGTCGAGCGTGGAGTCGGATGCCAACGAGCTGTTGACAATGGTATCGTTATCGTCGCCGCCCGTGAGCGAAACGTTTTTGGCGCGATTGTTTATGTAGTCGTTATCTGCGCCGCCGTCGATTGTTACGAAGTCGCCGAAGTTTTGAACGTAGTCATCGCCCGTGCCGCCGTCAATTGTGCCGTATGCGCCCAGGCTGTTGTTCACGATAGAATCCGCGCCGTTGCCGCCCGCCGCAGAGACATATTGGGCGGTGTTGTTAATGGTATCGTCGCCCGCGTCGCCCAGGAGCGTGGAATATTGCCCGCTGTTGTTGATTGAGTCGCCGCTGGTGCCCGCGTTAATCGAGGTGCGTTCGCCATAATTGGTTATGTCGTCGCGGCTGTCGCCCGTGTCGATTATCGCCGAGTTGCCGTAGTTGGTGACGGTATCTCTGCCGTCGCCCGCGTTTATCGTGACGTTCGCGCCTGTGCTCTTGATTGAGTCGGCTTCCTGCGTCCCCGTTATCAGAACGTTGGATTCTTCCCTGTCGATAGTCATAAGCAATCCTCTCCTTATGTTCAAATCCAAAAAATTTTTTTTTAGTTTGCAGATTATACCATAACGAAAAAAAATCCGCTACACATTGCGACACGCAACAAATTAAAGTTTTGTTAGGAGTTGGCAACTTTGGCGGCGAATAATATTGTATTCATAAGCAGAAAATCTTGCACGCTCTAACTTTTATGTTATAATGCGCTACGTTATTGAAAACAGTTATTCACAGGAGGCAATAAATCATGAAGATAGGAATAGTCGGATACGGCAACCTCGGACGCGGCGTGGAGTGCGCCATTAAAGAAAATCCCGATACGGAACTCGTGGCGGTCTTCACTCGTCGCGACCCCGCCAAAGTTAAAATTCAGACGCCCAACGTTCCCGTCCTGCACGTGGACGCCGCCAAGGATTGGGTCGGCAAAATCGACGTTATGATTCTTTGCGGCGGCTCCGCGACCGACCTTCCCAAGCAGACGCCCGAATACGCCAAAATGTTCAACGTCGTTGACAGCTTCGACACGCACGCCAAAATCCCCGAACACTTTGCCAACGTCGACGCGGCGGCTAAGGCTAACGGTCATGTCGCGGTTATCTCAGTAGGCTGGGATCCCGGCTTGTTCAGCCTCGCCCGCGCCTATGCCAACGCCATCCTCCCCGACGGCAACGATTACACCTTCTGGGGCAAGGGCGTCAGCCAAGGGCACTCCGACGCGATTCGCCGCGTCAAGGGCGTCAAGAACGCTAAGCAGTACACCGTTCCGATTGACGCCGCGCTTGAGGCTGTTCGCAGCGGTCAGAATCCCGAACTTACCACGCGTCAAAAACACCTGCGCGAGTGCTACGTCGTGCTCGAAGAGGGCGCGGACGCCGCCGAGGTCGAAAACGCTATCAAGACCATGCCCAACTACTTCGCCGATTATGATACGGTCGTCAACTTCATCAGCGAGGAAGAACTTCTTACCAAACACGCGGGGCTTGCTCATGGCGGCTTCGTGATTCGTTCGGGCAAAACCGGCGCGACCAAGGAACACAATCACATCATCGAATTCAATCTTAAGCTCGACTCCAATCCCGAATTCACGACGGCTGTATTGGTAGCTTATGCCCGCGCCGCTTACCGCCTCAACAAGGAAGGCAACAACGGCTGCAAGACGGTCTTCGACATTGCGCCCGCCTATCTTTCCGCTCAAGACGGCGCGGAGCTTCGCGCTCATCTGCTGTAATTAAATGACACTGGAACCGCCCGCCCCGCCGACTGCGCCCGCGCCCGCGATTCGACCGACGCCGCCCACTCCGCCGCGTATCGACAAAGGAGCTTTCTCAAAGTCTGCCGATTCGCCACCCGTGACGCGCAAGGTCGAGACGCCCGAAACCATGGCAAGGGACGCAGTCGCGCACGGGTCGGGAGCCTTAACCAAGCGGACGGTGGAGCGCGGCGACGACGAACAAGCTCAGTCCGCCAATCAATCGGTTACGGTAATTCCGCCCGTCGCGCCGTTAAAGGACACTCAATCGGAATACGACAAGGGCAAAGACGTTTTGCGCGAATTCCGAGATTTGGACGCCCGCGAAGCTAAATCGGCGGAAATTTCCTCCTCAACAGAACAGCCGACGCAAATCACTCCGCGCCTCAATCAGCAGGAAGGGCACGGCGGCTTTTACTGGTTATTTACGATAGTTTTTGTAATCGTGGCGGCGGGAGCCTTCGGGAAAAAATTCCTCTACACGGGCAGACCCGCCAGGGTTCGGACGCCTATGTTCGACGGCTTGCCAAATAAAACGGCGGAAGACAAACCTAAGCCTGCCGCGCCAAATAAAACGACGGCAGACAAGCCTAAACCTGTCACACCGCCGCCGACCGTCAAGCCCGTCACGTTGCCGCCCAAAAAGGACGACGACAAGGGCAAACACTTCGAGGTTCGCGTTTGAACCTCAACCGATAAGCGACTTGATACGCCGCTCCAAATCTTGCTCAAAGTTATTGGGGTTGCGCGTTTGAATAAGCACGATACCGGGGCCTCTGAAACGGCAAACGACTCCTTCACCTGAAGTGAGACTCGAAATCCAGCCGTTGGAGGCTCTTTCGATTTTATAATCCATGTAATCGGGCCAGGCGACCAGGTGCCCGTTGTCGATAATGACCTCCTCGCCGTTGTCAAGATTTATCGGGTGAATGACGCCGTAGCTTGCAATGAAAATGGTGCCGCGCCCCGTGGCGTTGAGCACGAAAAAGCCCTCGCCGCTGAGCAGCCCGCGTGTAAGATTTTGCATTTTTGTATCAATGTCAATGCCCTGCGTGCTTGCGAGGAAGCCGTCCTTTTGAATCGTAAGCCCGTAGGAGCCGTCGAGTTCAACGTCGAGTATGCCGCCGATTTTCGACTGCCCGAAAATTACCTTACCCGCGCCGCGTCGGGCTATCAGCTCCTGAAAGAATAAGCTTTCGCCCGAAAGAAATTTCCTTGCCAAGCCGCGCAGAATCCCGCCGTCCATGCGCCCTTCCACGTCTATCGTCGGCGACATCGCTATCATCGCGTCCGATTCGGCTTTGATACTCTCGCCGCGTTCCAAATAACACTCCACGACAGGGAACGCTTCCGGATATAAAATTTCGTACTTCAATCAAATCACCTCATGGTTTAAAGGAAAAGTAAAAATCGCGCATTTGCTCACGAGTTTTGGGGGCGTCCCAAAGTTCGCCTATGGAATTCACACGCAGAGCCGCCGCCAAGTGATTGAACAGGTCTGGGAAATCGCCTTCGAGGTTGCGAATCAGATTTTTGACGCGTTGACGATTGGTCGCGCCGTCGAAAGGGCAAGGAGACTTCATAATGTCCAAATCGCACTCGTCGGCGAATTTTTTTATTTCGTGTTCGCGAACGTAAACCAACGGGCGAATCACGGTGATGTTGGTGTGGTCGAGGAAAGTTTTGGGTTGAAAGGTCGTCAACTGCCCCGTAGACAACAAACTCATGAAGAACGTTTCGACGGCGTCGTCGAGATGGTGCGCGTAGGCGACCTTGTTCGCGCCCAGCTCGTTGGCACGGCGATTCATGGCGGCGCGGCGGAAATAGGCGCAGGTGTAGCAGGGATTTTTATCGTTTTGTTCGCGAATCAAGGCGGCAATGTCAACGTCGCGGACTTCGTGAGGAATTTCAAGCTCCGCGCAGAATTTTTGGACGCGGGCAATATTTTCCGCAAAGTCGGCGGTGAACTTGGGATTTATAGTCAGCGCGGCGAGGGAAAAATTTTTCTTGGTGCGACGTTTCAGGCAGGCTAGGGCGTAAGTCAAAAGCAAACTGTCCTTGCCGCCCGACACGCCGATTAAAATTTTGTCGCCGTCGTCAATCAGCTCAAACTCGACAACTGCGCGGAAGATTTTGCTGAAGATGACTTGCGGCAACTTGAAATCGTTCATGCGACCTCCGAAAACCCGAAAGGCGGAAGCCTTTGACTCCCGCCTTGTTAATTTCTATGCAGTTGGTGGAGACGGAGGGATTCGAACCCTTGACCTCACGGATGCGAACCGTACGCTCTCCCAGCTGAGCTACGTCCCCAACACAAGCGCGATTATAAACCTGCGCGGCTCTAAAGTCAAGAAAAATTTTTGTGCTTTCAAGCCCTGCGTGATATAATCGCCCAAAAAATTTTCCAAGGAGACTCGGAATGAAATTTATAAAGAAACTTTTCGCGACAATCATTGCGGCACTCACTTTGAGCACAAGTGCTTCCGCCGAAAAATTTTCGACCGTCATGCACAAGCTCGACGTCTACTCGCAGGACAGCGGCGGCACGTTGATTTTCTCCGACAGCCCCGAATACGTCCGCAAAAACGGCATTCTCTATACCGACACCGTAAGCGGCGACGCCCGAATTCTTTTTTACCACCTCAACGATACCGGCGTCCGCAAACGCTTCGCCATAATCTTTGAGAACACCGCCGACGGCGAAAACGTCATCAATATAACTCGCGGCGGGCTTTGCGCTCCGAATCGAAATTATTTCAGCGTCGGCAAGATTACGCAGACCATGTACATGGAAAACGACTTCACGGACAGAATTGAGTTGCGGCAAAACGAGCGGCGCGTCTATCAGCCCTACGACGATTATTTTCTGCTCAAGCCGGGGCAACTGATTCACGGCGTCTGCGACTTCACCGCTACCAAGCCCGTGCGTATTTTCCTCATGATGTATCCCGAAAATTTAGACGCCCTCGCCTTCCTCAACTACGCTCCCATTTTGCCCAAAGACGAATATCGCCTGCGCGGAACCTTTAAGCACATGAATCGAACGCTTACGCTCAAACGTCCTTACAATTGTCAAACAGACGGGCTGGGCTACATTTTAATCGGCGATAACGTCAATGACCCGTTCAAGCGCGGCATAGACGCCACCGACGGCTCCGAGGTTGTCAACTACGGCAACTACGGCATAAATTACACGCTGAATTTCCGCATGAAGTTCCCGACGCGCTTTTGCCTCAGTCCTTTGGGCGGGCACTACGCCGGAGCCTTGCGCTATAAATATTTCGGCAACAGCGGCGTGATTCAGACGCCCGACAGCCGCTTGTATTTCGGTGACAGGACGCCCCCCGAACCGCCGCACGTAGCTCAAGCCCGCGTCGAAGGTATTTCCCTAATGACCGACGGTACCGAACTGTCCGAACTCGGCTCCTATCGCGGGCAAGTCAGCTTTGAGTATTCGCCGCCCGGCGCGTCCAATCTGCCCGTCAATATCATTTTAATGCCAAAGGAGTAATTTTTATGCTTAAGCTCAGACCGCGCAGGTTGCGGCTCAATGAAAATCTGCGCTCAATGATTCGCGAGACCAATCTAAGCGTCAAAGACCTGATTTATCCGCTGTTCGTCGTTGCGGGCAACAATGTCCGCGAAGAAATTCCCTCCATGCCCGACTGTTATCATCTATCCGTTGATAACGCCGTCGAGCTTGCCAAACGAATTGCCGCGCTGGGTATCCCCGCCGTCGAAGTCTTTGGCTTGCCCGAATATAAGGACGAGGTCGGCTCAAGTGCTTGGGATATGAACAGCCCCGTTCAACGCGCCATTTCCGCGATTAAAGCCGCCGTGCCCGAACTGGTTATCGTCGGCGACGTGTGTCTTTGCCAATACACGAGCCACGGTCATTGCGGCAAGCTCTGCGGTCACTACGTCGACAACGACGCCACGCTTAATTTGCTCCAAAAAGTTGCCGTCAGTCAAGCCGAGGCGGGCGCGGATATCGTTGCCCCCTCCGACATGATGGACGGGCGTATTGCCGCCATTCGTGACGCCCTCGACGCCAAAAACTTCGTCAACGTGTCGATTATGAGCTACGCCGTCAAGTATGCTTCGGGCTACTACGCTCCCTTTCGCGACGCCGCAGACTCCGCGCCGCAATTCGGCGACCGCAAGCAGTATCAAATGGATTGCGCCAATATCCGCGAGGCTCTTAAGGAGGTCGAGTTGGATTTGGCGGAGGGCGCGGATATTATCATGATTAAGCCCGCGCTTGCCTATCTCGACGTGGTGACGAAAGTCCGCGAAAATATCAATCGCCCCGTGGCGGTCTACAACGTCAGCGGTGAATACGCTATGGTCAAAGCCGCCGCCGCCAACGGTTGGATTGACGAACAGCGTATCGTCACGGAGAATCTTATCGCCATGAAACGGGCGGGTGCAGACGTTATCATCACCTATCACGCGCTCGACGTTGCCGCGTGGCTTTAAACAAAAAAAATTCCCCCGCTGAGATTTTCAACGGGGGTTTTTCATTTCAAACTTAGATTCATTGCAGATTCGTAATCACTTCCCATTTGCTCGTATGATGACGCTTCATAACTTCATAATTCGCTAAAAACCATTCGTCAGTATTGTATCCGTCATCCATTGTCACATCTACGCAGTAAGTTCTGCCGTCAGATAATGTTATCGTATTCCCAAAATGCCAACCACCGTCAAATTGTCCGCCAATCCTTTTGACGTTCAATCCGCTCATTACTCCGAGCATATAAAATGCATCAGAATAACCTTGACATTGCGCGTAACCGTCAATCAGAGCACCTACAGCTGTTTTGTCGCGTTCATTTTCGTTTTGGTATTTTTTTACACGTTTGCATATCTCGCCGTGAATGTAACGAGCCTTTTCGACTTCAGATGTGCGTTTGTTTGCTTCATTGACGATTCCGACTGCGATATTGTAAAGATTTGCTTCTTCCGCAGTTAAATTGTTCGTATCGTCACTCCGATAAGCATTCGCGACGTGATTGCCTGGAAAATCCTTTGTTATCTTGCAAATAAATTGTCCGGTTCCATAACGAACCAAATTTAAGTGAACATTAGGAGCGGGCGCAATGTATTGAGCAATTTCAAAGTTAAAATCATCGAACTCTGCCTTATTACTAATGTTTTCACCTAGAAACACGAAATGAAACTCCGTTTGACCTCTGCGGCGTCCGTTTTCGATATAAGTAGCGAGTTGAGCTTTGGAATTGATTCCGGGAACCGAATCCCGGTTTACATCGGCGGCGGAGACGATTTGCGAGCTTAAAACCAGCAAACACACCACGAACGCGACGATAAACCTTTTTAACACGGCGTCCACTTCCTTTCCGTGCGTTCAAATACTTTCGCAATTATACCGCAACTTATTTTTACGCGTCAATCTGTTTTTTATTTCGAGCCGCTGTGTTAAAATCTTGCCGTCAAATTTCAGAGGAGGTATCGCCATGAATTTAAATAAATCGCTTGCCGCCTTCCGCGAGGCTAAACGATTCATGCCCGGCGGCGTCAACAGCCCTGTGCGGTCGTTCGGCAGTGTCAATTCTAATCCCCCCTTTATCGCACGCGGCGCGGGCAGTCACATCTTCGACATCGACGGCAATGAATATATTGACTACGTGTTATCTTGGGGACCGTTGATTTTGGGTCACGCGCACCCGCAAGTTGTCGACGCCTTGAAACGCGCTGTCGAACGCGGCACAACTTACGGGGCTCCGACCGAACTTGAAACGACGCTTGCCAAGCTCGTGAACAAAATTTATCCGAGTATGGAAGTTATGCGCATGGTGAATTCGGGCACCGAGGCGACCATGAGCGCGTTACGCGTCGCAAGAGGTTACACTAACCGCGAAAAGATTATTAAGTTTGTCGGCTGCTATCACGGGCACAGCGATTCATTGTTGGTTAAGGCGGGCAGCGGCGCGGCAACCTTCGGCGAGCCTTCAAGCCCCGGCGTCACGAAGGGCACCGCTCAGGATACCATTGCCCTGCCCTACAACGACCTTGCCGCCGTCCAAAATGCATTTAATCAGTGCGGCGAGGAAATTGCGGCGATAATCGTTGAGCCTGTGGCGGGCAATATGGGCTTGGTGTTGCCAAAGGAAAATTATCTGCGCGGACTTCGCGAAGTCACCGAGCGATACGGCGCATTGCTGATATTCGATGAGGTCATGTGCGGCTTCAGAGTGGCGTTGGGCGGTGCGCAGGAGAAATATAAAATCACGCCCGATTTGACGTGCCTTGGCAAGATAATCGGCGGCGGCTTACCGTGCGCGGCTTACGGCGGTCGCGAGGACATAATGCGCAACGTTTCGCCCGACGGCAGGATTTATCAAGCGGGAACGCTAAGCGGCAACCCCTTGGCAATGACGGCGGGCATTGAGACTTTGCGATTGTTAATGGAGGAAAATTTGACGCCTCAAATAATCGCGCAGACTTCAAAGTTGGTAGACGGGCTAAGGCAAGCCGCGCAGGTTGCGGGAATTGCGATACAGACGCCGCAAGCCGGCTCAATGTTCGGAGTATTCTTCAGCGCGGTCGAGGTCACCAACTACGACGAAGCAGCGGCGGCAAATCAGGAGCAATTCAAGAAATTTTTCGCGTCGATGTTGGAGCAGGGAATTTATCCCGCGCCGTCGCAATTTGAAACGCTGTTCGTATCAGCAATGCACAACGACGAGGATATTTCGCGGACGATAGCGGCGGCTCAGGTCGCGTTTGGAGGTTGCAGATGATTGACGGACTGAAACATTTCGTCGCCGAGGGTATGAGCGCGTGCAAAGTTTTGGTAATCGGCGACGTGATGCTTGATAAATATTATTTCGGCGAAGTGACGCGCATATCGCCGGAAGCCCCCGTGCCGATAGCCAAAGTGTTCAAAATCGACGAAACCTTGGGCGGGGCGGCGAACGTGGCGCATAATCTGGCGTTGCTGGACTGTCAAACGTCGATAATCGGGCAAATTGGGCGCGACAATCACGGGGAAATTTTTTTGGGCAAGTTAAAATCGCTCGGCGTGGATTATTCGGGCATGATTGAAACTTCAAAGCCGACGACGACTAAAATCCGCGTGATAAGCGGACATCAGCAGATGATACGCCTCGACTTTGAGGACGCGAGCGAACTTGACGGCGCGACGAGCGATAAGATTGTGGAAAATTTTATTGAGCGGCTGCCCGGCGTTGACGCGGTAATTATTTCCGACTACGGCAAGGGCGTCTGCACGAAGAAAATTTGCCGCGAGGTTATCGGGGCGTGTCGTGCGGCTAAAAAGTGCGTCATCGTCGACCCGAAAGGCGATAATTGGCAGAAGTATTTCGACGCGAGTTTTATCACGCCGAATCTTAAGGAGTTCAACGCCGTCCTGCCAAGGAAAATCGCCAACGTCGACGAGCAAATCGAAGAATCTGCGCGGAAGGTCATCGACGAATTTAATCTGCACGGGTTAGTCGTGACGCGTTCGGCGGCGGGCTTGAGCCTGATTGAAGATAAAAAAACAGCGCACATCAAGGCGCGGGCGCAAGAGGTTTTCGACGTGTCGGGTGCGGGCGACACGGTTATAGCGGTGTTCGCGTTGGCAATGGCAGGCGGACTTGATTCGGCAGCGGCGGCTTACCTTGCCAACGTAGCGGCGGGCGTCGTCGTTGCCAAAGTCGGTACCTATGCCGTCAGCCGCGAAGAACTTTCAGACGCGCTTTAAAATTTTATAACAGTGAATCAATATTTTCACGCGGCGTGACGTAAAGCGTGCGCTGATTCGTGAAAATCACAAAGCCCGGCTTCGCGCCCGACGGCTTCTTGACGAATCTGCACCGCACATAATCGACGGGGACGTTCGAGGAATTTTGAGCCTTGGAGAAGTGCGCGGCAAGCTCGGCGGCAAATTGCAGAGTCTCCGCGCTGACATCACTTGAACGAACAATCACGTGCGAGCCGGTAATATCCTTGGCGTGGAGCCACAAATCATCGGGGGCGGCAAGCTTGAACGTCAAGCGGTCGTTCTGGGAGTTGTTCTTGCCGATAAGAATTTCCGTGCCGTCGGGTGCCGTGAACTTCAACGGTTGAGGCTTCTTGCTGAGCGCGGTGCGTTTCTTGGCGTCTTTGAGGTAGCCGCACGCAATCAGCTCCGCACGAATCTCATCAACGTCGGCTAAGGTCGTGCTTGCCGTCAAAGCGTGGGCGACGCTTTCCAGATAGGCTATCTCCTCGCGACAAAGCTCAATCTGCGCGGCGATAAACTTCGTCGAACGCTTGAGCTTGTCGTATTTTTTATAGCAAGCCTGAATGTTGGCGGAGACGGTGAGGCGGCGGTCGAGCGCGATTGTAAGCTCCGCGCCGTCGTAAATGTTGGCGACGGTGATTGAATCGGCGGCGTGGTCTTTGAGTTGGTAGCGATACGTCGACAGATTATCTGCGCGGATACGCCACGCGTCGGCGTCGTCGGCTGCGGCAAGCTCCTCCTCCAACACCGCGATTTTATTCACGGCGCGGCGCAGTTCGTTGTTGACCAGCTTGGTAAAGCGTTCTTTATCGGGCGGGACGTAACTGCCAATCAAATCGTCGGCGACCTCCAAAAGCTCGGAAAGCGTTTCAAACGTCCGAACGGCTCCGCGCAGATAATTCAGCTTGACCGCCGAAATCGCCAACACTTTGCCCGCGTCGTTAATCATGCAGGGCGTGGGATTTTTGGCGGCGTCGCGAATCTCAATCAGCGCGGCGCGGAGGCTGTCGAAGTCTTTGGCGTCGAGCGCGGCGATTTTAATGTCATTCGGCAAACCCGCAAGGTAAATCGTCTCCTTGACACTTTGCGGTCCGAAGCCTTGGCAAGCGTTCATAATCGCCTTGTCGAGCCGCGCAGATTCGTCGACTTTGACGCGTTCCAAAATCTTATCAACGTCGGCGGCAAAGATGTCGAGCTTGTCTTGAGCGGGCGGCAGTTGATAGGCTTGATTGGGCAGGACGGTGCGCACGCGGCTTGAATTGGTGCCGATTTTCTTCAGCGCGTCGACGATTTGACCGTCGGAAAGCAGGATTAAGTTGCTGTACTTGCCGATAAGCTCAGCCGCCAGCGTGAAGGTCTGAATTCGTCCGCCCGCCCCGATTGAGTCCACGTCGATAAAAATTATCCTGTCGAGTTCATATTGACGTATCGCCGCGATTCGCCCGCCCTCCAGATTTTTCCGCAACACCATGCAAAACGTCGGCGGTTCGGGCAGATTTTCGGGAGCTTTCGTCATCAAGTGCACCGAGGGATTTTGCGGCGCGACGGATATTCTAAGCAGGAACGTCCGCCCCGGTTGCCTTATCGTCAGCGTCAAGTTCGCCTTGTTCTGTTGCGTTATTTTGTCGACGCGCCCGCCCGTCAATGCCTCTGCCAACTCCCGCGTCAACGGTCGCATCGAAAAGCCGTCCAAGTTCAACGTTAATCACTCCGAATCATAAAGTTTGATGTATTGCTCGGCGACGCGTTCAATCAAAAATTTTTCGGCTTGCTCTGCGACGCGGCTCCGAATTTTTTTGTAAGCGTCGGGATTGTCGGCAAGGGTGCGCAGAATCTCAGCCAACGTCTCAATCGGAACTTTGCCGTCAACCAAATCGAAGACGACACCCGCCGCCGCCTCACTCCGAGCCGTAAAGTTTGATGTATTGCTCGGCGACGCGTTCAATCGAAAATTTTTCGGCTTGCTCGGCTACGCGGCTCCGAATTTTTTTGTAAGCGTCGGGATTATCGGCAAGGGTGCGCAGAATTTTCGCAAGCGTCTCAATCGGAACTTTGCCGTCAACCAAATCGAAGACGACGCCCGCGCCCTCAACCATAGCCGCCACCTCGCCGAGGTTTGAACTCACGACGGGACGCCCCGCAAAAAAGCTGTCGATTATCAGCAACGGAAAACTTTCGCCCGCGTATTCGCTCGGCAACAAGCCCACGTCCGCCGCCGCAAGATAATCGCGCACGTTGCCCTTAAAGCCCGTCATGTGAACGAATTCGGGCACGCGACCAAAAAGTTTATCGTACATTTCGCCCGCGCCGACCAGAATCAAATCGATACGCCGCCCGCCGTTCGCGTTGGCTAGGGTGACCGCGTCAATCGCCGCCTGCCAACCTTTTTGCGGAAGCGCACGACTGACCACGCAAGCCGCAAACGCCTCGTCGGGAATTTTCAAATCTGCGCGGAGGACGGGCGTTATCGGCGAACGCGCCAAGCCGTTTCCAATCTTATGGAAAATTTCTTCGCGTCCGAAGTCGGCGGCTTTAAACGGCGTCAAATTTTTATCGGCAATGTAAACAAAAGCGTCGACAGATTTTTTAACGCGCAGAAGCAGATTCGCCAAGTAGCGTTCCTCGGTCGCCTCGTACATGCCGTGCAACGTCACGACGTGGCGCAAAGTCGGAACGTTTTCCGCAACGTAACTCGCCGCCTCGTCAACCGCGCCGTGGTGCGTGTGAATCACATCAATCTTGAATTGCTCGACGACCTCGGCAAGCCCGCCCGTATCGTTCAAACGGACAAGCGGCACGCTCGGATTTAACTTATCGCGCACGCCGGCAAGCTCGTCCGCCATTTGAAAATCCAAAACCGTCACGGCATAACCGCGCCGCCTCAGCTCGTTGGCAAGGATAAGCGGGAAGGTCTCGCCGCCGCCAATCGTCATGGCGAACACGCACATTAAAACATTCGGCTTGCGCTTGACGTTCGGCATACGGAAAAGCCGTTCAAGCTCGCGAATATCCTTGCCGCCGTAGTAGCCGCGAAAATGCTCCTCCAACTTTTGACGATGCGCTTCGTGAACGTCGGCGGGCACCTTATAATTTTCCGCCACGAATTCGGCAATGCGCTCGTGCTCCGTAAAATAGCGCGGCTCCTTCTGAACCCTAAGCGACGTGCTGTTTTTGTGCACGCGATAAAAATTGGTGGCGGCGGGCGAATAGTAAACGCAACCTCCCTTGAGCGCGTCGAGGTAGAACGCCCAATCGCCGCAAAGTTTCATATCAAGGCACAAGTCGGGCAACGTCGCACGCTTACGGAAGAGGACGCCGCTCACGTTCGGGATAATATTTTTGACGCCGAAACCGTTGGCGACGAACTCGGCACCCGTGGCGGCAAAGGGGCGCGTCCAATCGAAGGCGGGCACGTCGGCGAGGTATTCTTCGGTCGTGAAAATCTTTTGCCCGTCTTGAATGAAATCACTGCGGCTGAAGGCAAGTTGAACGGCGTCGTCGGCAAAGGCGGGCACCAACTCCGCCAAAAAATTCTCCGCGCTGAAGTCGTCGCTCTCGGCAATCCAAATCAAATCGCCCCGCGCCGCCTCAATACCCTTGCGCCACTGATTGAACACGCCGCCCGAATTCGTATCGTTGAGCAAAAGCCGCGTGTTTGAGTGAAGCCGTTGATATTCGCGCAGAATCTCAACGCTGTTATCGGTCGAGGCGTCGTCGAGAAGAATCACCTCAAAATTTTTGTACGTCTGATTGTAAACGGTATCGAGGCGTTGACGCAGAAAGGGCGCGTGATTAAAATTCGGTACGACGACGCTCACGAGCGGCGAATAATCCTCGCGACGGACAACCTTCCACAGCTTGACAGCCCGCGCAGATTTTTTCCCGCGAGCCATGGAGTATCTGAGCAAGGCGGACTTGGCGGCGGCTTTGGCGGGCAGGAAGATTTTTCTGTGGACGCCGGGCAAGTTCACGGCGCAAAAGTCGTCAACGCGCCGAACCAAATTCCGCACGGTCGAGCCGGTCAAGGCTTGGTACAGTTTCATCTCCAAGCTCAAAGTTTTCACCTCGCGCCGAGGATAATCAAAAGCAAGTTTAAAGTCAACGGGAAGATAACCATGAAAATTATTTACGACGAAGCCGCTTGCGTGCGTTGCCTGGCGTGCGTTAGCGAATCGGAAGCGGGCGGCGTCACTTACGAGGACGGGCGGCTCCTCTTCGACGACACCAAGCCCGAAGATTGGGCGAACATCATTGCGATTTGCCCCGCGTTTGCAATTAGGAATGAAGAGTGAGGATTTTGGAATTGGCATACTTTTTAACGGCGTCGATATTGCTGACGCTTGCGCCCGGTCCGGACATACTGTATTTGCTGACGAAGAGCCTATCGGACGGCGCAAAGGCGGGAATAATTTTGGCATGCGGGCTGGTTAGCGGCATAGTCTTCCACACGACGCTGGTAATGTTGGGCGTGGCGGCGTTCATACAGTCCTCGGCGACGGCGATGTCGTTGCTCAAAGTCTTTGGCGCGGCTTACCTGCTGTTTCTGGCGTTCGGCGCATTCAAATCTGCGCGGGCGGGCAAAAAGCAATTGGGAATTAGGAAGGAGGAATCAGGAATCAGAAAGCCGACGTCACTGTACAAGCGCGGCGTCTTGATGAACGTCCTCAATCCCAAGGTGTTGTTATTCTTTTTGGCGTTCCTGCCGCAATTCGTCGATTTGGCGGGCGACGGCGCAAGCTTAAAGATTTTATTCTTGGGCGTAGTGTTCGCCGCGCAGGCTCTGATAATCTTTTCGGGCGTGGCGTTGTTCGCGGGGCGCGTCCGCAAGTTCATACTCCGCCAAAAGAATTTCGGGCAAATCATGAGCGCGGTCGAGGCGGCAGTCTTAACACTGATTGCGCTGACTTTGATTTTGTTCTGATAAGCAAAAGGAGCAGTCCCTTTCAAGACCGCTCCTTTTTTGTTGCCGCAAAGAGTTTATTTCTTGGCTAAAGTGTTGCCGCTGATTTGATAAGCTGTACCGTTGATGTTGAAGGTCGAGGCTGTGGAGTTTTCGAGAATAATCGCGCTGTAGGTCGAATCAACCTTGAAGACGACGCGTCCCGAAGCTTTATAGTAAGCGGCAGTCCAATCGCCGCTGATTTGAAGCAGGTCGTTATCGCCGAAGCCGAAAATCATATCCTTGCCGTCACCTGAGTTGTAAAGGAAGGTATCGACACCGTTGCCGCCCCAAAGTGAGTCATTACCCTTGCCGCCCTCAATCGTGACATTTGCGCCGGTGTTGGTGACGAGGTCATTGCCCAAGCCGCCGTTGATTAGAGCATTAGCCGCCGTGTTCTTGATTGAATCGTTGCCCGACCAACCGTTGACAGTCGCGCCTTTGCCGCCTGCCCAATTGGTTAGGGTGTCGTTACCCGCGCCGCCGTTAAATCTGATATTCGGCTTGGTGTTGCTTCGAGTAAGGTTTTGCGTCGAATCGGAGCCGCTGATAATCGTGGAAAGTTCCGCGCCCGCCGCCGTTATCATACTAAGCGATTTACCCTTGGCATTTTTAACGGTAAGAGTATTCGAGCCGAGGGTCAAAACGGCGTCCGAGCCGCTGAGCTTGGCAGAGGTTATTGCCGAGCCCAAACTAATTTTATCGCCCGCCGCGTAGTCGCTGATAACGTCGTTGCCCGCACTGAAGATAAACAGGTCGTCACCCGCGCCGCCGCTGAGTGAATCGTTGCCGACGCCGCCCCAAAGGGTATCGGAGCCGTTACCGCCCCAGAGCTTATCGTTGCCGGCGTTGCCGCTTAAGGAGTCGTTGCCGTCGCCCGCCGAGAGTGCGTCATTGTCCGTGCCGCCGAGGATTGTGTTATCGAATTTGTTGCCGACGATAGTTATCGCGGTCGTGCGATTTGAGGCGTCAGCCAATTTGTCCGTCGAGCTGAAGGAAACTTTTTCCGCAGAGCTGTCGGTTAAAGTCAGCCCGCCGAGTATTGTCGAGAATCCTTTGCCCGATTTATCAATCAGCGCGAGGTTTTTAAGTTTGCCGTCCTTAATCGTAAGGGAGCCGTTGGCGGTGGTAAACCCTACATCCGAGCCGATAACAGTGTTCGCCGTGACTGCCGCGTTCAAAGAGATTTTATCGCCGCTTGCGTAATCGGTAATGATGTCATTGCCCGCGTCGTAAACGAAAACGTCATTATCTGCGCCGCCCGTGAGCAAATCGTTACCGGAGCCGCCCCAAAGGGTATCGGAGCCGTCGTCGCCCAAGAGCGTATCGTCGCCCGAACTGCCCCAGATTTTGTCGTCACCTGCGCCGCCGACCAAAGAGTCATTACCTGCGCCGCCCGTTACGGCGTCATTGGACTTGCTTCCCGAAATCGTGTTGTTGAGCTTGTTGCCGACGATAGTTATCGCGGTCGTGCGATTTGAGGCGTCAGCCGTTCTTATTGCCGAGCCGAGCGTCAAAGGCGAAGTATCCTCGTCCGTTATAATTTGAATCGTCGCAGGGCGTTTGGTTCCGTTAATATTAAGGGTGTCCAAATTTGCCGCGCCCCTCAAGGTGATTATCCCTTCGCCGACGGCAACCAACACATCGTAGCCCGACGCCAGTGTCGAATAGGTAGCCGTGCCGTCACCGATTTGGAGCGTGGAATCTGCGCGGAAGCCGTCGATAACATCATTGCCGTCGCCTGTGGTGTACTTGAACAGGACGTGGTCTCCGAAGTTGATAACGGTGTCATTGCCGGTGCCGCTGTCTATGGTGACAGAAGAGCCGCCCTCGCTCCAATAATTGTCATTGCGAATGTAATCGTCGCCCGCGCCGCCGAGGAGGGTCGATTCGGATCCGTAATTATCAATGGAGTCATTGCCCGCCCCTGCGTCAAGTATCGTGTTGGAGCCTCTGTTGTAAACAGTATCTGCGCCTGCGCCCGCGAGGATTGATACATTGTCGGGCGTCAACGTATCAAGGTCTTGCGTCTCATCATTCCAAAAATAGCTGATGTCGTTGTAAATGTAATCGTTACCCTTGCCTGCGGAGATTGTTACAGATTTGCCGCCGGTGTTGTAAATGACATTGTGCCCTGCGCTTGCCGAGATGGAAACATTATCGCCCGTATTTTTAATGCCGTCGGAGGAGATGCCCGTTTTTATCGTGACGGAGGAGCCGCTGTTTTCAACGTATTGACCTGCGTTGTCGGTTGCGATTAAAGTGTTGTTGGCGGCGTTCGTAATGCTTGCTCTGCCCGCGCCGTTAATCACGGTTTCTTTGCCCGCCGCGTCTTGAATTCGGATAATCTCACCTTCAAAATCTCGGAGCGTTATCTTGCCCGCGCCGACTTTGAGGAGGAGATCGCCGTTATCGCTCTTGGAAGTGGAGTCGAGGGTGCCGTCGGTCAAGCTTACAATCAGCTCCGAGGCATAAAACGAACGCGTCGGTGTTATCTGAATCAAATCGTTGCCGTCACCGCTTGCATATTGATAAATATCACCGTGCCCGATAAAGAGTTCAACAGTATCATTGCCCGCGCCGGGGTTAATCGTGTTGTTCCCGCCGTTAATTATTCGCAGGTAATCGTCACCCGCGCCCGTTGCTATTTTCGCCGAATTGCTTGAAGCGTAAATGGAATTATTACCGTCACCGGCGTTTATCGTTACGTTGGAGCTGCCATAACTCATAAAGGTATCGTCGCCCGCACCAAAGTTTACGACAATCGAGTCGCCCCGATTATAAATGTTATTGTTGCCTTCGCCCGCATTTATCGTGACATTAGAGCCGTAGTTATTTATAGAATCGTTGCCCGCGCCCGCATTTATTGAGGCATTGCTGCTGTAGCTGTAAATGTAATTATCGCCGTTGCCTGCGTCGATTGTGGCGTTTTCGGACATTATCGTTTCGTATTGCTGAGTTTCGCTGTTGAACAGGCTCATATACCAAATGTAAATTGAATCGTTGCCGTTGCCCGCGAGGATTGAGGCATTGTCGCCACTACCTGAAATGTAATTGTCGCCGTCGCCCGCATTGACCTTAAAGTTTTTGGGGATTATCGTTTCTAATTCTTGCGTCTCGTAGTTACTTCGACTTATGTAGGTAATGTAAACGGTATCGTTGCCGGCTCCCGTGTCGATTGAAACCGATTCGCCTACACTGTAAACAGAATCATCGCCTTCGCCCGTGCTGATTAACACCTCGTCGCCGCTGTTGTAAACGGAATCGTTGCCGGCTCCCGCGTCGATTGAGACCTCGGAGCCGCCTTTTTCCCAATAATCGCCGTTGCGGATAAAATCGTCGCCTTCGCCCGCGTCGATTGAGACCGAGTTGACGGAACTTTGAATGGAATCGTCTCCGGCATAAGACAGAATCGTTGCGCCCTCAAGCGTATTTTTAAAAGTATCGTTGTCTTGGGTGCCGAAGATAAGGAAGGGCGTTTTCACGTCTTCGATATTGACGGACTCCAAAGACGCCGCGCCGCGCAGGGTTATCTTATCTTCGCCGACCGTCACTATAACATCCGAGCCGCTTTTGGCGGTTGAGTAAGTGTTCACGTTGTTGACGATTTGGAGCGTGGAATCTGCGCGGAAGCCTTCAATTAAATCATCGCCGCCGTTCGCCTGATATTGAATCAAAACATTTGCACCGTAGTTGGTGACGGTATCATTGTCCTTGCCTTTGCCGGTGTCTATCGTGACGGAGTCGCCCGAGTTGAGGATTGAGTCCTTGCCCGCGTTCGCCTCTATCGAGACATTGGAGCCGCTGTTGACGATTGAGTCGTTGCCTTTGCCTGCGTCAATCGTCACGTCCCAGCCGCTGTTGGTAATGGTGTCGTTGCCTTTGCCACCCGCGATTGAGACGCTGTCGCCGTACCAGGAATAACTGCCCAAACTGCTGACATGGCGGGAAGCACCTCTGTTGGTGATGATGTCGTCGCCGTCGCCCGCGTCTATCGTCACCAATTCGTAATCGTTTTCAATGGTATCGGAGCCTGTGCCGCCGTCGATTGAGACATATCTGCCCGAACGATTATAGATTGAGTCATCGCCCGTCCCCGCGTTGACGGTCAAGCTGTCGCCGAAATTGTAAACGGTATCGTTGCCTGCGCCGCTGTTTACGGAATTTTTGTTTCCGATGCCTCTTACGTAAAAATTGCCGTTGCGAATTGAATCGTTGCCCGCGCCCGCCTCTATCGTTACGTAGTCGCCGCTGTTGTCGACGGTATCACTGCCCGCGCCGGTTTTGATTGAAACGTTGTCGGCATAGTAAGATGAACTTCCGAGACTTCTGTTGTGTCTGCCGCCGCCCATGTTACGGATAACGTTGTTGCCTTCGCCCGCGTCCACCGTAACACTTGCGGAGATATTTGTGACGGTATCGTCGCCCTCGCCTCCGTCAATCGTGACTACCGAGTTGCTGTTATAAACGGAATCGTTATCGTCGCCCGCCGCGATTGAGACCGAAGCACCTCTGTTGCTCATTAACAAGGTTTTGGTGTTGTAAATGGTGTCGTTACCCGCGCCCGCGTTGATTGTCACCGAGGCGGCAACGTTTTTGATTGATTCTTTATCGTCGGTGCCCGTAATCAAAACAGAGGACAAAGTGTTGTTAATAATTTTGAGAGGCTCGACGTCCGCCGCTAAGGAAGTGATATTCAAGCTTGCCCAGTTCGCCGCACCGCTTAAAGTTATCTGTCCTTCGCCGACCGTGACGATAATATCCGAATCGCTGACCGTCGTCGACCAAGTGCCGCTCGGAATAAGGAGGGTATCGTCCTCGTTGAAGCCGTTGACAATGTCGTTGCCGTCGCCCGCACGATAAACATAAACCATACCAAAGCCGCTGTTATAAACGGTGTCATTGCCCTTGCCGCCCGATATGCTGACATTGTGCCCTTCGTTATTGTAAACGTAATCGTCGCCGTCGGAGCCGCTTATCGTGACGTTTATATTGTTGTTGTAGACCGAATCGTCGCCCTCGCCGCCGTTTATGGTCACGTCACAGCTGTAGTTGCGGATGGTATCTGCTCCTGCCCCGCCGTCGATTGAGACATTTGCGGCGTAGTTGCGGATTGAATCGTCACCTGCGCCGCCGCTTATCGTGCTGTTATTGCCGAATATGTACTCGTAGCCTGAGGAGTAGCCGGAATAACCGTTTTGAATTGAATCGTTGCCCTTGCCGGCGTCTATCCTCACTTCCGCGCCTTCGTTATAAACCGAATCATTGCCGTCGCCCGCGAGGATTGTCGCAGCGAAGCCCGAATTGTTAATCGAATCGTTACCGCCCTTGAAGTCTACCAAAGAATTAGCCGCTATGTTTCGGATAGTGTCGTTGGCCTCTGTGCCGAGGATTGTGACTCCTTGAATTGAAGTATTTATGGCATTGCCTGCGGCGTCGACTATGGCAACGGAGGTATGAGACGCCGCGTCTTCCAAGGTCACGGAGTTGTTGCCGTAAGTTACGAACAAATTTCTTCCGTCGGATTTAATCAGAGTGTCGAGGGTGCCGTCGGTTATCTGCAGAGTAGTCATGTCGTTGAAGCCGTAAACGGTATTGTTCCCTGTGCCCGGATTGATTGTGACGTTTTGATTGGAGATATTGTTGAGAATGTAATCGTCACCCGCGCCGCCGTCGATTGAGGTATCGGCTCCGCTGTTGCAGATAGAATCGTTCCCGTCGCCGCCGCGAATCGTGACATTGTAACTGCCTATGTAATTGTAGATTGAATCGTTGCCCGCGCCGCCGCTGATTGAGGCGTTGGAGCCGCTGTTGTAAACGGAATCGTTACCGGCTCCCATGTCGAGAAGCATGTTCCTTCCGACGTTGTAAATGGTATCGTTGCCCGCCCAAGCTCTGATTGTGGCGTCGGTACCTCGGTTGTACACGGAATCATTGCCTGTGCCCGCGCTGATTGAGACGTTGTTGCCATAGTTTTCGATGGTATCGTCGCCCGCGCCCGTGCTGATTGTGACATTGAAGGCGGTGTTGCGAATTGAATCAGCCTCGTTGTCGCCCGCAATGACAACGCTGTCCTCCGCATTTTCGTAAAAGCTCATGAAAAAATCTCTCCCCTCACGTAACCCGAAAAATTTTCCCTGTGCCTTGATTATACGTAAACAAAAAAATCCCGCCTGTTGACGGGAAAAAATTTTAAAGCCGCGCAGAATTATTTCTTGGCTAACGTGGAGCCGCTGACTTGATAAGCCTCACCGTTAATGTTGTAAGTCGTGGCGGTGGAGTTTTCAAGGATAATCGCGCCGAAGGTATCGCCGACCGTGAAGAAGATACGCCCCGAAGCACTGTAGTAGTTAGCCGACCAGTCGCCCGTGATTTGGAGCGAATCGCTGACCTCAAAGCCGTAGATTTTGTCGTTGCCGTCGCCCTCGGCATAGATGAAAGTATCGGCACCTGCGCCGCCCCAGAGCGAATCGTTACCCTTGCCGCCAATCAAGGTGTCATTGCCTGAGCCGCCGTAAATCTTATCGCGCCAACCGCCGCCGTCCAGATAATCATTGCCGGCGTTGCCAAGGAGCGTATCATTGCCCAAGCCGCCCCAAATCTTATCGTTGCCCAAACCGCCGTTGATTGAATCCGCGCCGTTGCCGCCCTGAATCAAATCGGTGCTTTTGCTGCCGTTTATGACATTGTCCAAAGCGTTGCCGACGATAACGAGGGGTTTCGTGCGCGCCGAAGCGTCCGCCGTTATAATCGCAGAGTCAAGCGTTACCTTTACGCTGTCGGAATTTGTCAAAGTCACGGAGGTTTGGAGTTCCTCGCCGTCGATGTTCACGGCGTCTAAGCTTGCCGCGCCGAGCAGGGTGATTGTTGCGTCGCCAATGGTAACCAGCACATTGTCGCCGCTTACTGCCGTAGAATAGGCGTCGCCGCTGATTGAAAGCGTGGAAGTTTCGTTGAAGCCGCTGATGGAATCGTTGCCTTCGCCTGAGGTGTATTGAATCAGGACGTTGGAGGCGTCAATTTCGAGGTAATCGTCGCCGTCGCCGCCCGTCAACGTTGCATTATCGCCAAAGTTTCCGATTGAATCCGCGCCTGCACCGCCGCTTATGCTGACAGCCTCGCCGTATTCGTTGACAATATAATCTGCGCCGGAGCCGCCGCTGATTGTGACGTTATCGGGCGTCGCGGTTAAGCTGTTGTTGTCATCGAAGGTCGCGGCGTTATAAATGTAATCGTCGCCGTCGCCCAAATCGACAAACGTCTTTGTGCCCATGTTGGTAATTGAATCGTTGCCTGCGCCGCTGTCGATTGTTACGCTGTCGCCGATATTTCCGATAAAGTCTGCGCCCGCGCCGCCGTCGAGGGTTGCGTTGTCGCCTGCGTTAATGAGCGAATCGTCACCCGCGCCCGCGTCGATTGAAACGTTTGCGCCGTAGTTGTTAATTTCATCGTTACCCGCGCCCGCGTCGATTGAAACGCTGTCGCCGTAGTTGGTAATTGAATCATTGCCTTCGCCGCCGCTTATGCTGAGGTTATCGCCTTGAGCGTTATAGACGGTGTCGGCACCTGCGCCCGCCTGTATCGTTACGTGGGAGCCTGCCTGATTAACAATTGTATCGTCGCCGTCGTTGCCGTCAATAAACACGGAGTCGCTGCCGTTACCGATAAGGTCGTTGCCTGCGCCGCCGTCGATGGTTGCAAGGTCGCCTGTGCTGACGATTGTATCATTGCCTGTGCCCGCGTCGATAGAAACATTTGCGCCGCTGTTGCTGATAGAATCGTTGCCGTCGCCCGCGTCAATGGTCGCGCTGTCGACGGTGTTGGAATAGGTATCATCGCCCGCCGTGAGCGTGATAAGGAGTGAATCGCCGCCGTCGTCGGTGGTTGAGGTGCCGTCGAGCGCGACGTTGTTGACGTAAAGCGTATAGTTGCCCGTGATGACGTTCGCTGCCGTGCCCTCAAAGCTCGTGATATAAGTATCGCCTTCGAGGTACCATTTGCTGGAGGCGTCCAGGCTTACGTTTACGGTGCCGACGGTCGTTGATACGGAGGTACCTTTGGCGTTGGTTATGGAGCCGCTTACGTTGCCCGTGAACGTCGACGAATCGGAAATATTAAGCGTCAAGGTCGAATCGTCGCCGACAAGAATATCGCCTTCAAGAGTTTGCCCGCTTGCGTTCAGCGTGGCGATATTGGAGGCTCCGCTCCAGCCGTCGTCGCAAACCGATAAAAGTACGCCGTCGCCGCTGTCCTCAATCGTTACGCCGTTTAGGTTGATAACTGCGGTCGTGTTCGTGACGTGGAAGACGTGCCCCAGCTTGTTGACGAGTTTGCCGCCCGTCATACTAAAAGTTGAGGTGCCGTCGGCGGCGTCGCCCGATTGCGATTGGTACAAAATAACCGCGTCGCTGAAGGTGGCATTGCCGTTGATTGAGTCGTTGCTTGCGCTCAGCGTGCAGTTAGTCAACGCAACGGAGTTTTGCCCTTCGATACAGACGCCCTCGGAGTGATTGGACGTAAGCGAAGCGTCGGAAACAACGATGTCGGCGGTTGAGTAAATCGCAGGGGAGCCTGTGCCGCTTGAGGTGTAGGAGCCGCCCTCCACGGTGACGGAGCCGCCGCCTCTGTCGGTGCGAATCGGTGCGGAGCTGTTGCCGGTCGTGGTTATGGTTAAGTTGCTTGCCTTGGTGACGCCGCCGCCGGTTGTCATGATACCGCCGCCGTTATCGCCCGTGGTGTTTATCGTCACGTCGGAGATAATGACTGTGGTGCCGTCGCCCGCCGCGCCGTTGGTGCCGCCGTTGCCGCCGTAGCTGAAAACGCCGTTCGCGCCCTTGGCTGTGGCGGTTACGGTTCCGCCCGTGATTGAGACGGTGCCGCCGCCCATTGCCATGACGCCCGAATTGATGCCGTAGAAATTGCAATTATCGCCGCCGTCGGAGTCGCCGCTCTTCGTGACGGTGGGATTAACCAGGTTGACGGTACCCGACGCCAGCGATACGAGCACGGAATTTTCGTCGGCAGTCGAGGAGGTATAAGTTTGATTGGAATAGGTGCCCGCCGAGGTGATTGAGTTTGCCGCGCTGTAAGTCACGGAGCTTGAGGAGGAGCCTCCGCCGCTTTCACCGCCGCCGCCGTCAGGAGGATTGCCTCCGCCGCCTTCGCCGCCGGGCATATCGGGCGGACCGTCAAAACGTTGCAGGTCGAAAATTATCGTCGTCATAAAGACCAACTCCTTAATGTTTGATACAATATATCAATCGGCAATGGTTATGTAAAACTTTAGTAAAAAAATTTCGGGCGCGGCGGCATTTGTTTTTGCGCTAAGGTCTGATATAATCGGCGGGTAATTTCAACGGAGGGAAGTGTCGGCAATGATAAAGCTGTTTGTGACTGACATAGACGGGACGTTGATGCCTGCGGGCGGACGCGTCTCCGAAAAAAATATCGCGGCGGTACAGGCTATGCGGCGAGCGGGAATCGAAGTCGCCATAGCTACGGGCAGAATGTATCGGGCGGCGTTGCCGGTGGCGGCTCAATTAAAAGTGCCCGTGCCGATAATCGCCTACAACGGTGCGCTGATAAAGTCCTCGGCGGGCGAAGTCCTTCATACGCGATACCTGGACGCGCCCGACGCTCTCCGCTTGATGAATTTCTTTGAGGAGCGCGGTTGGCATTTGCAGAGCTACGTTGACGATGTGCTTTACGTGCCCGAACGCAACGATTGCGCCAAATATTACGAGGACGCGCAAAAGGTTGAGGCGGTCGAGGTCGGCTGGTCGGGCTTACGCGAACGCGTCGAGGGCATTACCAAGCTTTTGAGCATAGCTGACACCCCCGACGAGACGGCGGCGCGGCTTGCCGAGCTTGAAAGTATTTTCGGCGGACAAGTCGAGGTTACCAGGTCGGCTCCGCGTTTCGTTGAGTTTATGGCGCGGGGCGTCTCCAAGGCGAGCGCGATTAAAATTCTTGCCGATAAGCTTAACGTCGACACCGCGCAGGTTATGGCGATTGGCGACTCCGATAACGATTTGGCGATGTTGACCGGCGTTGGGGTTGGCGTGGCTATGGGTAATGCCGTCCCTGCCGTCAAGGCGGCGTGCAAGCTTATAACCGACACTTGCGACAATGACGGCTTCGCGGCGGCTGTTTACGACTATGCGCTGAGCAGCCCCCCTTTTAACTAAAGCGTGGACTTTAATTAACTTTCTTTTGCTTGCCCAAAAGAAAGTTACAAAGAAAAGGGCACCTCGCAGGGGCGTAAATGTCCTGCCCCGCGCCGACTGATGATTTTCGAGTAGTGACGCCGGCGGAATTTGCATCACGCAAATGCGCCGGCGGCGGAGCCGTCATCCATGACGGCTCCTAAAAACAGTTCCCAAGGAGTTTTCTATGGAAGATAAAACCAGAATCATAATCGTGACGGGCATGAGCGGCTCCGGTAAAACGCAGACTTGCCGCTACCTCGAAGACCTCGGCTATTTTTGCGTCGATAACCTCCCGCCCGTCTTTATACCCAAGTTCGTGGAGCTTTGCACTCACGCCGCAGGGCACTTTAATAAAATGGTTTTCGTCGTCGACACCCGCAGCCGTGAATTCTTCGACGACCTCGTTCAAGTCCTCGACGATATGGACAAGGCGAATCTCGATTACGAAATGCTGTTCATGGACGCCGCCGACGAGGTGATTATCCGCCGCTACAAGGAGACGCGTCGCCGTCACCCCATGGCTCCCGCGACCCGTATCTCCGACGGCGTATTTAAGGAGCGCAAACGCCTCGAAACCGTCCGCGCCAAGGCGACTTACATTATCGATACCTCCAACCTTGCGCGTACCGAACTCCGCGAAAAAATTCAACAGCTTTTCGGCAAGACCGACGGCGATACCATGAGCATTGCAATTCTTTCCTTCGGTTTCAAGTTCGGTATGCCGCTCGATGCCGATATGGTGCTCGACGTTCGTTTTCTGCCCAATCCGTTTTACATTGAGGAGTTGCGGCACAAGAGCGGCTCCGTCCCCGAAGTTGCCGCCTATATCGAGGAGAAGCCCGTTACTCAGGAGTATCTAAAGCGGCTCGACGCCCTTATCGACTTCCTCGTTCCCCAATACGTTCGCGAGGGCAAAAGTCAACTGGTTATCGCCGTCGGCTGTACGGGCGGCATGCACCGTTCGGTTTTCGTCGCCAAGCACATTTACGACCGCCTTGCCAAAAAGGGTTACGCAATAAATCTGGAGCACCGCGACTTAATGAAGAATGACGTTTGGGAAGTCTAAATAATGATTCATCTTTTGAAGTGGCTCTATCCCGGCATGAAGTTGAAACGCTGGCTGACGTTGTTTGCGGGCGGCGTTATACTTTTCAGCTTCGGCGGCGCACTTGCCATTAACTACGAATATCTGGGGCGCGCCGAGGAGGAAATTTTCCGCCTGGTCTGGCAAATGGTCGGCAGCTATAACTATATGGTTACGACCGTCGTCGGCGTCGTCATTATGATTATCGGCTCGTGTATCATGCTTTGGGCGACGCGTTCGATTATCCGCTCGATTATCGCGGTGCTTATCCCCGACCGCTCGGAGAGTTTGGTTGACATGATTTATCAGGAGCGCAAACTCGGACGCGGACCTTCCGTCACGGTGATTGGCGGCGGGCACGGGCTTAGCGTCCTTCTGCGCGGGATAAAGACTGCAACCAACAACGTTTCGGCGGTGGTGACTGTTGCCGACGACGGCGGCTCTTCGGGGCGTTTACGCGAGGAGCTTGGCATAATCCCGCCGGGTGACTTGCGAAATTGTCTGGTAGCCCTTGCCGACACCGAACCGCTTATGGAGAAACTTTTCCAATACCGATTCGAGGGCGACACCGCGCTTGCAGGGCACAGCTTCGGCAATTTGTTTATCGCGGCGATGAACGAGGTAACGGGCGACATGGAGACCGCGCTCAAGGAGTCGTCAAAAGTTTTGGCAGTCAAAGGGCGTGTGATACCCGCAAGCAAGGAACACGTGCGCCTTGATGCGCTAATGACCGACGGCACCGTAGTCGAAGGCGAATCTCAAATCCCCGAAGCTCACAAGACGATTCGCCGCGTTCAACTTTTCCCTAAAAAAGTTCCCGCCGTCCCCGCCGCGATTGAGGCGATTGAATCCGCCGACGCCATTATCCTCGGTCCCGGCAGTTTGTATACCAGTATCATGCCGAACCTTTTGGTTGACGGCGTGGCGCAAGCCCTAAAGAAGTCCAAGGCGATTAAAATTTATATCTGCAACGTGCTGACGCAACCCGGCGAAACCGATAATTACACGGCGTCCCGTCACGCAAAGGCGATTCTTGACCACACAGGGCACGGCACGATTGACTATGTGCTTGTCAACTCCGCGCCGATACCCGACAGCATGTGGCGCGGCACCGGCGCGACGCCGGTTGAGATTGACGAGGATAAAGTCAACGCGCTGGGTTGCGGGCTTATCAAGGCGGATTTAATGAGCGAGCGCGAGGCGGGGCGTCACGACCCCGATAAACTTTGCGCCGCCGTCATGAAAATTATTTACAGCTTTGGAACCAAGGAGTAGGATAATGCCGTCATATGCGCAGGAAGTCAAAAACGAATTGGCGCACCGTTTCGACGAGCGCGATTGTTTGATTGCCGAGTTCGTCGCGCTGATTCGGGTTGGCGCAAAGAAAATTGACGGTCGCCTTGAGTTTTCCACTTCCAATGCCGCCGTCGCCCGCAGAGTTATCAAGCTTGCCAAAAAATTTTTCCCGCTTATCAAGCCCGAAGTCGCCGCCATTCGCAGGACGAAACTCCGCAAGAATATGAATTACGTCGTGCGCTTTATCGCGGCGGGCGAATTGCAAAGTTTCTTCGACGCCCTCGACCTCGACGAATTCCTTAAGCGCACGCGATTTAAAATTGCGTATCTGCGCGGAGCCTTTTTGGCTAAGGGCACGGTCAATCGTCCCGAAGGGCAATATCTGTTGGAGATCGTGGCGACGGAGGCGGAGGCGCATTTCATTCGCAAGCAACTGGATAAGCTTGACTTCAACGGCGGGCTTTATCGGCGCAAGAAAGAGTTTCTTGTTTGGTTGCGCGAGGCGGATGCCATTTGCGATTTTCTGGGCATGGTCGGCGCGGATAATGCCGTCGAACGCTTTGAGATTGCCCGCAACATCAAGGAGATTCGCCTGCAAGTCAATCGCGTCGTCAACATGGAGACCGCCTCGCTCAACAGAGCCGTCGACATTGCGCAAGGGCAGCTTGCCGACATTAAAATCCTCCTCGCGGCGGGCGTCGCCGTCAACAAGCGTTTGCAACAGGCGATTGACCTGCGCTTGGCAAATCCTACCGCCACCGTCACGGAGCTTGCAGAGAAAATCCCCATGACGCAAGCGGGCTTGCAATATCGCTTCAAACTGATTCACCAACTTGCCGAACGGCTCGGCGAAAAATGACGTGTCGCAACGTCGGCTTGGCAAATCCTGCCGCCACCGTCACGGAGCTTGCAGAGAAAATCCCCATGACGCAAGCGGGCTTGCAATATCGCTTCAAACTGATTCACCAACTTGCCGAACGGCTCGGCGAAAAATGACGTGTCGCAACGTCGGCTTGGCAAATCCTGCCGCCACCGTCACGGAGCTTGCAGAGAAAATCCCCATGACGCAAGCGGGCTTGCAATATCGCTTCAAACTGATTCACCAACTTGCCG
>CALFJE010000078.1 GCA_937877545.1 uncultured Selenomonadales bacterium | reverse complement strand
CGAATCCGATAATTCAGAGCTTGACGTTCAATCACCCGTCGAAACCGATAATGCAAAGGCTGACGTTCAATCACCCGCCGAACCCGATAATTCAGAGCTTGACGTTCAATCACCCGCCGAATCCGATAATTCAGAGGCTGACGCTCAATCACCCGCCGAATCCGATAATTCAGAGGCTGACGCTCAATCACCCGCCGAGTCCGATAATGCAGAGGTTGACACTCAATCACCCGACGAATCCGATAATGCGGAGGTTGACACTCAATCACCCGCCGAATCCGATAATGCGGAGGTTGACGTTCAATCACCCGACGAATCCGATAATTCAGAGGTTGACGTTCAATCACCCGACGAATCCGATAATGCAGAGGCTGACGTTCAATCACCCGACGAATCCGATAATTCGGAGGTTGACACTCAATCACCCGTCGAAACCGATAATGCAGAGCTTGACGTTCAATCACCCGCCGAGTCCGATAACGCAGAGGTATCAAAATGAACGACGAGGAACTTTTAATTAAGTTGCGCGATTGTTTCACGGCGGGCTATACGCTCCCGCAATTCTGTATCGACAACAATATCAAACGCCCGCTGATTGTTGCCGAGGGGAAATTCGCGCTGTTCCTTTGGGAGCTTTACGTCCAATTTCATTACGATAAGCGGCTGTTCGCGCAATTCGCTTTCCTTGACACGCAACTCGGCGGAATAAATTTTTCGGCTCACAACGGGGTACTCAAAAATCTTAACATCCCACATATTTCTCAATTTAATCTTCAATTCTTCGAGGCTGTAATTTGTATCACAACCAAGAAAATCTTTTCGGGCAAAGTGATTTACCTCGACGCGCTCACCGATTATTTTATCCGCAAAGCCTATACCGAAATCCCCTTGCTGAACTTTCTGCAACGCTATCCGAAAGTCAAACTGTTCCTTACAACTCATCCGAGTATCAATCGCTACAAAGGCGGCGCAAAATTTGAATCGAAACTTTTTGATGTAGGAGAATTTACCGAACGCCTCCGCGCCGACACGAGCGGTAACGTCAAAACCACGTTGGACAGATTCGGCTACACCAATGCTCAGGTCTTGGAAATCGCCGAGACACCCGAAATTGTAACCCGTCCCGACGGCTCCACCGTTATGGTTGACGACGATACCAAAACCTTGCGCCGTATCCGCAACGGCAAACGCGTCACAGCGTATCAGCCCGCCCGCTTCAGAAACAGGATTTATTTCTTCGGTAACTGCGTTTATTTCGGAATTTACGCCCCATTCGACAAGACGATTGAAAGTCATCTGCAAAAAATGCTCAACGAAAATAATTTACCCTACCGCGTCGAAAACGAATCGCAATTTGTTTACGGACGCACGCAAGATACTTTTTACAACCTTAACAAACTTGAGCCCGCGCCGGGCGATATAATTTTTGTTTTTGTGGAAAGGCAACGCGCCACTGATAATCGTATTCCGTTTTGCGATGTGAGTGATGCTTTCGACCCGCCGCATGATTACAGAAACTTCTTTTGCGTTAAGCGGCATTATAACGAACTCGGCTATAAAATTTTGGCTGAAAAATATTTTTCATTCCTGACGGCTAATAATTTCTTCCGCGAAGTAGAACTAAAATATTCTGCCCCCCCCCAAGCTATCACAGATATGGTATACCGCCGCAATACGAATCGGGCGGCGCACAAAGTTTCGTCAATGCGGAGCTGGCGGCTTACAAGGAAACGCTCCGAGCCAAACGTTTGCCGGTCGGGGCGTTGGTTATGAATTGCAACCCGTTCACGCTGGGGCATCAATATTTGGCGGAATACGCGGCGGCGCAAGTGGCGCGGCTTTACGTCTTTGTCGTCGAGGAGGACAAAAGCGAATTCCCCTTCGCCGACAGGATTGAACTTGTCAAGCAGGGTTTGAGTCACCTGCCGAACGCGGAAGTCTTGCCGAGCGGAAAGTTCATCATATCGCAGACGACGTTCAGCGGCTATTTCAACAAGGCGCAACTTCAAGACGTGGCGGTCGATTCGAGTCAAGATGTGGAGATTTTCGGGCGGGAAATTGCACCGACATTGGGGATAACGATACGATTCGCAGGCTCCGAGCCCAAAGACAACGTGACGCGCCAATACAACGAGACGATGCGGGCGATTCTGCCGCGTTACGGTGTGGAGTTCCGCGAGATACCGCGCAAGGAGTTCGACAGCGAACCGATAAGCGCAAGTTCCGTTCGCGAGGCTCTCAAAGTTGGCGACTTCGATAAGATTAAAAACCTTGTGCCTGCCGCGACGCTCCTGTATCTGCGCGGGCGACATTCGGCGAATAAATGACTTTACGGCGGAGCTTTCGGGCTCTGCTTTTTATTTGCACGCGGCAATATCTTTTGCTACAATCTGCGCGGAAAATATTTTCGGAGGTGTAAAAATGGCGGATACGTCGGTGAGTTATAAATGTCCGAATTGCGGTGCGCCGCTGAGCTTTTTGCCCGGCAAGAGAACTGTCACGTGCGAATACTGCGGCACCGAGTTTGAAGTCGCGGCGATAGAGGAACTTTTCCGCGATAAGCAGGAGACGGCTGCGCGAGCCGCTGAGGCTCAAGAGGCAAAGTGGAATACCGAGGACGCCGGCTCCGAGTGGAGTCACGACGAGGCGGCGGCTCTGCACGCGTTCACCTGTTCGAGTTGCGGCGCGGAGCTGGTTTGCGACGAAAATACCATGGCGACCGAGTGCGTCTATTGCGGCAACCCCACCATGATTCCAAAACGTTTTGACGGTATGCTCAAGCCCGACTACGTTATCCCGTTCAAAAAGACCAAAGCCGACGCCGTAGCCGCGCTTAAGGATTTCTACAAGGGGCATATGCTTTTGCCGAGCAACTTCACCGCCAATAACCGCGTCGAGGCGATTCAGCCCATGTACGTCCCCTTTTGGCTCTTCGACTCCCAAATCACCGCGCAAGCCGAATTCCGCGCCGAGAAAATTACCGTCCTCAACACGCCCAAGGAGATTATCACGCAGACGAGCATTTACAACTGCCGCCGCGCAGGGACAATGAATTTCGAGCGCATTCCCGTCGACGGCTCCAAGCGTATGGACGACGCCTACATGGACAGCATCGAGCCTTTCAACTACGACGACCTTGTTCCCTTCAGCGCGGCTTATCTTACCGGCTACCTCGCCGACAAATACGACGTGACCGCCGAGGAGTGCGCTCCCCGCGCAGATAAACGCGTCGAGACCGGTGCGATTGCCGTCCTTAAAAATTCCGTCGACAGCTTCGACGCCGTTCAACTGGAAAACGCCGCCGTGATTAAGGACGTCGGCAAGGTAAGCTATGCCATGGTGCCCGTCTGGATTTTGACGACGCGCTACAACGACAAGCCCTATACCTTCATGATGAACGGGCAAACCGGCAAAGTCGTCGGCTCCCTGCCCTACGACGCGACCAAAGCTTTGCTCTACCCCGCGCTCTGTTCGCTGATTCTCATGCCCGTGCTCTACTTTATAATCAAAATGCTAATCTATTGAGGAGGCGGCGTCATGAAAAGATTTTTAAGTTTAATCGCGCTGATTCTGCTGATACACGTCACGGCAAACGCGGCAGCTGTCACCGATAACGCGGGGCTTCTGAACGATACCGAAATTGAACTGCTCAATCAGCGAATCCGCAATGTGGAGCAGACGCATAAGGTTAAAATCGGCGTGGCGTTCGTTCAGAGCGTCGGCGGGCGCGACATGATTGCGGCGTCGAACGAATTCCTAGACCAAGGCTTTGCCAACGGCTTCAACGGCGGCATTGTCCTTTTGGTGGCTATGGATAAGCGCAAGTACGAAATGGCAACCGACAGGCGCATGATTGAGCGAATCACCGACCACGACGGCATACCTTTCCTTAAGGATAAATTTCAGTCTTCGCTGAGCGCGGGCGATTACTACGGCGCGACGAGCAAATTTATTGAGGGCGTCGACGAGTTGTTGACGTACTACGAGACCAACGGCTTGGCTTACGGGCAACGTTCGCCTGAGGGCTTCGACCCCATGGCGGCAGGCTTAGCCGTCGTGATGTCCTTGTTCGCGGGCGTCATGATTCGTTCGTCGCTTATCGGCTCCATGAGCAACATTCGCCACGCGCTTACGGCGATTGACTACCTTAAAAAAAATACCGTCAAGCTGACGGAAAATCGCGATACGTTTCTGTTTATGAACGTTCAGCGGCGGAGAGGAGC
>CALFJE010000077.1 GCA_937877545.1 uncultured Selenomonadales bacterium | reverse complement strand
GTTGCGCTTCTGTTCAATGACGACGAACGCAGGCGGCTTTTCGGCGAGCGGGCGGCTGAGCTGATTCGCGCCACTTGCGACTTTGCAACGGTCATTCCCAAACTTGCGGCGATTATCGCGTCGAGGTGACGTTATGGACGATAAAAAAATCTTTGAATCGGAGGCTTGCGGGCTGTTCGGAGGACGCGGCGGCGTTCGCGGAAAAAGTTGCGCTTCTGTTCAATGACGACGAACGCAGGCGGCTTTTCGGCGAGCGGGCGGCTGAGCTGATTCGCGCCACTTGCGACTTTGCAACGGTCATTCCCAAACTTGCGGCGATTATCGCGTCGAGGTGATTTTGTGGACGATAAAAAAATCTTTGAATCGGAGGCTTGCGGGCTTTTCGAGTTGGTCGGCGAGCAGGTACAGGCGGAGGAAATTTTGACGGCGGGCAATTCGTTTTTCGAGCGAAGCTTTTTCGGGACGCGAGTGTTGGTCTTGGCACCGCACCCCGACGACGAGATAAACGTTGCGGGCAACATGATTTTGACGTTGGCGGCGGCAAAGGCTGAGGTATTCGTGGCGTATTCGACGAACGGCGACTTTGACGTTCCGGCGGACGTTCGGGCGGCTGAGGCGGTTGACGCGTTGCGGATATTGGGCGTGCCGAGCGAACGAATCATCTTTCTGGGCTACGGCGACGGTCACAAGCTTTCCGATAAGCCGACGCCCTCGCCCGCCGGTCACGTTGAGACTTACGCGCCCAAAAATTTCATCGACTACGCCAAAAAGACTTTCGGGCGACCCGCCGCCTATACCCGCAGGAATTTCAAGCGCGATTTGAAGAGCCTGCTCCTTGAGCTTCGCGCCAATATAATTTTCTGCGTCGACTTCGACAGCCACGCCGACCATCGCACGTTGTCGATTCTGTTCGAGGAGGCTTTGGACGAAATTCTTGCCGAGCGCGACGATTATCGCCCCGAAGTTTATAAAAAGCTTGCTTACGCAACCGCCTTCACTGCCGCGCCCGATTTTTACGCCGCCAATCTCCGCGCCACGCTCAAGCCCAAACTTGCCGAGACCGACACTTACGACTTCGACCTTATCGACCGCGCCAATTACGTTTGGGCTGACCGCGTGCGTTTCCCCGTCGTGCACAGCCAAACGCTCCTCAAGGACAATCCCCTTGCCGAGGCAATTTTCACGCACAAATCCCAGCGCAACGAGTGGAACGCCCTCCGAATCATCAATTCCGACGAAATATTTTTCGAGCGGCGCACCGACAGCCAAACTTTTTCCGCGCAGATTAAAGCGACTTCGGGAGACGCCTCAAAGGTTGCCGACTTTAAAATCATCGACACCGCCGACGTTACAGCGACTCCCGCGCTCCTTGGCAATCACATTTGGCGACCCGCCGCCTCCGATAAGCAACGAAAAATCTTTTTCACGTGGCACGAGCCGATTCAATTGCGCCGCGTCGTCATTTACGGCAACCTCCTCGACGACGCCCCCGCCAAAATTTCCTTGCGCGTGGAGCTTGCCAATCCCTGCGCCGTCATTGACAAGGCGGGAATTTCTTTAGATAATGTAAAAACTTTCGAGGCGGAGCTTCCGAATCGCGGGCGTCCGCTGATTATCGACACGGATAAACTTTTCGTGACGCGGGCGGAGCTTAAGGTTATCGACGCGGGCAGAGACTTCGGGCTTGCCGAGGTTGAATTCTTCGCCAACGTCGAGCCGCTCCATAAAATCCCGCCGTTCGTCAAGCTCACGGTTCACGACAATTTTATTTACAACTACGCCGTGCCCTACGAGGTCGACAAAATTTCTATCGGGCTGTATCGTTTCGGCGTCGACGCGCCCGTCAAGGTCACTGCGACTGCCGGCGACGAAATTGTTTTGACGGAGCTTATCGACGACGAATTGATTCTGAACATGGGCAAGGCGACGGAGCTTGTCCTGACGGCGGAGGTTATCGGCTCGGATATTTACGACCGCGTGATAATTCGACGCGTCGGCGACTTCGCGCAGATTCAACTTAAGGTTTGGCAGTGGCTTGATAAGTTGCGCGTTCACAAGATACGGAAGGTTGACAGGTAGCAGATGAGCATTTTGACGATTAACGAGGAACTGTTTATCGGTTCGGGCGGACACCAGGCGACGTACATTCACCCGCACGACCCGACCAAGTGCATAAAAATACCGCACAGCCAAGACGACGGCGACGTTCGCAAGGAAATGCGCTATCGTCGAATGTGTGCGGGCAAGTTGGCGCGTTCGCGGCTCGTGACGGAATTTTTCGGGACGCTTGAGACGAACCTCGGACTGGGCTACGTCTTTGAGCGCGTCCTCGACTACGACGGCAAAACCTCACGCGATATGAAAGCCTTTCTGCCCAAAACCCGCCCCGACTCCGCGACGCTCCAACGAATTTGGACGATACTGCTTAACTTCAAATCGGACTTTCTGCGCGAAAACATTGCAATCGTCGACACGGACATAGAAAACTTTATGGTACAGGAACCCGCGCCGGGTTCGTATCGCGTGCGAATCGTCGACAACATCGGCACGCCCGTGCTGATACCGCTGGTCTACTGGTTTGAATTCGCGGCGGCGTGGAAAGCTAAGCGTTATTGGAATCGAATCGTCGAGTGGCTGGCTGTCAACTACGCCGAAATAATCCCGCCCGAACTTGCCGCTCAACTCAAGGGGTAATGACTTTGATTAGAAAAATTTTCCTCGCCGCGCTGATTGTCCTTAGCCTCGGCGTTTACCACTCGCAAGCGCAAAAGGTCGACACGATAACCGACATCGTGGAGGGCGCGAAAATCCTCGTGCTCAACTATCACCAAATCGATAACAAGCACACGCCGCTTGCCGTGGAGCTTAAAGACTTCGAGGAGCAGATGAAATTCCTCGTCGACAGCGGCTGTATCACGATAACGCCCGATGAACTTTACGCGGGGTTGAACGGCGAAATCGAACTCCCGCCAAAGCCCGTGCTCATCACCTTCGACGACGGCTATCTGGACAACTACGCCAACGCCTTTCCGATTCTAAAGAAATACGGCTTGAAGGCGACGATTTTTATTATCCCCGCGTTCACCGGCGTTTATCCGAATTACATGACGTGGGAGCAGCTCAAGGAGATGGAGCAAAGCGGCATAACTATTGAATCGCATACGCTGACGCACCCCAAGCTGGAGGAATTGCCCGACGACGAAATTCGCACCGAGCTTCTCGACTCAAAAACCATGCTTGAGGAAAATCTCGGTCACCCCGTAGAATTCCTGGCGTATCCGACGGGCACCTACAATTTGCACATAGCCGGCATAGCGCAGGACGTGGGCTACAAGGGCGCGTTCACGATTAAATACGGCGTTGTCGACAGGGGCAGTAATTTTTTTGCGTTGGAGCGCGTTCCGATTTTCCATACCGCGACGACCATGAAGGATTTTTACGAGCGGATTGCGTGGCGGCAGAGCTTTGAGGAATTCGGCTGGACTAAGCGATAAGCCGTCCGATACGATAGCCCAAAAACTTTGCCGCGTCCCTGAAGATTGCGCCCGCGCAGTCGAGGGGATTTTTTTTTGCCAACGCGGCTAGCTTCATCAAGACGAACTTTTTACCCGCGCCCTCCGCCGAGCCGAACGTTTCACGAATCCAAGGCTCCTGCGCGTGAAACTTGCCGATTTGGACGTAGCGACGAAACTCCTGCGCCGCCGTGTAGTTGTGACTGTGATAAACCTGCGCGGACGCCGCGTAGTAAATCTTAAGCCCGCGCAGAAGCATCTTAGCCGCAACGTACATATCCTCGGAAAGCGGCACGTGATTTGGAAAGCCGCCCACGCTCTGCAACGCCTCGACGCGATAAGCCGCAAAGGAATTCGACGCGAACGCCGTCTTAAGCCCGCAGCGATTTTTATCGTCGAGGGAGCGCAGTTGACTTTCGGGCGGATAGTTGAAGGCGCGGAGGAATTTAGCTTCGTTGGTGGCGTCCTTGTGAGGTAATTGCCGCCCGTAGGACAAGCCGACCGATTTATCCTCGGCGAAGATTTTTACCAAAGCCGCAAGCGATTCGTTATCGCGGAGCAATACATCTTGCGTGAGGAAAATTATCACGTCAAGCGGCGCGGTCTTAAGCATGTGTTCGAGCGCAAGTTGACGCGTCGCCCCGTGATTGAAACTTTTGCGCGGTATGCTCAAGACTTCGACGCCGAATGACTTTGCAAGCTCCGCCGTGCCGTCGGTTGATTCGGAGTCGACGATAAGCTTTCGTGTCGGCAAGGTCTGCGCGGCAAGCTGTTCAAGTAACGTTCGGAATTGTGCGCCCGCGTTGAGCGTCGGGATTATCAAGCCGCAGTCCATTAAATTCCTCCCGAAATTACGCCAAAACTTTTTTCAACGCTTGCCCCGTGTAGGAAATGTCGACGCGGGCAACCTGTTCGGGCGTGCCGCTCGCTATGACGTTGCCGCCCTTATCGCCGCCGTCAAGTCCCAGGTCGATGATATAGTCGGCGCACTTAATCACGTCCAGGTTGTGTTCGATGATAATCACCGTGTCGCCGCGCTCAACCAGACGCTGAATCACGTCGATAAGTTTGCTCACGTCGTCGAAGTGCAAGCCGGTCGTCGGCTCGTCCATGATGTAGATATTCGCCGCCCTGCCGGTCGGTCGCGCCAATTCGTAGGCAAGTTTGACGCGTTGAGCCTCGCCGCCGCTGAAGGTATTGGCGGGCTGTCCAAGTTCAATATAACCCAAGCCCACATCGTGCAGTACTTGCAACATGCGCCGAATCGTCGGCACGTTCGCGAAGAATTCCAACGCCTCGTCAACGGGCATATTCAACACGTCGGCGATACTCGCGCCCTTGTACTTAACCTCCAGCGTCTCGGCGTTAAAGCGTGCGCCCTTGCAAACGTCGCAGGTAACGTAAACATCGGGCAGAAAGTTCATCGGGATTTTGAGGACGCCATTGCCGCCGCAACTTTCGCATCGCCCGCCCTTTACGTTGAAGCTGAATCGCCCCGCCTTGTAGCCGCGCAGATTGGCACCGTTGGTGGCGGCGAACAGCTTGCGGATATGGTCGGCGACACCCGTGTAAGTGGCAATGTTGGAGCGGGGCGTCCTGCCAATCGGGTCTTGGTCAATCATCGTGACTTTGCCGATACCGTCGAGTTTCATATCCTTGAGGCGCGGATAAATGACTTCCTCGACGAGCGTGGACTTGCCCGAACCGCTGACGCCCGTTATCAGCGTGAGAGCGCGGAGCGGCACGTTGACGGTAATATTTTTGAGGTTGTTCTTATCGGCATTGGCAAAGGTCAAAGTCTGCGAAATGTCGCGGCGTGTCGAGGGCACGGGGATAATTTTCCTTCCGCTGAGGTAATCGCCCGTCAAAGAATTTTCGACGCGGGCAATTTCGTCGGCGGTCCCTTGAGCAATGACGTTGCCGCCCGCCTTACCTGCGCCGCGCCCCATGTCGACAATCATATCCGCCTCGCGAATGGTTTCTTCGTCGTGTTCGACAACTATCAGCGTATTGCCGAGGTCGCGCAGATTTTTAAGCGTCGCGAGGAGCTTTTGATTATCGTGCCGGTGAAGTCCGATTGACGGCTCGTCGAGGACGTAGAGGACGCCCGTCAATGCGGAGCCGATTTGCGTCGCCAAGCGGATACGTTGAGATTCGCCGCCGCTGAGTGTTGCCGACTTGCGCGACAAGCTGAGATAATCCAAGCCGACGTCGCAGAGGAATTTGAGGCGGGCGTTAATCTCCTTGAGAACCTGCGCGGAGATTTTTTTATCGGTATCGTCGAGTTCGAGGGCGGCGAAAAATTTGCGGCAGGCGTCGACGGACATATCGACGACCTGAGCGATATTCTTGCCGCCGACGGTGACGCTTAAAGCTTCGGGCTTAAGGCGGTGACCGTGACAGGCGGGGCAAGCGTCTTCGGGCAAATCGGTCGTCTTGAAGTCGTGGACGGCGAGCATCCATTCATACATCGTCGACCAATCGCGCACGTCGAAAATTTTGCCGAGCCCGTTGCACTTCGGACAAGCACCTTTGGGGCTGTTGAAGGAAAAAAGTTGCGGCGTAATGTCGGGCAAACTTATCCCGCAATCGACGCAAGCATTCTTTTCGCTGAAGGTCAAAGTTTCGGCGTCGGTTTCGACGAGGACAATCCCGTTGCCGAATTTCAGCGCGGTCTCCAAAGAATCAGCCAATCTTGAGCGCACACCCTCGCGATTAACCAGCCTGTCAACGACTAACTCAATTGTATGCTTTTTGGTCTTGGCGAGTTTAATATCCTCGTCGAGTTCGCGGAGCTTGCCGTCGATTTTTACGCGCACGAAGCCCGCCGCGCCCAGCTTGCCGAGGGTATCTTTATGCGTGCCCTTCTGCCGGTTGACAATCGGCGCAAGCAAACTGAAGCGCGTTCCTTCGGGCAAGGAAAGAATCTGCGCCAGGATTTGGTCGACGCTTTGACTTTGGACGGGCTTGCCGCACTTTGGGCAGTGAGGCTTGCCGACGCGTGCGAAAAGGAGTCGCAGATAATCATAAATTTCAGTGACGGTGCCGACAGTCGAGCGCGGGTTGTTATTGGTCGTCTTCTGGTTAATGGCAATGGCGGGACTTAAGCCTTCAATCAGCTCCACGTCGGGCTTATCGGGCAGTCCGAGGAATTGGCGGGCGTAACTGGACAAACTTTCCATGTAGCGGCGTTGCCCCTCCGCGTAAATCGTATCGAAGGCGAGCGAGCTTTTACCGCTGCCCGACACGCCCGTTATCACGACGAGCTTATCGCGAGGAATTTCGACGCTGATGTTCTTCAAGTTGTGGACACGTGCTCCGCGAATTTTTATCGAGTTCAAGGTCAATCCTCCCAAAAATTTTGTAAAGAGGTCACGGAATTTTTATCGGCGTGCTCCAAGTAATAGCGTTCGTCTTCGGGCAAATTGTCATAGTCAAAATACCACGGCAAGTGATACGCCCGCAAGTCGCCCGTCGTGCGCAACGAAAACCGCAAGCTGTAATGCTGCACGTTGGAATACAGGGCAAGCGTCGTGTCAACCTGCGCGAAGTGAAGATTTTCGCCAACCCGCGTGCCCTCGTAATAATCCGCCTCGGTGCGCTGAACGTTATCCTTGTCGAAGAACGTTATATCGTCGCAGACCAGCCCCAATCCGACCTTGCGCAATTCGTGGTTGGCGTCTAGCAAATTCATCAGCCATCGCGCAAAATCTTTCGGGCAACGCTCAATCGGCAGAACATCGGGGTCGGTGTAAATGTAAGGCGTCGCGATTTTCAGCCGCTCCAAAGCGTTCGACAGCCACAGAGCCTTAAAGCCGAGATTTTTATCCAAGCGCAGAATCGTAAGCCGAGGGTCGTGTTCAAGGGCGGCGTAATATTCGAGGAGCGGCGGATACGTCGAGGCGTTATCGATTAGAATCAGCTTGCGATAGCCCGCGTCGAGCAGCCAATCGATTAACCGTTTCATGACGCCGAGGCGGTCGCGGGCGTTGATAAAAATCGGCACGTCTTGCCAAGCGGGGAAGTCCCACAGGCTTTTAATTTCGCGAGCCAAATCTTGATTCGAGCCGCGCAGGACGAGTTCCAAATTTTGAGCGGCTTCGGGGAATTCGGCTTTAATCGTGAGGGTTTGCCGATAAAGTTTTGCCGCCGCGTCGAAGTCGCCCAGGTACGCCGCGCAGGTCGCCCGATAAAACAAGCTCAATTCGTCGGTGTCGCCCATATTAGCAGAACGCGCCGCCTCGTAGCGGGTAAGGATTTTATTCGCCCGAAGATAATCGCCCGTCATGTAAAGCGCACGCCCCAGCAGATAATGCATGTGGAAAAATTTATCGAAGCCGGCAACGTTATTCGCCGCCAGCGCGAGCAGATACGCCCTTGCCTTGAGCGCGTCGCCGTCGCTTAGCAACTGCATGACGCGATAAATCAGCACGTTGACATGGGAGCAAATGTACAGCGCACTCTGCGGAAGTTCATTGCCCCTGCCGAGGCTTGCCAACTTGTTGCAATGCCTGTGCACCGCCGCGAGGAGGTCGCTCATCGTGTCAAAATCGTCCGCCGTCCGCGCCGCCTCAAAGTCCCGGTAAATTTTATCGAAGTCCATATCGTCGCCTCCCGCGCACATTTTAATTGATTCGGCAACAAAAAAACAGCCCCGCGTCTTGGGCGAGACCGTGATATTTCAAGCCTTGTTTCCGAACAATTTTTTGTAGTTGGCGATTTTGTAGTCGAGCCGCTCAATCGTCGTGCGCAACGTTTCCGCCTGATTTTGGAGCCGCGCACGTTGTTCGATTAAAATTTCCTTACGCCGCTCTATGCCCGTTCCCGCCTGCATGAGCGCGACGTATTCGATTAACGCCTCGATTTGCACGCCCGCGCTGCGCATGCACTTGATAAACGATACCCAGCCGCACGCCGTCTCGTCGTAGTCGCGAATGCCGTTTCTCTTGCGCGGCACCGGCGGTATCAGCCCGATTCGTTCGTAGTAGCGCAACGTGTCCGCCGTCATCTCGTATTTCTCACTGACTTCGCCAATCGTCATCAATCCTCACCTCTGAGCGCAAGTTTATCAGCTGAAGTCGGCTTTAAGTCAAGTTTAAATCGTTGCGAAGAAATCTTCAGCCGAAGCGTTTTCAATTATGCGAACGTCGAAGTCTTTAAGCTCCTCGCTCAGATAAGCGGCAAGCTCGTGAACAATCGGATACTCGGTGGCGAAGTGCCCCGCGTCCACGACGTGTATCCTGCCCTCGACCGCCGCTTGAGCCTCGTGATATTTAACGTCGCCCGTCACGAAAGCTTGAGCACCAAAGAATTTCGCCCGCTGAATGAACTCCGCGCCCGCGCCGCCGCACACGCCCACCTTGCCGATTTGGAAGTCCCCCGCGCAGATTAAGCGGACGTTGTCGGCGTCGAGAGCCTGCTTGACGTGACGGGCAAAATCCTCGGCAGTCATAGGCGTTTCGAGCCGCCCGATTCTCCCCATGGCAATTTCGTCGTCGCCGAGCGGTTTCACGTCGACAAGCCCGATTTTGCCGGCCAACACGTCATTGACGCCGCCCGCCGCGCTGTCGAGATTGGTATGCGCCGCGAAGACCGCCACGTCGTTTTTAATCAGACGCGCCAGCTTTTTGCCGAGCGGCAGGTCGAGGCGGATATTCTTTATCGGGCGGAAAATCAGCGGATGATGCGCGACGATTAGCTGTGCGCCGAGTTCAATCGCCCGCGAAATTTGAGCGTCGAGCACGTCGAGGCAAACGAATATCCCTTCGACTTCAGCCGTCGGGTCACCGACCAAAAGTCCGGGATTATCCCAATCCTCGGCTAATCTGCGCGGTGCCAAGCGATTTAAGGCGTCCGCCACCGTTTGAACTGTGCATTTCATTGAATCCCCTCCAAAAATTTTAAAACGTCGTCGAAGGTCGCCGCCGCGTTCGGATAAAGAATCTTCGGGCGGTTAATCATGACGACGGGCAAGTTCAAAATCTGCGCGGCTTTAAGTTTGGTATCCGCGCCGCCGAGCTGCCCGCCGTCCTTGGTGACGATGACCTCCGCGTCGGAGTGACGGAACAGCGCAACGTTCAACTCAACGGAAAACGCTCCTTGCATTGCGACGATTTGTTTGGGCGTCAAGCCGAGAGCCTCGCATTGAGCCAAAACCTCGGCGGTCGGCAGGACGCGCACGGTTAAGTTGCAATCGTCGAGCAGGTCTACGAACGTCTTCAAGTTGCGGCTGCCGGTGGTAAGGAAGATATTCTTGCCGAATTCCCGCGCCTTGAGAGCCGCCGCCTCGTAAGTGTCGACGCGATAAATTTTGTCGTAAGCAAATGCAACCTCGGCGCGTTCGTAGCGGAGACAGGGAATCTGCGCGGCTTGAGCGGCGGCAACGGCATTGGCGGAAACGTTTTGAGCGTAGGGGTGCGCGGCATTGACCAGACAATCAAAATTGCCCGTGCGAAGAAGCTCCGTTAATTCGGCGCGGTCGAGGGGCTTATCGTTAATTTTGACACCCGCGCAGGTTTCAAGTAGTTTGCGCCCGTAATCGCTGACGACGGAGGCGGTCATGTCAAAGCCGCGTTCACAGAGGAATTCGGTAAGCTTGCGCCCGTCCTCGGTACCCGCTATAAGGAAAATTTTCTTAGCCATAAAATCACCACGTGAATAAGCTGATTTGAATCACAGGCATTTTAGCAGGTTTTCTATCCGTTGCATACATTCAAGCCCTAATTGCATTAACCGCAACGGTGTTGTATTATACGGCAATATCAATCAAGGAGGAATTTTTATGACGATAATAACCAAAGACGGCTCCTTGGCGGAAGTCGAAGGCGCGGCGGCTCTGCACGCATTAAGACACACCGCCTCGCACGTTATGGCGCAAGCGATTAAGCACCTCTGGGGCGGCGCGGACGGCAAAGGCGTTCAACTGGCAATCGGTCCGGCTATCGACACCGGCTTTTACTACGACATAGACACCGAACATAAAATCACCGACGAAGACCTTGACGCTATCGAACGCGAAATGAAGGCTATCGTCAAGCAAAATCTCAAGCTGGAACGCTCCACGCTCAGCCGCGCCGACGCCCTTAAGAAATTCTCCGAAGAGGGCGAAACTTATAAAGTCGAGCTGATTGAGGCTCTGCCCGAAGACGCCGAGATAAGTTTGTTCACGCAAGGCGACTTTACGGATTTATGCGCGGGACCTCACGTTCAATCGACGGGCAAGATTAAGGCGTTCAAGCTCATGAGCATAGCGGGTGCTTACTGGCGCGGCGACGAGCATAATAAAATGCTCCAACGCATTTACGGCACGGCGTTTGAGTCCAAAGACGCGCTCAAGGATTATCTGCACATGCTGGAGGAGGCGGCGCGGCGCGACCACCGCAAGCTGGGCAAGGAATTGGATTTGTTCAGCTTGCACGACGAAGGTCCCGGCTTTCCGTTCTTCCACCCCAACGGCATGATTATTCGCAACGAGCTGATTGACTATTGGCGCGAGGTTCATCGCCGCTACGGCTACCTGGAGATTAAGACGCCGATTATCCTCAATCGCAAGCTGTGGGAGACTTCGGGGCATTGGGATCACTACAAGGAAAATATGTACTTCACGAAGATTGACGAGGAGGATTACGCCGTCAAGCCCATGAATTGCCCCGGCGGCATGTTGGTTTACAATACGCACGGGCACAGCTATCGCGATTTGCCGTTGCGCTTGGGCGAGTTGGGACTTGTTCACCGTCACGAGAAAAGCGGCGTGCTCCACGGCTTGTTCAGAGTGCGCAACTTCACGCAGGACGACGCGCATATCTTCATGACGCCCGCGCAGGTTGAGCCGGAAATTCAAAAGACGATTGACTTGTTCGACGAGGTTTATAAGACGTTCGGTTTGGAGTATAAGGCTGAGCTGTCGACGCGCCCCGAAAACTCCATGGGCGACGACGCGACGTGGGAATTGGCGACCGACGCGCTCCGTAAAGCTTTGGAGCATCGCGGTTTGGAATACGTCATCAACGAGGGCGACGGAGCTTTTTACGGTCCGAAGATAGATTTCCACTTGAAAGACTCAATCGGGCGTACGTGGCAGTGCGGCACCATTCAGCTTGACATGCTCCTGCCCGAAAAATTTGATTTGAACTATATCGGCGAGGACGGCAACAAGCATCGCCCGATTATGGTTCACCGCGTGGTTTACGGCTCAATCGAACGCTTTATAGGCATTTTGATTGAGCACTACGCCGGCGCGTTCCCCGTATGGCTTGCGCCCGTCCAGATTAAGCTTTTGCCAATAACCGACGCGCATTTTGCCTGCGCCAAGGAGCTTGCCGAGAAATTTTTCGCGCTTAATATCCGCGCAGAAGTCGATGATCGCAACGAGAAAGTCGGCAAGAAGATTCGCGACAGCCAAGTCAAAAAAATTCCCTACACTGTGGTTATCGGCGACAAGGAGGTCGAGACGGGAATTTTGCCGATTCGCAAGTACAGCGACAAAGATAGCGTTGATATGAGCGTCGACGATTTTATCGCCTACGTTCAGGACAAGATTGCCACGCGGGAGCAAACTTTCTGAGACGGCAACGGTTACTGCCTGCACGAAGATTAGAACCAAAAATTTCCATGGCATACAGCAACGGACATTTGTTATCGCAGACGCTTTTATCGGCGTCAATTTTTTTACAACGTTTGTAAAGGCGCGTGATAGCATGAAGAATATCTTCGACGGCGTGAAGTTAGAGCGTGTTGGCTTTGAAGAATCGGCTAATGCGTTCGGCGACGTGGCCGGGTGCGGCTGACGACGACGGCAATTTGACCGAAACGCACTTCGAGACTTACGAGGCATTGGCGGCGGGCGGAGTCGGCGCAATCGTCACGGGCATAACCGCCATTTCACCGCACGACGCGTTAATCGACGGCTCATCGATATGATTCACGCTCACGGTTGCAAAGTCTTCTTGCAGGCGGCGATTGTCGATTTGGTCTTTGAAATTGACGGCGAACTTTACCGCGTGCCGATAAGCCGTTTGACTGCCGAGAATATTTCCGAGGTCGTGGAGCTGTTCAAGGCGGCGGGCTATGACGGCGTTCAACTGCACGCGGCGCACGGTTTCTTCTTGAGCCAATATCTCAATCGCGACGATAGGATTCTCGGCGACATCCTCGACTTGATACGCTCCGTCGTCAGTGAAAATTTCTGCCTCCTCGCAAAGATTAACGGAGAAAATTGCATTGACGCTTGCAAAATTATGGCGGCTCACGGCGTCGACGCGATAGAAATCAGCGGCAATTACACTTCGCGGGAGGCGCGGGCTAATGACGGCGAAGGCTACTTCCTGAAATACGCCGAAGCCGTCCTCGAACGCGTGAACGTGCCGATTATCCTCGTCGGCGGTTTGCGCAGTGTTGAGACCATGAACAAAATCCTTGCCACGACCGATATTGAACCGGTGTCGTTGTCGAGGGCGTTGATTCGCGAACCGAACATAGTCAATCGTTGGCGAGGCGGCGATTTGCGTCCGTCGACCTGTATCGGTTGCAACGGCTGTTATCGCATGCGAGGACACGTTTGCATTTTCAACTTGAGGAGGGGAGGCCGGCGGCTACTTCAAAGCATGCGCGTTCAAAACGTTCGCCGCGAGCTTCGATACCCTCATGCAGACGGCGTATCTGATTCATAAGCACGTGCCGAGCGTCAAGACGATAGGCGGCTACGCGAGGATTGACAACTTTATCGATAAGAGCGGCATAAAGGTTACGATGCCAAGACTGCCCGCGAGCAATCGGAAAAGCTGACGGCGGCGGGCTTGCCGATTATCGCTAACTTTCTGAACGGTTTGGGCGGCAAAAATTACGGCTTAAGTCACGCGCAAAAGACTGCCGAGCTTTATGACGGGATAAACATTTCGAGGATTGAGGTTTCGTCGCTGACACTTGTACCGAAAACGCCGCTACATTACCAAAAGCTTAAAGGCAAGTTCGTCGGGGACGAGCTGATTGACGGCATACAAAAAATTATCGCGCTGATTCGGAATGTTTTGCTACGCCGCAATCCGCAACCTCATGAGAAAGAGCGACGCGAATTTGATTCGGCTGAGGGATTTGGGCGTCAATGATTTATATGTCGGCGTGGAGTGCGGGCTTGACGTTAACAGTCGCGAGGAGATGCCGGCCACTCTTCAAGACGCGACAGACACAATCGACGAAGAACACTTCGCCAAGACGTTCCGCCGCGACCACATATGAAAAAGCCCTTCCGTATTGGAGGGGCTTTTTTACTGGTAAAAGGCGGCGCGGTCTGATATAATGCCGAAAATTTATTTAGGAATTAGGGAGTAGGGAGTAGGGAGTAGATTTTATGAGTAAAAGTGTGACGCCGACGGTCGAGGGCGGCTTGCTCGTGGCGATAACCGTAATTCTCGGACTCGTCGCGGTCTACGTCCCGCTGCTCGGCATGTTCGTAGAATTTTTCTGCGCCTTACCGCCGGCAATCTTAACGACACGTCAAGGCGTCGGCAAAGGGATAACCGCGCTGGTCGTGGCGTCTGTCCTGCTGGCTGTGCTGATAAGCCCGCTGTTGTCGTTGCGCCTTATGTTGAGCTTCGGCGCGGGCGGCGTAGTGTTGGGTTGGTGCCTAAGAGAAAACTTCGGCGCGGTCAAAGTATTCTTTGCCGTGTTGGTCACGTCGTCCGCCGCGCAGGTTACGACGCTCCTGTTGCTGATATTCGCGCTGGACGTGAACTTAATCGAAACGCAAATCGAAATGATACGCGAGTCGTTCGCCGAGTCTTTCGCACTGTACGAATCCATGGGCGTCGAGGCTGAGCGAATCGCCGAGGCAAAGGAGCAAGTGGAGCCGGCGTTGCAAACTTTGGCTTCGCTGATACCGTCGCTGATGATGGTGACCGCGCTGATAAATTCGGCGGCGATTTGGCTGACCGCGCATTGGATTTTCCCGAAATTGCAAATGCGAATGCCGACGTTGCCGCCTTTTGCCGAGTGGCGTTTCCCGTCGCTTTTCCTGTACACGGCGATAATCGGCGGGCTGGGCATGTATTGGGGCGTCACGCGGGGCTGGACGGGCATCCAAGAATTGTCACTGAACTTGACGCTAATATCGATACTAATCGGGCTGGTGCAAGGGCTGGCGTTGTTATCGGCGGTGTTCGACCGCTACAAAGTCTCGAAGCTGTTGCGGCGGTTGCTATACGTGCTGTTGATTCTGAACATGTTCCTGCTCCAACTCGTGGCGATAACGGGCTTGATAGATATGGTGTTCGACTATCGGAAGCGATTCTTTAAAGGACGTGATTAAGTGCCGAGGAATTTATCCGCGTGGCCTGACTCTGTGATAAATCTGGCGGTCATGTCGGTTATGGTCGTGATAATTTCGCAGTACAACAAAATCTTGGGCGCAATGGCTTTTTTGGCGTGGGCGTTACTGATTTGGTTCGCGCACGTGCGCCGCAAAGACCGCGAAAAAAAGTTCAAGGAGTACAGCGAAAACGTCATCGGAAATTTCAACGACATGATGTATTACGCCATGACGAAGTTGCCGGAAGGAATAATCGTGGTGGACGAAAACGGGCGGCTTCAATGGTGCAATTCGGTCATGCAGGACTTTTCGGAAGTAATTCCTCAACAGGGAATGGACGTGGAGGAATTTTGGGAGGGCTTATTGCCGTCGGAAATTTTATCGCTTGAGCCGAACGGTACGGTACCCGCGCCGACGGAGGGCGAATACCCCATCAAATCGTTGCGACACAGGACGACGGCGGACGGCAAGGTCGAGGAATTCTACAGATATTTTTTGGTAAAGTATCGGCACTTGAAGGCAAACGACGATTATTCGCGGATGGTGGTGCTGTTTGCGCGGGAGGTCACGCCCTACGAGGACTTGAAGCTTGAATACGCGCAGAGTCGGACGGCACTAATCTACGTGCAAGTCGACAATTACGATGAAGTCATGCAGGGTCTGAACGAGGCGGAAAAAACTTCGCTGTTGCTGTCGGTCAGCGAAATTTTGGAGGAGTGGGTCACGTCGTTGGCGGGCTTTATGCGTCGGGTGTCGAGCGATTTATTTTTGGTGGTGCTGGAACGGCGGGCTTTGGACGCGGCAATCGCGCAAAAATTTCTGGTTTTGGACAAGGTGCGGCAACTTGTCAACAAACATCAACTGCAAGTTACGTTGTCAATGGGCGCGGCGGTGGCGGAAAAGCCCTCGGACGAACAATCCATGAACGAGCTGGGCACCAAGGCATTGGCGGGGCTGAATTTGGCATTGGCGCGGGGCGGCGACCAGGCGGCAGTCAATTTGGCGGACAAAATGCAATTCTTCGGCGGACGAGCCAAGGCGGTCGAGAAAAATACGCGAGTCAAGGCGCGTGTCATGAGCCATTCGATTCGAGACACCATGCAGGCGGCGGACGAAATTTTTATCATGGGGCACACCCGCGAGGATTATGACGCGTTCGGGGCGGCGGTCGGCGTTGCGCTTATGGCGCGGCAGTTAAATAAGCCCGTGCACGTCGTCTTAAGCAACTGGCTCGACAGCGTAGAAAAAATTATCGAACTGCTTCACAAGGACGAGGCGTACAAAGATTTGTTCGTGACGGCGAGCGACGTTACCATATCGACGGCACTGGAGCCGCTGTTAATCGTCGTCGACACGTTCATTCCTAAGCTTGTCGCCGCGCCCTTTTTGCTTGAGCGGATAAAAAAAGTCATCGTGATAGACCACCACAGGCGCAGCGAGTACACGATAAAAAACCCAGCGATAACTTACCTGGAGCCGAGCGCAAGCTCAACGTGCGAAATGGTGACGGAACTTTTGATGTATTTCGATGAGAAAATGCGAATCGGGAAGTTGGCGGCGACGGCGATTTATTCGGGCATAGTGGTCGACACGAAAAATTTCGCGATACAGACGGGGGCGAGGACGTTCGAGGCGGCGGCTTATCTGCGTCGGAGCGGAGCCGACCCCGTGGCGGTTAATTACTTATTCAAGTCGGACTACGAGACGACGGTCGCGCTAGCCAAGACGAAGGCGCAATCGGAGTACTACGAGGGCGGGCTTGTCGTTTCCCAAATCGACAGCATAATCCCGAATGTTCAAGCTATCGCGGGGCAGGCGGCGGATTCGTTGCTGACGATTGAGGGCGTGCGCATGACGATTATCCTGTTCCAAATCAAGAGCGATACCGTCGGGATAAGTGCGCGTTCGAGCGGCGATTTGAATGTTCAAGTTATCATGGAGAAATTTGGCGGCGGCGGACATCAAAACGTGGCGGGCGCGCAGGTTCGCGACATACCGCTTGCGGAGCTTAAAGCGTCCGTTGTCGAGGCGGCGCGAGCCTACATTGCCGAGACTGACAAACCCGTTGCTAAATAAAAAATTGCCCCCGACCGTTTGAGGTCGAAGGCTTGAGTGGGTATTTATGAGTGGGTGGGTTAAGATGATTGCAAATCAGCTGTTGCCGTCGGTTTCGCCCGCGATAATCTTGGACACTTCGCGGAAAGCTTCCTCGTTGCGCTCACCCTTAATGTTGAGCACCAGGCTTTTGCCCGCATTGATACCGAGGTTGACCAGCGACAAGATACTTTCGGTCGTGCCGATTTTCTTGCCCGACGCGATACTGATTTTGCAGTCGGTGTCCTCGGCGACCTTGACGATATGCGCACTCTCTCTGAAACCGAGCACGCCTTTGGCTACCATGATGAACGATACTTCTGCGCGAGCCGTCGTATTAACTTCGGGCGTCGCCGCTTCTATATGATTGATTTTGGTTTTGTATTCGCGTTTCATTTTGAACAACTCCTTTGATACTTCCCTTGAATCCGCCGCGCCTCCTTGCGCTGACTGTATTGTAGCAAAGCTTGCGCCGACGGGCAACGGGCATTCATTATCGTTTCAGACGCAAATCGCTCGTGTTTGACGCCGACTTATTCCGATTTAACAAAAAAGCCTCCCGAATCGAGAGGCTTTTGTTATTTTACGAATTCTGATAGCCTATGGCGCGGAGCCGCTTAATGGCGGCGGGCAAGTGATTCATGACGTCGGAGGCGATAAGCCCCTCGGCGTTGTCTTGAGCGGCAAGGTTACCGGCGGTGCCGTGGAGCCAGACGCCCGTCAGCGGCGCGAACGGCGTTTGCTTCATGAGACCGGCTATCGCGCCCGCCAACACGTCGCCGCAACCGCCCGTTGCCATCGCGCTGTTGCCCAAAGGCGATATGAATACTTCGCCGTTCGGGTAGCCGACCACCGTCACCTCGCACTTTGCCACGATTATTGCCCGATAAGCCTGCGCGGCGCGTCGAACTTCGGGGACAAGCGCGGGGCGTAATTTTTCGACGGGTATATCCAACAGCGCGGACAATTCGCCCAAATGCGGCGTCAGTATCGGGATTTGCTTGCAAGCCTTAAGCTCGTCGGCGTGCCCGTTGAACGGATAAATCGCGTCGGCGTCGAGGATAAGCGGCTTGTCGACCGTCGCGACGATTTTTTTTACCAAATCGCCCGTTTCGCGTTCGCGTCCCAAGCCCGAACCGATTAAAAGCGCGTCGGCTTTTTCCGCCAAGTTCAGGATTGTTTCCGCCGCCTTGTCGCCGCCGATTATCCCGACTTTGACCTCGGCTAGCGGTGCCGTCATGATCTCGGTCAGTTTGACTTCGTAAATCGGATTGAGGCTTTCGGGCGTCGCCAACGTCACGAGTCCCGCGCCGACTTTTAACGCGCTCATTGCCGCCAAGCTTGCCGCGCCCGTCATGCCCCGCGAACCCGCCACGATTAAAATTTTCCCGCACGTGCCCTTATGAGCGTCTTTCGAGCGGGCAGGCAGGAACGTCAGCGCGAGGTCGTCGTCAATCAGCGTTTGATGTATGTCCTCGTTGAGCAATTCGGCGGGAAGCCCGATATTGTCGATTACGAGCTTGCCGACGTGCGCCGCGCCGGGGCAAATGTAATGCCCGACCTTAGGCAAACCCAGCGCGACGGTACAATCCGCTTGCATGGCAGCCTCGCCGACCGCGCCCGTATCCGAATCCACGCCCGACGGCATGTCGATTGACACCGTGACTTTTTTGGCGGCATTGACCAAACGAATCAAACGCAAGGCGGCGGGGCGCAGTTGTCCGCTGAAGCCCGTGCCCAATATCCCGTCGACAACCGCGTCCGAAAAGCGCAACGTCACCTGCAGGCGTTCCCAAGCTCTGTCGCTGTCGAGCTGTTGAAGTTCGACACCCATTCCGCGCAGGATTCGCATTTGCGTGTTCAGCGAGGGCGTGCGGTGGTCTTTATCGCCGAGCAGGAAAATTTTAACGCGAGCACCCGCATTCGACAGATAGCGAGCCGCCGTCAGCGCGTCACCGCCGTTATTGCCGCTGCCCGCCAATATGCAAACGCTTTTCTTGCCGACGCCGCCCAATAGTTTTTGCGTCGCCTCGAAAACCCGATGCCCCGCGCTTTCCATCAGCGACAGTTCAGGCAACCCGTATTCCTCTATCGCGCTCTTGTCTATCGCGTGCATTTGTTTCGCCAATGCCACTTTCATAAACTTTCCTCCCGAAAAAATTTCCGCCATTATACCAGAGCACGCCCGCTTTTACAAAATAAATCCCCTCGAAGCTTGAGGGGATTCATTCGATTATGCAAGTAGCGGTCGCAAAGTCGCGGGAGTGGCTCATGCTTACGGTTATTTTCTTGCCGAAAGCCAAAGTCGCCGCTCTTCCGCGCAGATTTATCGTCGGGGCTCCGCGCAGGTCGTTGACGATTTCAACTTCGGTGAGCCGCGTAACTATGCCCGTACCCAAAGCCTTGAAGAAAGCCTCCTTGGCGGCGAAACGGGCGGCGTAGCTTGCGGCGCAGTGGCTTCCGCGACTTTCGCAATAAATCTGTTCGCGCTCGGTGTAAACGTTATCTCTGAAATGTTTCTTGGCGACGGCTCGACGCACGCGCTCAATTTCGATTATGTCGGTGCCCAGACCGCTAATCATTTGGCAACCAGGTCGACGTCGGATTTTGTATGAAAGCCCTCGTCAGGATTGAAGGAGAGCGTCCGCGCAATAAGTATCTCGACGCGGCGATTCTTTTGCTTATTTTCGTCGTTGTCGTTCATGGCAATGGGGCGATATTCGCCGTAGCCGATAGCCGAAAAGCGCGCAGGATTGAGATTCTGGTTAATCGACAGCAAATATTTCATGAAGGTCATAGCGCGGACGGAGCTCAGTTCCCAGTTGGAAGGGAATTGCGCGGTGTTAATCGGGTCGGTGTCGGTGTGACCGCTGATTAAGACGCGTTCGGGCACTTGAGCCAACAAGCCCGCCACCAACGGTCCGATTCGTTGCGATTCGGGCACCAAGTCCGCCGAGCCCGACGGGAACAGCGCACGCTCCTTGATGCGAATCATTAAGCCCTCTTCCTGCAATTCCGTCGACAGCTCGTCTTCAAGTTGGTTTTCCTTGATGTATTCTTCCAACTGCGCCTGCAAGTCTTGAAGCTGCTGATTTTCTTGCAGATACGCCGCGTTGCCTTGGTCTTCCGAAGTTATAATTTCGCGTTGCATGGAGTTGCTCGGTCCGGCTTTGTCGAAGAAGGAAGGTCCGCCCAAATTGAATGCCGCCGTGAACGCCTGCGCCATTTGCACCAGCTTTGTCTGGTCGGTCTGAGAAATTGCGAACAGGCAGATAAACAACGCCAACAACAGCGTCATTAAGTCGGAGTACGGCAGGAGCCAAGCCTCGCTGGCTTCCTCCTCGTGTTTCTTCGCGTGTTTCTTTTTTGCCAACTAAATCACTCCTTTACAGCTTCGCGTTCGCCTTGCGGAATGTAAATCATGAGCTTGGATTCAATCTGCGTGGGAGAGTCGCCCGCCTGCAACGACAGGATACCTTCCATAATCATGCGCTTATGGCTGACTTCGTTTTCGGATTTGATTTTGAGCTTGTTGGCGAAGGGGAGCCACAGCACGTAGCCGGTGAAGATACCGAGGATTGTAGCGACGAACGCCGCCGCGATTGAGTGACCGAGCTTGTCAATATCGTTGAGGTTGCCCAGAGCCGCGATAAGCCCGACGACCGCGCCCAACACGCCCAGCGTAGGAGCGTAGGTGCCGGCTTGCGAGAATATCGAGCGCATTTCAGCATGGCGTTGCTCCATAATGGTAAGTTCGGCGTCCAACACGTCGCCGACGAATTCGGGATCCATGCCGTCAATAACCATGCTCAAGCCGTTGCGGAAGAAGGGGTCTTGAATTTCCTCTACGCGACTCTCCAAAGCCAAAATACCTTCGCGACGCGCCAACTGCGACAGCTCCACGAACGTCTTGACCAATTCGCCTTTGCTTTGCTCCTCGTTGCCGCGCAGTAAGAGTTTGAACAGCGTGGGCACCTTTGACATTTGCTCCATAGTGAAAGCGTTGAACAAACAGGCAATCGTTCCGCCAATGATTATAAGGAATGCGGCGGGGTTATTGAGTGCGGTGAGCGGCGCGCCCTTGAGAATCATGCCGACGAAGACGGAAATTATTCCGCCGATCAGCCCTATTACTGTAGATTTTTCCAAAACAAGCAGCCTCCTCCTCAAGCTGAAACTTTATCGAACATCAAAAATCTTTCGGTCGTGCCGAGTCGATAAACCTGTTCAATGCCGAAAAAAAAATTCCTGCCGCCGTCAAAAATTTATTGGCAGCATCGGTAAATCGGGCAAGGCTTAATGAGAATTATGTTACCCCAAGAATTTCAAATAATTTTCGGATATGACGGGAGGCGGTCAAATTGTTTGAGGCATTTGGAGCGACGCTTGCGGGTTGCCTGGCTTTAATCGGCGCGACCGGCTCGGCAGTTTATTTCTTCATGACGCGTAAATCCGTCGGCGAACCCGTTTCCTTTGAGCACCTGCAAACAATCCTCACCGAGGAGATTTGGAACGTCCGCGAACTTGTCACGATAAGGAAGAAAATCACGGCGGAGATACCTTTAGCCGACGACAGAAAAATCCCGCTCTTAAACGTGCACATGCCCGGCAGTGACAGGAAACTTTTGCTGAGCTATTCGGGGATGATTGTTTGCGGTTGCAAATTGGATAAGATACGTTTGGCGCGGGAAGGCAATCGCGTGAAAATCTTCGTGCCGCCGAGCCGAATCCTCGACCTCTATGCCGACGTGCGTTCGATTAAGATTCACTGTCAAGACGCCGGCATATTCGCCAAGGACATAAAGCTTGCGGAGCAAAATGCTTTAATCTGCGCGGATTTGAAGACGCAAGGGCAAATCGCGATTCAACAGGGTGTATTGTCGGAGGCTGACGCGAGCGTTCGGCAAATGCTCAACGACATAATCGAACGACGCGGCTTGAATCAGAGCTTTGACGTGGAGATAGTCTTTCTGAATCGGGACAGAGTTTTGGCGTTACCGGCACCGCAAGATTTTCTGCGTTGACATTTCGGGCAACGGCTTAATGAGAATTATACTGCCCCAAAAACGGCGGCGGGCGATAAGTTCATATAACATTTGGGAGGTTGATAATTATGGCACCGATAATTCCGATAGCGGCGGCGGCAGCGGCAAAGGTCATCGCTGAAGAGGCGGCAAAATTCGCGGCGATAGAGGTTGCGAAATGCGCGGCGAAAAGAGCCTTGGCGGGCAGCGCGGGCGCAGGACTCGGAGCTGTCGGCTTGGCTGGCGCGGCGGCATTGCCCTGGGTCATGGGCGGCTTGGCGGTCTGGGAAGTCGGCAAGTTCATTTTCGGCGATGATAAATAATTTTGGGAGGTTGATAATTATGGCACCGATAATTCAAATCGCGGCAAAATTTGCCGTAGCAATGGCAGTGGCGAAAGGCAGATTGTTGGTCAACCCGATTATGCCTCTCCCGTTCGTGGTCGGCTTGGCTGTTCGGATTTTTGGCAAACCGGCAGACACATCTTAGTTTTCAAGGTCGCGTGCTTTTTTCTGTCTGCCGTGCTAGACTGCCCGCCGAGGAGGAATTCATATGCTTAAAAAAAAATCCGCGCTGGAAAAGGCAACGGAACTTTTGGCGCACATGGAGCAAAGTTCGGCGACGTTGCGGCGGAAATTGCTTGCTCGTCACTACGACGCCGCAGAGGTCGACGCGGCGATTGATAAGCTCAAGCAGCATCACTACCTCGACGACGCGGAGGCTTGCAGTAACCAATTCGCGGCTTTCTATGCGGAGGGCAAACTGGGCACGCGGCAAATTGTCGCCAAATTGATTCAGCGCGGCTTCGACAAAGATTTTATCGAGGGGCTTATCCCCGACGATGCGGACGATCACGACTTAAAGGCGGCGTCACGCGCTCTGGAAAAAAAATTCGCCCCCGATACCTTTGACCGCGCCAAGGCTTGGCAATTCCTATCTGCGCGGGGTTTCGACGGCAATATCATCTCCGCAATCGTCGAGGAATTTTCTAGAACAGCGAAAACTGATTAGACTCCTGCAAGTTGTTCAAGCAACCGTGCGATTTGAGCGCGGCGATAACGGTTTTATTAAGCCCTGCGCGGTTCCTCAGGTCGTCGACGGAGGAAAAGCCGCCGTCTTCACGCGCCGCAACGATGCTGTGCGCCGCCGCCTCGCTTACGCCGTCAATCGAACTCAACGACATGAGCAAGCCGTTCCGCCTGATGATAAAATCCTCGGCACTCGATTTGTAAAGACTGGCTCGCTCAAACGTGTAGCCGCGCAGATAATATTCATACACCACTTGATAATCGGCAAGGCGGTCGCTCTCCTTGACGTCCAACTTGCGCTCCTCCGCCAAATCCTCCAGCTCGTCCAATTTTTGCTTGATGTATTGCTGCCCCTTGATGATCTCGTTGGCGTCGAATTCCTCCGTGCGCTTTGAAAAATACGCCGCGTAGTAAGCCAACGGATAATGCACCTTGCACCAGGCGATTCGATAAGCCATCATGACGTAGGCGGTGGCGTGCGCCCGCGGGAACAGATACTTAATCTTTTGGCAGGATTCAATGTACCAGTCGGGAACGTCGTGCGCCTTGAGGTCGGCAACATCTTCGGACTTAATGCCCTTGCCCTTGCGCACGCTCTCCATAGTCTTAAAGGACTTTAGCGCGTCAACGCCGTGGTGAATCAGATACATCATAATATCATCGCGGGCGGAAATGGCGTTTTTGAGCGTGCACGTGCCTTGGCGAATCAAATCCTGCGCGTTGCCGAGCCAAACGTCGGTGCCGTGCGAGAAGCCCGAAATCCTAACCAGGTCGCTGAAACAATCGGGGTGGGTGTCGTCAATCATGTTGCGCGTGAAACCCGTGCGGAATTCGGGCAAGCCGTAAGTCGCCGATTTGGTACCGAGTTGCTGAGGCGTCAAACCGAGGGCGTCCGTGGAGTTGAACAGGCTGAGCGTCGGCTTATCGTCGAGGGGAATTGTCTTCGGGTCACGGTGAGTTAATTTTTCCAACATGCGAATCATAGTCGGGTCGACGTGACCGAGAATGTCGAGCTTGACGAGCCGCGAGCTTATCGAGTGGTAGTCAAAATGCGTGGTGGTGGTGGCGGCGTCCTTGTTGTCGGCGGGATATTGAATCGGCGTGAAGTAATGAATATCCATGTCGCGGGGCACGACCATAATACCGGCGGGGTGCTGACCCGTCGTGCGCTTGACGCCCTGGCAACCGGCGGCGATTTTGGCGATAAACGAGCCGTGCTTTTTCTGACCGCGCTCCTCATAGTACTTTTTGACGAAGCCGAAGGAGGTTTTCTCCGCGACGGTGGAAATGGTACCTGCGCGGTAGACGTTATGCTTGCCGAACAAAACCTCGGTGTACTTGTGCGCGGCGGCTTGATATTCGCCCGAAAAGTTCAAATCAATATCGGGAACCTTATCGCCGTCAAAGCCGAGGAACACCGCAAACGGAATATCATGCCCGTCCTTGATGAGCTTATGCCCGCAAACGGGGCAATTTTTATTTTCAAGGTCGTAGCCGCAACCGACCTCGCCCGCCGTGAAAAATTTGCTGTATTGACACTTCGGGCAACGATAATGCGGCGGCAAGGGGTTGACCTCGGTTATCCCCGTGAGCGTGGCGACGAACGACGAGCCGACACTTCCTCTTGAACCCACGAGATAGCCGTCGTCGTTGGACTTTTTGACGAGCCGTTGAGCAATCATATAAAGTCCCGCGAAACCGTGTGAAATAATCGGCTTAAGTTCCTGCTCCAGACGCGCCTCGACGAGCGGCGGCAAATTTTCGCCGTAAAGCTGACGCGCTTTGGCGTAGGAAGTCGTACGAATTTCCTCCTCCGCGCCGGGCACTTGCGGCGAATACAGACCGTCGGGAATGGGCTTTAAAAATTCGACCGAATCGGCGATTTTGTTCGGGTTGGTGACAATGGCGTCGTAGGCGGTTTGCTCGTCAAGGTAGTCGAATTCGGCGAACATCTCCTCGGTCGTGCGCAAGTAAAGCGGCGGTTGAAGTTCGGCGTCGGTGTAGCCTTTGCTGTGCATTAAAACTGCGCGGTAAATCGAATCTTCGGAGTTGAGAAAATGCGCGTCGGTGGTGGCGACCAGCGGTGTATTTAACTTTTTCGCCAGCGCGGCAACCTTGCGATTGATGTTGCGTAAATCTTCGTCATCCTTAATCGTCGGGAAGTCTTCACTGCGAATCAGGAAGTCGTTATTGTGAATCGGCTGAATCTCCAAATAATCGTAGAAGGCGGCAATTTGTTCGAGTTCGGCGTCGGATTTACCGGCAACAATGGCGCGAATAACTTCCCCCGCCTCGCAAGCTGAGCCGATAATCAAGCCGTCGCGCAGTTCGGCAAGCAAAGTTTTCGGGATACGCGGGCGATAATGCATGAATTTAATTTGGCTGATTGAGATGAGCTTGTAGAGATTTTCAAGCCCGCGCTTATTTTTTGCGAGGATAATGACGTGGTTGGCGAATTTCTGTTTCCAATCGTCGCCGACGAGATAGCCCTCCATGCCGTAAATAATTTTAATTTTTTTGCCGGCTTTGGCGAGCTTGGCGGCGGTCTGCGCGGCGTTGGGGAAAGCTTGAATTACGCCGTGGTCGGTGATTGCGACGGCGTTCCAATTCCAATCGGCGGCGGTCTGAATCAGCTTTTCGACGGGAATAACGGCGTCCATCGCGCTCATGGTTGTATGAACGTGCAACTCGACGCGCTTAACTTCGGCGTTATCGACGCGGGCGGGCTTTTTCTCCAAAATTTCCAGCCTGCCGATAAACAGGACGGTTTCCTTGGCGTAGTCGTCATATTGGGGCTTGGCGGCGATTTTAACGAGAGTGCCCGCCTTGAGCTTGTCGGCAAAGGGTTGCGCGTCGGCTTTTTTATCGTCCTTGAAGAATTTTTTGCAAGTGATGCCGTCAAAATCGTCTGTCACGGCGAAAGACACGCAAACGGTACCGTTCTTGAATTCGCGCACTTTTACGCCGTTCATATCGCCCGCGCCCACTTCGCCTTGAATCACGACGGTGCCGCTTTCCTCGGTTATGTCGGAGATTTTTGTAATGTTATCGGGAATTTTGGCGCGTTCGACATTATTTTGGGATTTATTTTCGCTCGGAGCGGATTTTTTCCGCGCAGATTTTTTTGATGTACCGGAAAATTCGTCGGCAACGGAAACTTCGCGACGTATTTCGACGTCTGCGCGGTACTTTTGACGTAAAAATTCCTCGGCGGCTCGGATATTTTTTTGGTCAAAATCCTTATCGATGCGGAGCGTTATCTGCCACAGATTGATTTCGGGCGTGACGATAACCTCCCGCAACGTGCAATTTTTCAAGGGCAAATCGGTTTCGGCAAGCAGGCGGGAGAAAATCTTATTGTCCGCGATTTTTAGTTTGTATCTGTCCAAGGCGTCACCTCCGATAAAATTAGCCGAGAGCGAACTGTTGCCGCCCCCGGCTTGATATGCTGTTAAAAATTAGCCGTAATTAGCCATGACCAAGTTGTAGAGATTCATTTTGACAGCCTCGTTGAAAATGGCGCAAAGCTCCGGCGGATAGTAGCGTTGATAATGCGTGCGGTAAAGATTTATTTCGCCCTGCGACGGCAAGTACGTCCAACGCAAAATCATTGTAAGGAAGACGTTTTCGATATTCATAACAGTTTGCTCGTTAATTTGAAACGCCGCGATATTCGGGTAGACGTATCTTGAACGCCCGTCGTCGGGAATGAAATTCAAAAACTTGTTCGCCGTCACCGCGCTGAATAAAGCCGTCGTGGCGTGCCCGTTAAAGTTTTGCGGCTTGAGCTGATTGTAAGTCACGTCATGCAGGACAACGACTGCGCCCATCTTCAGATACGGCAGCATCGCCAGAAAGTCTAAGCCTTCGCCGGGCATAGTGTGTACCGTGTCCAGAATCACGAAGTCAATCTCGCCGCCGATTCCGTCAATGACTTGCGGCAGATACTTGCCCAAATGTAACTTATGGTTGCCGCACAAGGTTGACTGGGGGGGCGAATAAATTATTTTCCAAAGCAAATGTCGCCATGAACCCTGAAGCCTTGGAATTGTCGCGATAAAATTTTGCGGCAACGTCGACGGAATGCATTTCGTAAGGCTCGCCAAGGTTTTCGAGGGCTTGAAGGATTATCGCGGTAGTTGCTCCGCCCGCCACGCTGACCTCCAAAATTTTTTTCGGGCGGACTTGTTTAATCGCGCCGCACAGGAACGCCGATTGAAACTCGGTCATTTCGGGTTCGCGTTCGCCTTTCGGGCTTACGAATTCGGGCAACTTCGGCAAAATCTTCCTGCGCGGTTCGTAGTCCAAAGGTATAGCATTGAGTTTAATCATACCGCCGCAATTTCCTCCTGCGTTAAAGACTTCAAGCCCTTGCTGTTGAGGAGAGCCTCAGCCTTTTTGGTGTCGTTGACGCGGAAAATCATATAGGCGCGTTCCCTGCCCGCGAAGGCGTACATGTACTCGATATTGACGTCCGCCGCCGTGAACTTGTTAAGCAGATTGTTGAGGTCGCCCGCCTCGTCGGAAATGGCGTAGGCAAGCACGGGCGTAAGGGTCGCGACGAAATTGCTTTCCTTGAGGACGTTGGTCGCCTCGAACACGTCATTGACCAACATGCGCACGATACCGAATTCGCTGGTCTCGGCGAGGCTCAGGGCGCGGATATTGACTTTGTGAGCCGCGAGGACTTCAGTCAGCTTATTCAGCGTGCCGGGCTTATTTTCGAGGAAAACCGAAACTTGATTGACGCTCATAACTTGACGCCTCCTTTAAATCTTACGATTATCGATGACGCGGACAGCTTTGCCCTCCGAGCGCGTAATGGACTTGGGCGCGACGAGCGTCACCTTAGCTTTAATGCCGAGCATGGAGCGTAAGCCGTCCTCCAAAACCTTGCGACGCGCCTGGACTTCGCCGACGTTATCCGTAAACATATCGGGCGTCATCTCGACCTTAACCTCAAACGTGTCAGTGTTGTTGACGCGCCCGACGATAATTTGATAGTTCGCCGCGTAGCCGTTATTCATGAGGACGGTTTCAATCTGGCTGGGGAAGACGTTGACGCCGCGAATAATCAACATGTCGTCGGAGCGACCTTTGGGCTTGGTCATGCGGATATGAGTCCGACCGCAGGAGCATTTTTCGCGGGTAAGGGTGCAGATGTCGCGGGTGCGATAGCGAATCAGCGGGAAGGCTTTTTTATCGAGGGCGGTGAAAACCAATTCGCCCTGCGTGCCTTCGGGGAGGACTTCGCCCGTATCGGGGTCAATGATTTCGGCGAGGAAGTGGTCTTCCTGAATATGCATGCCGCGTTGTTCGGAGCACTCGAACGCCACGCCGGGACCGCTGATTTCCGTCAAGCCGTAAATGTCATAAGCCTTAATGCCGAGGGTTTTTTCAATGTCGCGGCGCATTTCCTCCGACCACGCCTCCGCGCCGAATATCCCCGCCTTAAGCGGAATGTCTTCGGGCTTGTAGCCGGCTTCCTTGAGCGTCTCGGCGATATAAGCGGCGTAGCTGGGCGTGCAACAAATAATCGTCGCGTGCAAGTCCATGATGAACATAATCTGCCGCTCGGTGTTGCCGGAGCTGGTGGGTATCGTCAAACAGCCGACCTTATGGGAGCCGCCGTCGAGACCGGGACCGCCCGTAAACAGTCCGTAGCCGTAAGACACTTGGCAAACGTCGTCCTTGGTGCCGCCCGCCGCGCAGATTGCCCGCGCCGTGCAGTCCTCCCAAAGGTCGATGTCGCTTTGCGTGTAAAAGGCAACGACGCGCTTGCCCGTGGTGCCCGATGTCGATTGAATCCTCACGCATTCGCTGAGCGGAACAGCCAACAATCCGTAAGGATACGCGTCGCGCAAATCAGCCTTCGACATGAACGGCAGCTTGTGCAAGTCGTCAATGGATTTGATGTCGTCGGGCGTGACGCCGTGCGCCTCCATTTTTTTGCGATAGTAGGGGACGCGTTCCCACACGTAGCGAACCTGCGCGGGCAACAGCTCGTTTTGCAACGCCTTTATCTGTTCGACCGGCATGCACTCGATTTCCTCTTGAAAATAATTTGCCATGCTTAAAACCTGCTCTCTGATAAAACTTTGGAATAAACCGCGCTTGAAATTCAACGGCGCAAAAAAAAATCCTGCACGCGGCAGGAAAATGACAGAGGTTTTCGATTTGCTTACTTATCGGGCGCAATGACGAGTTGCGGCTTGGACAGTTCGTCTATCTGCGTGTCGAAGGAAATTTCGCCGAGGCGCGTCGTGTCCGTCGGGAGGAGGTCGGTTAATTGCGTATCGAACGAGCCGGCGTCTGCGAGGAGGAGCGCGTTGTTAAAGTCGTTGTCGTAATTGGGGAGGAAGTCGCCCGCGAGGTCTGCACTTGCCACGAAGCTGTTGACGGCAAAGTTGCCCGTCGAATAAATCACGCCGGTGTTGTCGAGGGCGAGCGCGGCATTTGCATCCAGCGGCGTGTAAGACAGCCCGTCAACGATTATCGTGTCGTAGTTAGTGAGCTGAACTTGAACATTGTCGGCGGTCGTGACGACAGGGATACCGTTGAGCGTGTAGTTGCCCGCCGTTTCGAGCGTGAAGATAAATTCGTCGTCGTTGGCTTTAAAGTTGGAGCCGGCGGACACGAGTTCTATCGCGTCGCTGGTTTCGGTGGCGTAGATGTCGCTAAAGGAGCCGTTTTGAATTTCAACCGTCGAGCCGTCGAGGTAGTCAAGGACGAACGTCGTGCCTTCGTTGGCGGTGTAAACGGTTCTGTCCCCCGTGAATTGGAGGGAGGCGGTGCCGCCGCTGACGCGCAATTCGCTTTCCCACGTATCGTAAATCATGAGGTGAGCTTGTGCGCCGTCGGACGCCGTAACGAGTCCGCCGCTGTAGTTGATAGTTCCCGTGATTGACGAGATGTTGACGACATCCAAGCCTTCCGTATTCAAGACAATGTTAAGGGCGTCGGGCGTGGTCGGCGTTATGAACAGACCACCTTGCGGGTCGAAGACGATTGAGCCGCTTGCTTCGGTGTTGGCGGTTATCGTCAAGACGTTGCCGTCCTCGAAAATATTTTTAACGACGGTGCCCTGCGCGAGCGTGATTGAGCCGTCAAGGGAGTAGGTGAGCGATCCGACGACATCCAAATAAGCTTGACGAGTTGCGCCGTTTTCGGTGACGGAAAGAATCAAGCCGCCGTCGCCGCCCGCCGTGTTGAACGTCAAGCCGTTCGCGCCGAAAGTGAATTGCCCGCCCGCATTGTCCGTAGCCGTAAAGCTTATATGACGCGTGCCCATGTCGACGCCGAGCGTGGAGCCTTGCGCAAAGGTCAAAGCACTGTTAATCGGGTCGAAGACAATCGAACCGCTCAAAGTGACGTTGTTGAGAGGCCAGCCGCCGAGACTCAAGTTGCCGCCGACAACCCCGTTGCCTGTTATTAAAATTTGCGTGCCGTTGACGAGCGTTGCGTAAAAGTCATTGACTCCGTCGCCGTGAATGGTGCCCGCGAGCGGAATGCCGGTGTACGTTATCGCGTTGAAGCTCAGGGAAAAATCTTTCGGGATGGTGATGATACCGTTCGTGCCGAAGGTGACGGTGCCCGTGCCGTCGAGAGCGAGGTTGAGCGTCGAGCCGTCTTTAGTCACAACCAAGGCGAGCTTGCCGTCGCCGACATCAGGCGTAAAACTTACCCCTCCCCCATTTAAATCGACAGTGCCCCCTGCATTGCCCAGCGCAACGAGTGCGACGTTGATACCGTTCTGCACGAAGGAAAAGCTTGAGCCGTCAACCACTTGCAAGTGATTGTTCGCCGTGTTGTAAGCTATCGCGCCCGTGCCCAGGAAGGCGTCCATAACGGTGGGCGTTGTGCCCGTGTTGAGAGTTGCCGTGCCCGCCGTAGTGCCCCAAGCGAGGATAAAATTATCCTGCGTTGTAAAGTTGAGGTCGGCGTCCGCCGCGACGGTTGCCACAGCGTTTGCGATGTTGATGTTTGTAAGCATTAAGAAACCTCCTTAAAACATGCTTAGGTGAAACTTTTGCCGAGCGCGAACGCCCGACGATTTATATCAAGGAAACGCGGCGCAAGCGTGACGCTTGACCCAAATGTCGCGCCGTTGCTTGTCAATGTTGGAAACGGTCTCGCCGCGCTTCAGCTTGCGAACGTTTTGCCAAGTTCAAACGCCCGCTGATTGATTTCCAAAAATTTCGCGGGGACGTTCGCCTTGAGCGAGTTTTGCCACGCCTCCTCCGATATATCAAAGTAATGCGACAGCCGACCGAGCAGGACGATATTAACCGCCTTTTGCGAGCCGGCTTCCCTTGCGAGTGTCAGGCAGTCCATTGCGTCTATCTTAATGCCCTGCGCCCGAATCTTTTCCACGAGCTGTTGAGGATACTCCGCCGCGCCCGTGATTACCGGCATGGGGTCGATTTGTTGCGTGTTCGTGACGATTTGCCCGCCCGCTTTGAGGTACGACAGCCACCGCGCAGTTTCCAAAATTTCAAACGAGACGATGAAGTCGGCTTGCCCCTTATCGACGACGGGCGAATAAACCTTATCGCCGAAGCGCACATAAGTTATCACGGAGCCGCCGCGTTGGCTCATGCCGTGCACTTCCGAAACTTTCACGTCAAAGCCCTCGTTCAACAGCAGATGTCCAAGGATTTTACTTGCCAGCAACGAGCCTTGTCCGCCGACGCCTACGATTATGATATTTTTAGTTTCCACGGTTCAAGCCTCCTTTGTGCTAGCAAAAGCTTTCTTCGGACAAAGTTGACTGCAAACGCCGCAGCCGACGCATTGCGTAGCGTCGACAACCGCCTTGCCGTCCTTCATGCTGATAGCCGGGCAGCCGATTTTCATACACGACTTGCAACCGATACACTTATCCGCGTCGACGTAAAGGGGCGGCTTATGCTTGACGGTCTTGAGCAGGGCGCACGGTCTGCGCGAAATGATAACGCTCGGCTCGGCGGCGGCAAGCTCCTCTTTAATGGCGGTGTCGCAAGCCTTGAGGTCGTAGGGGTCGACGACGCGCACGCGTTCAATCCCCATAGCCCTGCACAACGCCTCAAGGTCAATCTTGCCGGCGGGGTCGCCCTTAATGTTTAAGCCCGTTGACGGATTCTGTTGATGCCCCGTCATGCCGGTTATCGAATTGTCGAGGATAATCACCGTCGAATTGGATTGATTATAAGCGACGTTCGCCAAGCCCGTCATGCCGCTGTGCATAAACGTCGAGTCGCCGATAACCGCAACGGTTTTGCCCTCGCTGTCCTTGCCGAGCATTTTATTAAAGCCGTGCGTCGCGCCGATACTTGCGCCCATGCAAAGCGTAAGTTCAATTGTGCTGAGCGGCGGCACGGCTCCGAGCGTGTAACAACCGATGTCGCCCAGGACTGTGCATTTGCGTTTTTTGAGCGAATAGAATAATCCTCTGTGCGGACAGCCCGCGCACATGACAGGAGGACGAGGCGGTATCGCGTCTTCGATTGTGACGCCCGCCGCCGTTTTCTTGCCGAAGGCTTGAGCGATTAAATTTTGGCTGAACTCGTCGATTCGCGGCAGGAGGTTTGAACCTTCGACTTGCAAGCCCAGCGATTTTACATGCGTCTCGATTACGGCGTCCAGTTCTTCCACGACGACCAACCGTTTAACCTGCGCGGCGAACTTTTTTATCAGCTCCGCGGGCAAGGGATTTATCATGCCCAGCTTGAGGACGCTTGCGGTCTCGCCGAAAACTTCCTTGACGTATTGATAGCACGTCGACGAAGTGATAATCCCCAGCTCATTGCCGGCAAGCTCCACGCGGTTAATCGGCGTCGTCTCGGCGTAGTCAATCAACTTGCGCGTGCGCTCCTCAACTATCGGGTGCCGACGTTTGGCATTGCCGGGCATCATGACGTACTTGGCGATATTCTTTTCGTAAGCCTTGGCGTGTTCGACGCGCTCGCCCGTCTCCACGACCGATTGACTGTGCGCAACACGCGTGCACATCTTGATTATAACGGGGGTATCGAATTGCTCGGAAATTTCGTAGGCAAGCTTGGCGAAGTTCAAAGCCTCGGCGGAGTCGGACGGCTCCAGCATGGGGACTTTGGCGGCTATGGCGTAGTGGCGGCTGTCCTGTTCGTTCTGCGAGGAGTGCATACCCGCATCGTCGGCGACCACCACGACCAAGCCCGCGTTGACGCCCGTATAGCTCAATGTAAACAACGGATCCGCCGCCACGTTCAAGCCTACGTGTTTTTGTCCGCAGAAAGCGCGTTTGCCTGCCAGCGACGCCCCGAACGCCGACTCCATGGCGACCTTTTCATTGGGGGCCCATTCGCAATAAATATCGTCGAACTTGACGGCTTCCTCGGTTATCTCCGTCGACGGCGTGCCGGGGTAGCTTGACACGAATTTAACGCCCGCCTCCCACAGTCCGCGAGCCAATGCTTTGTTGCCCAACATCAGTTCTTTCAATCAAAACATCTCCTGAAATTTTTTTACGCGGGGTTAAATTTTCCGTATCAAAAAAAATTCCTGCCTTCATTCGCGACGAATTTAATCTGCCCGCCGCGCATTATCGGCTGTCAAGACTTGTAATGAAAAAAGATTCGTGGTATTATCGGCGGCGAAGGAGGCTTATCTGGGGTGTTCGAGGACTTGGTTAATGTCTAACCTACATAAATTCTAGGGAACCTGAATTGATTTCGGAAGATGGAGAATTGTCGCACGATAAGTAACAGAGACCGAGCTTAGGGAACCCACCTGCGAGTAAGCAGGTTTAGACATTTGGAGGAACCGGCATTTTGGAAACTTCTTTGCGGGAGAGGCTGCTGATAAACAATCGGCAGTCTCTTCTTGCGTTGGACATTGGCGGGCGGATAATGTAAAATGCAACAAAAATTTTTATCGGGATAAGCTGTGGAGGTGAGGATTATGGCGGTAAAAATCGGGAACACGGCAGTACCGGCGTCGCCGTTTGAAATGTTGCGCGGCGTGAGCGAACACCCGCGAGATATGGAATTGTCATTCGAGACGGAGCTTGCCGAGCAACAATCCGAGGGCGTGTCGCACGAGGAAATGGAGGCGATGCTCAAGAAAATCGACGAGCAGGCGGCTAAGCTGACCAAAACGCCGACCTACGACGAACTGAAGGCGTATCGTATGTTGATAAAAGACTTCGTGGGCGCGGCGATTAGCAATATGTACGAGGTGCACACGTCCGCCGGCTGGGACAGAATGGGGCGGCAACGCGTCTACACGACCGTTAGGAAAATCGACAACAAGCTTGAGGAAATGGCGGAGAAAATCCGTCTGGGGCAATCGGCGCAACTGGATATAATCGCTTCACATGACGCCATTCGCGGTATGCTCGTCGATTTGTATATGTAGGTTTCTCTTACTTTCTTTTGTTGCGCCCAAAAGAAAGTAAGCAAAGAAAAGGGCGTTGAACCGGCAAATAAACATCCGTGTTTATGTTGCCGGCGGCGCACGTCCATGTGCGCCGGGTGTTAGCTTTCTTGGAAATGTTATGGAAAATTTTAAGTTGACTTGGGAAAATTTAATCGGGCACGCGGCGACGGCAGACCTCCTCCGCAAGACGATAGCCGAGGATAAATTTCCGCACGCTGTGATATTCGCGGGCACGGAGGGCGTCGGCAAACGTTTGGCGGCTGAAATCTGCGCGGCGGCGTTGTTATGCGAGAATCCCGTTGAGGGCGAACCGTGCGGCATGTGCGAAAGTTGCCGATTGGTGGCGGCGCGAAGTCACCCCGATTTTTACGTCGTGGAGGCGGAGGCGACCAAAACCACGCGCAACATCAAAATCGGGCAGATACGCGCCATGCAAAGCGAAGCGTCCTTGCGTCCGATAAACTCTGCGCGGCGAGTCGTGATAATCGACGGGGCGGAGCTGATGAACAACGCGGCGGCAAATTGCCTGCTCAAAACGATAGAGGAGCCGCCGAGCCAAACGATATTCATCTTGCTGACAGCGAGCCGTTCAAGCCTGCTCATGACGATACGGTCGCGGTGCAGGACGATAAACTTCGACAAATTGACGGCAGAGCAAATCGCGGCGGCGTTGATAAGTCGGGGCGCGGAGGCGTCGGAGGCTGAACGATTGGCGGTAATAGCGGACGGCAGTTTGGGGCGGGCGTTGAATCTCCACGAATCGGGCGGCGCGAAATTGCGCGAGGCGGCATTGGATACGCTGGAAAGAATATCCCGCGCAGAGTTCACCAACGAGGACATCTTCAAGCAGGGCGCACAAATCGCCGAATGGTCGCGGGAGGAATTCGCGGACTTTTTAACGCATATGCAAAAAATATTGCGGGACATCAGCTTTGCCGAGGTCATGGAGCCGCACAATCCCGACCTGTTGCCGCGCTTGCGGGCGATACGAATTCCTGAGCGCAGAATATTTTTAATGATAGAGGCGGGCGCGGAATTCCACAGACGCTTGAAGTCGAACGCGAACTTGCGGCTGCTTGCCGAGGCGTATTTATTGCAAATCCGTAAAATCTTTGGGGGTTGATTCGTGCAAATAATCGGAGTGAGATTGAAAAAGGCGGGGCGATTATATTTCTTCGAGCCTGCCGAGGAAGAATTGGCAAAGGGCGATTGGGTACTGGTTGAAACGTCGCGGGGGCTGGAGTGCGGCAAGGTGGTAGTCGCGCCGCGAGAATTGCTTGCCGAGGAAAGTCCGCCCGAATCGGAGCCGGGATTGCCGCTTAAAAAAGTTTACCGTAAAGCAACCGCCGAGGATTTGATTCAGCTGGAGGAAAATCGCGAGGGCGAGCGGCGGGCGTTTGAGATTTGCCTGGATAAAATCGTCGAACACAATTTGCCGATGAAGCTGATAAACGTGGAATTTACCTTCGACGTAAACAAAATGATATTCTTCTTCACGGCGGACGGGCGCGTCGATTTCCGCGATTTGGTACGGGATTTGGCGTCGATATTCCACACGCGGATAGAATTGCGACAGGTGGGCGTGCGCGACGAGGCAAAGTTATTGGGCGGCATGGGCGGTTGCGGCAGACCGTTATGTTGCGCGTCGTTCCTGGGCGAATTCATTCCCGTTTCGATTCGCATGGCTAAAGACCAAAATTTATCGCTGAACCCGACTAAAATCAGCGGCGTGTGCGGACGATTGATGTGTTGCCTTAAATACGAAAACGATTTGTATTGTGAGAATTGTCCGCAACGGAGCGTTATTTTCAAGCCGAAACTGGGCAGTCGCGTAGTCGTGGCTGACGGCGAGGGCAAAGTCGTGGCGGTGAGCCATTCACGCAGGAACGCGACGATTATCCTTGACAACAACAAAACCGTCGTGACAGGCTGGGAAGATATTTTGCCCGTCAATGCGGAGGATTTTGAATCTGTCGAGGAGTCCGCGCAGATTGAGGAGCCCAAGCCTGTCGAGGAGCCTAAGCCCGAACGTCCCGAACGTCCGGAACGGCGCGAACGTCCGCGCAAGACAGAGCCGGTCAATCGCCGCTACAAGCGCAACGAGCAAACGGAACGTCCGCAACGGTTTCGCGGGGATAAGCCGCGTCGCCAATACAATCGCGAGCCCAAAAAATGAGCGGCGAACTTACCTTGCGGGCGGGCGAGCGGCTTGATGACTTAATGCGGTCGGGGCGCGTCATAATCCAAAACGAACGCGAATTCTGTTTCTCAATGGACTCAGTGCTGATAGCGCACTTCCCGCGCTTCAAGAAAAATGCCCGCGTCATAGATTTGGGTACGGGCACGGGCGTCATACCGTTGCTTATAGCCGACGAGGTCAAGGAAATCTGCGCGGTGGAGCTGAATCCTCAAGCGGCAGACCTGGCACGGCGCAATGTCGAACTCAACGGCTTGGCAGAAAAAATATCGGTGGTGGAGGGCGATTATCGCAAACACCGCGAGCTGTTCAAGGCGGAGAGTTTCGACTTGGCAATAGCGAATCCGCCCTACATGCCCGTCCCGAACGGCGCGGTGAATCAAATCGCGGGGATAGCGCGGGCGCGGCACGAGTTCACGGCGACGCTTGAAGACGTGGTGACGGCGGCGCGATACGTGTTGAAATTTCGCGGCGTATTCTGCATGATTCACTTGGCGGCGCGGCTGTGCGAGATAGTCGACGCGTTGCACCGACATCAAATGGAAATGAAACGCTTGCGACCGATTCAGCCGAAAGCGGGGCGCGAAGTCAATTTGATAATGTTGGAGGCGGTCGTCGGCGCAAATGCCGGCAACTTGAAAATCCTGCCGCCGCTTATCGTTCACAACGAGGACGGCTCCTATACCGACGAAATCTATAAAATCTACAACGAGTGAAGTCCTCGATACGCATCGGGGACAATTTTTTTCGTTGTCAAATCTGAAATAAACATGATATAATCAGCGGCAAAAAGGAGGCGGGCGTATGATAGAAATTTTACGGAAAGCGTTTGACAAATTCGACGGATTGATTATATTGGCGGCAATATTCCTGTTCGTGCATTTCGATTACGATAACCTGTCGCTGCTCGACAAAATCTATATGGCGTCATTCGGCTTTTGGACGGTGACGAAACTCATTCGGCTCTACATTGTCTACAGGAACGAGAAAGGATGATTCAATGAAGAAAATTTTTTTAACGGTAATGCTGTTGGCGACGTTCATATTGAGCGGATGCGGCAGTCAAGCCAAGACCGAAACGCCCGGCGAGCCGCAATCAACCGAGGCAACTCCGCCCGAAGCCGAAGCCGCGCCCGCCCAAAACGTCAACGGCAACTTGAAAGTCTCTATGCTGAACGTCGGTCAAGGCGACGCGATTTTGATTCAAACCGGCAAGCAAACCGTCCTAATCGACACGAGCGACACCGACGAACGCGACCTCCTAATCGGCGAACTGGAAAAGCTCTCCGTGACCAAAATCGATAAGCTCATCTTGACGCACCCCCACGCCGACCACATCGGCAGCGCGAAGGTTTTAATCAATCCGAGCAAAAAGGAGCTTAACGCCAATCCCTACCTGGAAAAAATTTCCGTCGCCGAGGTTTACGACAACGGTATCGCCTCCTCCAGCCCGCTTTATAAAAGCTACATGAAAGCCGCCGACGCCAAGGGCATTGCTCACACCGCGTTGAAAGTCGGCGACACGTTGGATTTCGGCAACAGCGTCAAGTTCAAAGTGCTCTACCCGACAACTGAACTTGTCGATAAAATTAACGGCGACGATAAATCCGACCCCAATAACGAAAGCGTCGTCGGCAAGCTCACCTATAAAAAATTCGCGATGATGTTCACGGGCGACGCCGAAAAGGAAGTCGAAGCCGCCATCTTAGCGAACAATAAGCCCAAGGATTTAAAATGCAACGTGCTCAAAAGCGGGCACCACGGCAGCTACACCGCGTCGACTAAGGATTTCGTGGCGGCGGTCAATCCGAGCGTCGTTTTGATTTCAGCCGGCCCCGACGAGGAGCGTCGCAATACCTACGGGCACCCGCACCTTGAACCGCTGGAAACTTATTTGGCGCAGGGCATTGCCAAGGAAAATATTCTCTGCACGCGTTGGAACGGGACAATCACCGTGACGAGCGACGGCAAAGATTTCTCCGTCACGTGCGAGCAAAAGGAGGATTGGTTAGATAAATGGCTGAATCAGAAACGCAAGGAAAGAAAGAAATAAGCGCGTACCTTGACCGAATCGAGGAGTTGGAAGACGGCTCGGCAAAGGCGGTCTTCCTGTTCGAGGACGAGGAAGGGGATTTTATCGAATTCGTGTTGCCGACGGATTTACTGCCCGCCGACGCCGAAGAGGGCGAATACCTCACGATAACAATTTCCCGCGATAAAGACAAAACCGCCGACGCCCTCGACGAGGCGCGACAACTATTGAAAGTGGAGGAATGATTTTGCTGAAAAAAATTTGGACGTGCTTCACCCTGCTGATAGTGCTGGCGGTCGCGGGGACGGCTTACGCCAAGCCCGTCGAACTCACGGGGATTGACGCCTTCGACCTCGATAACGAAACCGTGCGGATTGAAATTTCCTACAGCGGCGGACAGCTCGACCTCGGCAACGTCACGACCGATTTGACGGCGGGGCTTCTGCGCGTCGAACTCGATAACGTCTTGCCCGGCAGAATCAGCCGCATTTCGGGCACGCAAATTCAAGCCGACGCCCGCGACTTCGTTGAAAAAATCCTCGCCAATAAGACGCAGACCAATCACACGAGTATTCAAGTTCATTTCCGCTCGACGATTGAGGGCGGCGTGAAAGTTTCGCTGGAGCCTGCCAATCGCTCCGCAAAAAAATCCGCCCGACTTGTCCTCGACGTGAAACGAATCGCCGCGCACGACGACGATTGGGCGTGGCAGGGCGAATTCAATAACGCGCAGAAAATTATCGTGCTCGACCCCGGTCACGGCGGCTCCGACGCGGGAGCTGTCGGTCCGACGGGCGTCACGGAGAAATCCGTTTCGCTTGCCGTCTCGCTTAAGGCTCGCAATTTGCTGACCGCTTCGGGCTATCAAGTCGTCATGACGCGCACCACCGACATTGACGTAGCCGCGCCCGGCGTCCCCGACTCCACCGAACTTCAAGCCCGCGTCGATAAGGCTCCGCCCAATGCCGCGCTGTTTATCAGCGTTCACTGCAACGCCTTCGTGAACGGCACCGCCAACGGCATGGAAACTTATCACGCGCCGACCGCCGTAAAAGGCTCGCGGCTCGCCCGTCTGCTTAACGAGGAGCTTGCCAAACTCGGCGGGCTTAACAATCGCGGCGTCAAGGCGGCTAGATTCTACGTCATGACCCATTCCCAATGCCCCGCCTCGCTAATTGAGCTGGGCTTCATCACCAACCCTCGCGAAGAAAGACTTTTGGCAAGCAATGATTATCAGCAGAAACTCGCGCAGGCAATTACAAATGCCGTCAATCGCTACTTCAATCAAGGAGGATATGAATCGTGAAGAAATTTCTAATGCCGGCAATGCTCGCGCTGCTTCTGCTTACGTCGGGTTGCGAACAGCCTCCCGCAGAGCCGCCGCCCGTCGACACCAAAACTCAGCCCGCGCAGACTCAGCCCGACGTTAAGCCCGAACCGAAGCCCGAAGTCAAATTGGAACCGCCCAAGCCCGAACCTGCGCCCGAAATCCCCAAAACTGTTTCGCCCGTCGTAAGTGAGCGGACGGAAAAATCGATGCGCGTCAAGGTTTACTATCCCGACGATTCGGGCATGAGGCTTGTTGAAGTGGAGCGCGAGATTATCGTCAACGACAAGACCGATAAGTATACCGCCGCCGTTGAGGCTCTGCTTGACGAACCCGACGAGGACAACTTGACGAGGATTTTCCCGAAGAATGCGGCGATACACAGCGTGACGGTTGCGAACGGCACGGCGACGGTCGATTTGGACGGCGGCATTACCAAAGGCTTCGTCGGCGGTTCGACGGGCGAAGAATTCTTAATCGGCTCTGTCGTCGACACGCTGACAAATTTCCCCGAAGTTACCCGCGTGAAATTCCTGGTCGACGGGCAGGATATTGAAACTCTTTCGGGTCACATGGACTTGAGCACGCCGCTTGAACGCATGAGCTCCCTAACCGAATAGAAATTAAAATCGGCGCGACTGTTCAAAGCAACCGCGTCGATTTTTTATTGCGCGGATAAAAAAAATCCCCCGCACTCGGCGGAGGAAAAGGTTTCGGGTTTTTGGTTAGTAAAGGAAAACGACAGCGATATTGTCGAGGAAATGGGATTGGCTGTTTTCGTAGAGTACCATATCGGCATCGTCCATGCTGAGGACGGGGTTGGCGTTGAGGTCGTCGAGGCGAATGGCTTTGACAACCAGCGGATTGGAACCTGCGCGGGCGGCCTCGCTCATGCTCTGCGCGTAAGTCGCCATGCCCTCGCGGATAATCCTGTCGAAGTCAAGATTCAAGTGCCCGTAAATCTTCATGCCGTTGGAATTTTTGATAACGGGGCTCATGACGGGATTGATCTCGCCCTCGCGCAAGCCTCTGCAGTCGACGATTAAGCCGGTGTATCTGCCGCCGCCGTAGGTCGGTTGCTGAACGGGCGGCTCGTAGGCAGGTGACGGCGCGGGAATAGGCTCAACGTAAGTCGGACGCTCCAAGACGCTCTCGGCAAGGGAACCGCTCTCGCCGAAAATCGGAAGCTCCATAGTTACGGAATAGCCGCCGCCGCTAAGCTCGCCCTCGGAGACGATTCGCGCCCCCTTGACCACGCCCGTAACCTTGATTTTTACAACGTCGCTGGTAAGCATCATTTGTTCGACGGTCGTCTCGGCGTCGACGTTGACGCCCTGCACCAGTTCAAGCAGTTGGCGATAGGCGTCGGCTATGGCGGCTCGCCGCGCCATCATCGACGCATGAGCCGGACTCGTTGCCATTGCAGGATTCGATACGCCCGTGCCCGTCGCTTGAATCACGTTGGTATTCCAATTCGTCGCGGCGTCGACACGTCCGCTCAACGCGAACATTATTATCGCCGCCAACAAGCCGAGCAATTTGAATTTCCTTATCATCTTCGTAACCTCCTCGAATTTTTTTATCCGAGCGAATTTTAAAGCCCAATCATTAGAGCTTGCTTTGAAACTCACTAATCCTCCAATAATTTGCCCGTCACGAAAAAGGTTGCGTTTGCTTTGGCGTAAAGCTTGCCGTCAGCGTCGACGATTCGACACTCGCAGACCATGGTTTTGCGTCCGTTGTGTAAAATCGTCGCCTCCGTGAATATTCGCGTCCCCGTCATTACCGGGTGCAGGAAATTCATCGACAGCGAAATCGTCACGACCCGCTTGTTCAACGCCAAGCACTTTGCGCCCATTGCCGTATCCGCCATTGTCGTTAAAACTCCGCCGTGCGCCATTGAATACAAATTCGCTTGTCGGGCGTCCGCACACAGCTCCAATCGCGCCTCGCCGTCGGGCGTCGGCACCACCTCCACTGCCAAATAGTCTATGACCGTGTTTGCGTGATAGAATTCTATGATTTGCTCCTGCGTCGGTTTTGGCAATTTCGTCACTCCTTTTGACAGGAATTTTAGCACAGCTCGCGGAAAAAACAACGCCGAAGGGGGAATTACCATGATTAACATTGCGATTCTCGGCACCGGCAAGATTATTCCCGAAGCCGTCGCCGCCATGCAAGCCTCGAACAAATTCCGCGTCGCAAACATTTGGGCGCGTCCGCGCAGTCGCGATAAAGCCGCCGCCCTCGCCGCGCAATTCAACATCGACAAATTCACCACCGACCTTGACGCTATCCTCAACGATACCGCGATTGATTTTGTTTACATCGGGCTGATTAACGCCGTCCATTACGAATACGCAAAAAAATGCCTCGACGCCGGCAAAAACGTTATCCTCGAAAAGCCGTTCACGACGTCCTCCGCGCAGGCTCAAGACTTAATCGACCTCGCGCTCGGCAAGCGTCTTTACCTGTTCGAGGCGATCACGACGCTCCACCAACCGAATTTCCGCGCCATACGCGACGCCCTTAAAAAAATCGGCGACGTGAAACTTATCCTTTGTAACTACTCCCAATATTCGAGCCGCTACGACGCCTATAAGCGCGGCGAAGTTGCTCCCGCCTTCGACCCGAAACTTTTCGGCGGTGCGCTAATGGACATCAACATTTACAACTTGAATTTTGTTATCGGCTTGTTCGGTGCCCCGCTGAGTGTTTCCTACGCGGCGAATCGCGGCTTTAACGGCGTCGACACGAGCGGCGTTGTCACCCTTGAATATGAAACTTTTATCGCGCAATGCGTCGGCGCAAAGGATTCGGCGAGCCCGTGCTTTTTGAACATTCAGGGCGACGGCGGCTATATTTATTCGACAAGCCCGCCCAATGAGCTGAATTCCTTTGATTTGGCGATTCGCGGCGAGGACGTTCAAACTTTCGCGCTGAATAAGTTCAATCACCGCATGGTTCACGAGTTTATTGACTTCGGAGAGATTTTTGAGCAAAAAAATTACGCCGCTGTCGAAAGTTGCTTGAACACTTCCCGCGACGTTATGACGGTTGTCGATAGAATTACTGCGCGGCTTTGAGCTTAGCCTCTGCCGCCTCCAATGCCTCGCCGTATTTTTCCAAGCGACCTGTCAGTTGAGATTTTTCCTGCTCAAACTTTTCCTTAAGCGCGGCGTTCAAATCCTTGACGATCTCGTCGGAGTGCAAAATCGCCGCCGCCATTATCGCCCGCCCCAAATCGTTCATTGCTTGACGGACGGCGGGGTCGTCCTTGATTTTGTTAAGCACGTCGACGTTCGCCTTGTCTTCGGGCTTAGCCTCGGCTTGCGCCTGCGTGAGGATTTCGTCCGCGTGCTCCGTCACATACTGATTTTGAGCCGCCTCGTCCATCTGCGCGTACGCTCGGAGTTGCGGCTCGTTTTTTTGTACGAAGTCGTCCGCCGCCTTATACGTTCCGTAAAGTATCATTGCGCCGCCCGCGACCAATATCGCCGCGATTGTCAGCAAAATTTTTTTAAGCACGTCAACCAATCTCCCTTAAAATGTAATTTCCCGCGCCGTCCAAGTTAAGTTCCGTGTCGTGCAACTTGAACAGCGTCGACCGGTGCCCCACGCTTACCACCGTCACTTTGGGCAGTTGTTCGCGCAGGAGTTGATACATTTCGAGTTCACGCGGCTCGTCGAGCGCGGAGGTTGCCTCGTCGAGGAAAACGTAATCGGGCGCGGATAACAGCACCCTTGCGAACGCCAAGCGTTGTTGTTCGCCCAAGGATAAGATTCGGCTCCAATCCTCCGCCGCGTCCAGCTTATCCGACAGCGCGGGCAGGTCGACCAATCGCAGAGTTTGCTTTAATTTATCGTCGGGCGGCGCGGCTTCCTCCGCCAGCGGATAAATCAACGCCCGCCGCAATGTGCCCAGCGGCAGGTAGGGTTTTTGCGGCAGGAACATTACTCGCGCTCCGCTCGGCAAGCCTATTTCGCCCGACGCGTAAGCCCAAATCCCCGCCAATGTTCGGAGCAACGTCGATTTGCCGCAACCCGACGCGCCCGTCACGAGCAAGGCTTTGGAGTTTTGCAATTCGAGCGACAATTTTTTTAGCAGTTCGCGCCCCGTCGGCAACGATACGCTCAAAGCAGAGATTTTTAATTCGGGAGCCTGCGCGGTCGTGATTTTATTCTGAACGTTGCGGGCTTCTTCCATGTGCTCCGTAAAGCCCGCGAGACGATTTATTACCGCCGCCAAACTTGCTATGGTGTCGTAGGAGTCGACGAAATAACTCAAGGCGTCCTGCACGCGCCCGAATGCCGACGATATTTGCATTAAGCCGCCCAGTTGAATTTCCTTGGAAAAGTAGCGCGGTGCCGCCATTATCAGCGGAACGATTATCGCCAGCTGCGAATATCCGTTCACGTAGAAATTTAAATGCTTGGTTTTGCGCATGAGTTGCCAATAATTCTTTATTACGGCGGAGAATTTTAAATTAAATCCTTCCATTTCCGCCGCTTCGCCCCGATAAAATGCTATGCTTTCCGAATTTTCGCGGACGCGCATCATATTAAAACGGAAATCCGCCTCGTATTTTTGTTGGTCGAAGTTCAAGCCGATTAGTTTGCGCCCGACTTTATGCGCCAGGAACGTCCCGACGCCCGAATATATGAACGAAAACCAGAACATGTAGCCGTAAATAATTATTTCCATGCCGCCGAGATTCAGCGTGAAGGAGCCGCTCAATTCCCATAAAACCACGCCGAATGCCGCCAAAGTCGTCAGCTGTTTCAGGAAGCCGATTAGCAAGCCCAGCGATAAATTCACGAATTGCGAAATGTCCTCCGAGATACGTTGGTCGGGGTTATCCGCCGCGTCCTGCAATTTATAATACGTCTGCCCGCTCATCCACGCGCTTAAATAATTTTGCGTCATCCACGTTCGCCATTTTATTTGGAGCATTTGCCGTAAATAAATCGCATAAACCGCGATAACTATGTAGGTAAATGCTATCGCGCTGAATTCTCCGACTAAATACCAAAATTTATCCGCCTCGTAATTCTGCAATGCGTTATAAAATGTGTTGTACCATTCATTGAGCTTAACCAGCAGATAAACCATCGCGAAATTCAACGCGATAACGAACGCCAACAGTCCGCGAGCCTTCCATTTTTCCTCCGACGACCAATAGCCCTTGAACAGCGTCCAGAATCCTCGAAATAATTTCTTTGCTTCCAAATTTAAAACCTCCCGCGCAAGTATAATCGCAACGGGAGGTTTTTTCAACCCGAAATGTGAAAATCGCTTGAAAATCCGTCAAGCATGGTTTATAATCGCTCTGCTTGTTGCCTTGCGGCAAAGGGCGGTTTGAATCAAAAAGAAAGCCCCCGGAAAGGGGGTGAAGCGAATGTTCACGATTATCATAAGAATCATCGTAATCACCTTGATAATCCTCTGGATATTCACAGGTACAGCCGCCTAAGCTCTGACCAGCATAGCGGTTGAATTCTCTGACTCACTAATTCATATACGAGGGGCTAAACCGCCTGCAAGCACCTTCCGCCTCGCAATTTCGCGGGGCATTTTGTTTTTAAATCGTTTGAATTATAATCGACGCGGAAAATTTTTGCAAGAGGAGATTTACCATGAGTGTTAAGGAATTCGTCAAACAGTGGGCAAACGTCGCGGGCGAACGCGCCAATTATCAAAAATTTTGGCTCACGCTGATTCGTGACCTGTTCGGTATCGATAAGCCCGAA